>CAZERP010000001.1:0-5956 GCA_964514805.1 Microcaldota archaeon
TAGACCCATTAACCATAGCAAAAGCAGCAGATGCGCTCGTGACAAACAGCGCTACTTTATTTTGCGCAATGCCACTGTAAAAAATTGAGTCTTCTTCATAAAAAGTTAGGTTAAATTCATACGAACCTAAAGAAAAATTCTGTTTATTAGTACTATAATCAATATCAAAAAGAGAAAGTACTTTACCTGCGCTAATTGCATTAGTGTTAACTTCTCCTAGTCCAACTACATTAACATTAGCTGCGCTCCAGTTACTTGGAGACCCGGGGAAACTAAATAACACATCCGAAGTTTCTTTGGTAAAAGTCGCGTAATCTATACGATTTGAAGCAGTTGCTATTTGATTTTCAAAAGTATTAAACGAAACAAATATCAAAACCAGTAGTGAAACAAAAATTACTATACTTAAAATGAAATCTCCAAATAACGCTTGGCCTTTTCTAGTAGTAAAAGCAATTCTCATTGACTTATTACAACCCCACTACCATTATTGGTTATTGAATTAAAACCTGGCGCGAAATTTCCACTAACCGAATTAGACTTAATATACGCGCGACAACTTCCATCATCCCAAGTTAAAACTACAGATTGCTCTGCATTGTCAATAACCACGCCATAGTCAACTTTATCCCCTAAAAGTTCCGGCAACGTTATGTTCTTCTCATACCCTGCGCCAATCGCTGTTGCAAAGTCAACTTCGAATGCTAAAAAAGAACAAAGTTGCTTAGCAAAGATACTGTTTCTTTCATGCTGCATATCAACTTGTTTTTGAAAAGATAGCAAGTAAACCATTACAAAAAGTATTAGCACTAAACTAACTAAGCTTAAGAATTCAAGCTCAATTTGACCTTTTGACTTAGATTTATTCTGTGACATTAACAAAAACAGAACCATCCGCCGCAGATTGCGCTTTTACAATTAGAATATGCCGACCCCTAACATTTGCAAGATTTGACAAATCACCGGTTAAATTAGCAATTGAATAAGCATACGCTGCAGATTGCCCTGCACTTGTATAAAAATCAACTTCAATTTCATTCTGATAAAAACTAACTGCCGTAATGCCATCTGGAACATTAATATCAATAGAAGCTCTTGCCGGGTATCCTTGAATTGCAACTAAATCCGCCGCGTCCCTTACTTGTAGAGCTAAATTTTTAGCGTAACTACTACGTAATTCATCTTGAAATTGAGCGTTAGAACTATTAACGTACAAAAATATCGGTACGAGTATCAAAAAACTAATAGCAACAACCGAAATATACTGAATTGCCGCTTGGCCTTTAAACCTCATCTATAAACTATCAACGCCTGTAAGCATAAACGCAAACGGATTAAAAATAACTCTGCTTCTAACTATTATTAACAAATAGAAATGTAATTACTAGAAAATGTGCTATTTACTATGACTACTAAAAATGAAGATAATTTACTCGAAAAAATTGTAAGTTTAAGCCAAAGAAGAGGCTTCATATTTCCAAACAGCGAAATCTACGGAGGACTAGCCGGAGTATATGACTTAGGCCCACTTGGAGCCGAGTTAAAAAATAACCTAACAAACGCATTTTGGCACTATTTCATAACTAAACGCAGAGACGTAGTCGGCCACGACGGAAGCATACTTGCCAACGGAAAAGTATGGAAAGCATCAGGACACGTAGACGCATTCAACGATCCACTAGTAGACTGCAAAAAATGTAAAAGCAGATTCCGAGCAGACACCTTAATAGAAGAAGAACTAAAAATTAGCGTAGACGGAGTAACCCACGATAAACTAACCGAACTTATCAAAAAACACAAACTAGTGTGCCAAAAATGCAAAGGAGAACTAACCGAAGCACGAACATTTAACCTAATGTTTAAAACACACATCGGACCAATCGCAGACGATAACAGCACAGTATACTTAAGACCCGAAACAGCGCAACTAATCTTTACCAACTACAAACAAATCCAACTATCAATGCGCAAAACACTACCATTTGGAATCGCACAATACGGTAAAGCATTCAGAAACGAAATCGCGCCAAGAAACTTCATATTCAGACTACGAGAATTAACTCAAGCAGAAATCGAATTCTTCGTAGACCCAGAAAAAATAAACGACGCGCCACTAACCGAAAAACAACTAAAACTCAAAGCGACATTTTACACTCAAGAAGATCAAGAAAAGAAACACGAGCCAAAAGAACACACAATTGAACAAATGATAAAAACAAAAGGAATCAACACCGCCTGGCACGCGTACTGGCTAGCAGAAATGTACCTATTTTACACACAAGTCCTAGGCGTAAAACCACAAAACCTAAGATTCAGACAACACATGAAAGACGAACTATCACACTACTCAAGCCAAACATGGGACATTGAATACAAATTCCCCTGGGGATTCAAAGAAATCGCAGGATGCGCAAACCGAGGAGACTTCGACTTAACACAACATCAAAAAGTAAGCACCAAAGATTTAACCTACTTTGAAGAAGCTACAAAAAGACGCTTCCTACCTCACGTGCTAGAGCCAACATTTGGAATTGACCGCATGCTACTAGTAATAATGTGCGACGCATACGAAGAAAAGAAAAACGAAACAGGAAGCACAACAACAATGCACCTAAAACCACTCATCGCGCCATACAAAGCAGCAGTACTACCATTAATGAAAAAAGACGGAATGGCAGAAAAAGCTAAACAAATAACCGAAATGCTAACCGAAGAACTAGACTGGCAAATCGAATACGACGAAGCCGGAAGCATAGGAAAAAGATACGCTAGAAACGACGAAATCGGAACACCACTTTGCATAACAATAGACTACGATACTCTAACCGATGAAAGCGTTACAATAAGAGATCGAGATTCAACTAAACAACAAAGAGTAAAAATCAAAGATCTCGCAAGCAAGTGTAAAAGCTTAATACTACAAAAAGAATCACTATAAATAGATTGAAAAGTTATGGCTGGATTTTGTAACAAAAGCACAGTAAAACAACTAGCAAAAAACAAAAAAATACGCGTATCAGAAGAATTTTACGCAGAACTAGACTTGGCAATTGAAAAAGAAATAGAAAAAGCCATAACGCGAGCTAAAGCCAATCACAGAACAACACTACTAAAACAAGACATATAAAAAAAAAGAGTTAAACGAATGGCGCCTTGCGTGGATTCTTTAAAAAGTCCAAAGTAGGCAATAGCCAAAAAGCTAGCGCTACAATAAGTAAAACGAACTTAAGCTCCATATTAAATCACTAGAAAAAAGAACAAATTTAAACCCCTTCAAAAAGGAGAATTAAACCAAGTAAATGTACTCATACTCAAAAATTAAGACATACGAATACTGCCAATACAAATTCTATCTAAAGTACGTAAAACACGCGCCAATGAGTGATTTTGAACCGATTGAAGTATTCACCGGCAGAACCGTACACAAAGTCATTGAAATACACTCAAAAAACGAGATTAAAAACTCAAAAGATGCAATTTACGCCCAACTAGAATCTACATGGGCAAGTAACTGGCACGCCAACATTAGCCCTCAAGAAAGTGAGGAAAAATACAAAAAACACGCCCTAAACTGCCTAGATAACTACTACACAAAATACGGCTCACAAACTTCAAACGAAACTATACGCGTAGAACAAAAACTATTTGGCAAAATAGGCGGCGAAACAATGACTGGAATAATTGACCGACTAGAAATGGGCGAAACATACAAAATTATAGACTACAAAACCGGAGAAATACCAAATGAAGCTTTTTTTGCAACGGACTGGCAACTAGCACTATACAGTTTACTAATAACTCAAAGCACTAAACTAAACCCAAACAACATAACTCTAGAATGGGAATACTTAAGCATACCAAAAACTGTAAAAATTACTAAAAATCAACCCGAATTAGACGAACTCACAAACCAAATTGAAGACAAATTAAACAAAATTAAAACATCAATTAAGTCAAATAACTTCCCAAAAACAGTAACCGAAAAGTGCCAAAAATGCGAATACTACCAAGTATCTTGTGATGGCAAACAAGAAACCCAAACCCAAGCAATAACTTTAAACTCTTGGATGTAGTAAACACAATATGGACTCGGCGATTTTATTTGAAAGCCACTATGAATTTATAGAAAACCTAGCTCCGCTTTCAAACAACTTACCCGCACTAAGTCAATTCCTAGATGAAAACTGCCACCCGGGAATACGTAAAATGGCCTTAGATAAAATAGCGCAAATTCCACACCCGAATAGTGAAAGACTTGCAAAAAAAGCACTAAATGATTCAAATACACTAGTAGCTCAAAGCGCATTAAGCGCGCTCTACGAACTTAAAAGCATAAACGCGACAAGCAACGATACTAATTTACTACTTGAAAGATTAGCAAAATTACAATGGGAAATAGATTTTAAAGAAATAGACTCCACACATGGAAAAATAATGAAGACATCTATAATAAACGCCCTAAAAACGTAGTCGAGTAAAGAGATTTAAACAACAAAAACTACTAATTTAATACAACAAATAAAACGGTGTAATAATTACAAATGACATTAAAGAAAAGTAAAAAAACAGCAGGACTCAAAAAAGCAGTAGAAAAACGCAGAAAAATAATCACTGCAATGAGAAAAAAAATGAAAAAATAAAATATTAACTTCCTTTTTTTACCCCCCTTCACATCCTAAAAACTAATTCTAAACACTAAAACGAGTTCGATAATTTTATGGCGCTAGATGACTTATTTTCATTAAAAATAATCCAAGCCGCAGCAGTAATAATTGGCGCGTGGATAGTAGCTACATTCTTACCTAAGTTAATTCATAAAATTGACGATAAAAGCGACGCTATAAACTTCTCAAACAAAACACATGATATAATCAAAAAAGTAATTTCATTCTTAACCTACCTGGCCGCACTTGTAATTTTGGTTTACTTAAGCGGATTTGACAAAACACTAACTGAACTATTTAGCACAAAAAGCATTGAAGCAAAAGGAGTACAACTAATACTAATTTGGCTAGGCACATTCATATTCGTAAAATACCTAGCAACCGCATTCAAACAACTAGATGACGCGATAAAAGAAATAGACCTATCTGAACACTTCCATTCTCTTTTACAAAAGACATTAAACTACATCGCGTACACAATCGCACTAGTACTAAGTTTAAACGTACTAGAACTAACTAGCCTATTCACCGCAATGCTTGCCGGAGCAGGAGTAGCTGGAATCGTAATAGGATTCGCTGCAAAAGACGTCTTTTCCAACCTACTCGGCGGAATTTTCATCGTACTCGACAGGCCATTCAAAATCGGAGACACGATTGAAGTAAAAGGCGCAAACACAACCGGAACAGTACGCGAAATTTCCCTAAGATCAACTGAAATAGTAACAACCGATAACACACACATTTTTGTACCAAACGCTTTAATCGCAACTAATCCAGTCGTAAACTTTTCAATAGAAAAGACAAGAATGCTTGAACTCACAGTAGGAATTGACTATAATTCAGATCAAAGACATGCAGCTAAATCAATCTAAGATGCGCTCTTAAAACTACCACTCATCGTACAAGCAAAACCCCTTGACGTAATATCTGAGCTTTTTGCCGATTCTGCAATTAACCTAAGAATAAGAATGTGGGTCGACACCAAACAAGCATCCCTATTAGAAGCTAAAACGCACGCTATTCAAACAATAAACGACACACTCAAAAAAGAAAAAATAGAAATCCCATACCCACAAAGAGTCATAAGACACATATACGAAGAAAAACCAAAAACAAAGAAGAATCAGAAATAGGTTTTTTTGACGTATTTTACAATGTCGCGTGACTCATACATTTTCACGTTCTTGTCCGTATCTACTAGGAACGGAACTTGACTTTTTCCCCCTAGTTTGATTAGTTCTTCTCTATTTTCAGGCAAGCTAGCATCTACAGTTTCGTATTTTACGCCAAGT
>CAZERP010000001.1:5966-57501 GCA_964514805.1 Microcaldota archaeon
ACATAATCACAATAAGGACAAACTGGAGTAGTGTAAAGCTTTAACATAATTATTTCAAGTCTCTTTTGTAATTTTTAAGCGCATGAGCCAATAATTTAATGTCATCTTTATTTACTGCCCAAGAAGGCGACATACTATCTGAATGCACTGCGTGCAGTTTTCCATTTTTAAATGCCGCAATTACCAAACTAGTCTTAGAGTCAAATTTTCCTAATGCACTTTTGATTCTATATGATCTTACTTCTTCAAAAGTATTATGTGGAAAGGGATTGCGATCACCAGTTAAAATTTCGTCATGCTCAATTTCCCCATCTCGTATGGCACGCCACATTTTAAGTAATCCTTTAACTTTATCGTGATCATACTCAACCGCTTGAATACGCTCAGTTGGACTAGTAATTTTAAATCTATCAAATCGTTTACCCAACTTTGTTTTACCGGGCCGTACAATTACTTCTAAATTATTATGAGCATATACCACTGCACTTTTCTTAGGTTTCATGTATAATCAACTTCTTGGTTCTAGTCTTTTCCATTCGAATGCAATTTTTTCTAGGTATATTGAGAATTGTGAGCTCCATTTGACTTTCATTTTTTGACTTTCTGGTTCGCGGTGTCGTTCAATCATACCTACCCTTACTAGTCGAGGGAGGACTTTGTTGTAAAAAGTAGCCTTACTAATAGTATTTTTGGAGACGAAGTCACCAATTTCAGAGCTAGACATTGAGCCGCCTTTAGAAAGAAGCTCAGCTAAAAACAAATTGGAAACGTTATAGTAAGACTCACGGTACTTCTTCGGAAATACGAATTGCAATACATCCCCGATGTTCCACGAAGTAGACATTCTAATTGCGCCCTGTTTACCTAGCACTTCATCTAATGAGTCTTTTCGTGGTAAGTAAAGCTGCTCACTTGAAGGAATGCCTGTCTTTGGCCTGCGACCTTTACTTTCAACATTTTCTTCCATTTTTAATACCTAACCAATAAATATCATCACAGGTTTATTTATTAACTACTTTTCATGGAAACCGAATTTCTAAACCTAGGAATAGTGCTAATACTTGCAACCATAGCCGGAGCCATAGCAGTTAGATTCAAACAACCTGCCGTACTAGGACTACTACTAGTAGGCGCAATAGTAGGTCCACATCAACTAGGACTAGTAAAATCAACCGAAGTAATTAGCTTCATAGCAGAAATCGGCGCAGTATTACTACTATTCGCAATCGGACTAGAATTCTCCGTATCTAAACTAAAAGAACATGGATTAGCCGCAGTATTAATTGCAAGTACTAAAATGCTAGTTATATTCGTACTAGGCTACCTAATTGCATCCGTACTAGGACTAAACCAAATAACCGCACTATACCTAGGTGCAATATTGTCAATTACAAGTACAGCAATTATGATCAAAATAGTAACCGAAAAACGTTACGAAAACAGACCCGAAGTACCCGTGCTAATATCTGTACTAATCGTAGAAGACATAATTGCAATCTTTCTACTAACAATATTTTCAACACTAACTGACACCACGAGCATTACAAATGTACTAACTATAGAATTAATTTCATCAATTCTACAAGCACTATTAATCTTTGGACTATTCTACTTAGTATTTTCAAAAATTGCAACACCCATACTAGAATGGCTATTTAAGTACCAAGCAGAAGAAACCACAAGCTTAACCTCACTATCACTTGGAATTGGACTATCAATAGTAGCAACACTACTTGGACTACCCGCCTCAATTGGAGCATTCCTTGCAGGAAACTTAATAGCGTCAGTACCACAAAGCGATAAATTCAAACACTCAGTTGAACCATTAATCTTAGTATTCGCATCACTATTTTTCGTCTCAGTAGGCCTAACAGTTAACGTTGCAGGCGCGATGAACAACGCGCTAATAATAATTACCCTCATCATATTTGCGATTATAATCAAATACGTCGGAATGGCATTAACCGCCTACTTATTTGGAGTTAGTGAAGAGTCAGCCGCATTTACTGGACTTGCAATGCTATCAATAGGAGAATTTTCGCTACTAATCGCAAGTCAAGCCAACCCTGCACTACTAGGCGGCTTTGACTTAATCGGCACCACATCCATTCTCGTATTCGTACTCGCACTAGCAAGCACAATTACAATAGACCACTACCGATACATCGCCCAATTAAGTGCAAAATTCGTGCCAACCAAATTCAAAAGAATTGGACTTCACGCGTCAAGCAGAAGCAGAATTACACTACACTTACTTGAATCAATAAGTGGAGCAAGAAGCATATTTGGTAATACGATGGGACAAGCAAAGAACTATTTAGTCGGAGCAGGCGCATTAATTGGCACACTATTTTTAGTTTACGAAGCAAAACAACTATTTCACATCGAACTACAATCAACCATCATCACTGCAATAACCGGAATAGTACTTATCATAGCTGGATTTTTAGCACTAAACGCCATATTAATAGTCAACAAAGCATACAATCAAATTAAAAGAAACATCCACGGATCACAATACTTAGAAAAATTATCCATATTCATATTAGCCGGAATAATTGTACTTTTGATGATATTATTTGGCCCTGCTTTTGGCGTAAATCAACCAATAATAGAAACTATCATAATCGCCGTAATTATCGCACTCTTACTTAATAGCGCACTTAAAGATAAACAAGAAGAAAAAGAATACGGCTTGATGTTCTTCAAAAAATAAGAGGTTTAAAATATAACTTGAAAATTCACGAACACGTAAAACACTACGCACATAAATTCTTCGAACACGCACGCGAACCTTTACGCAAAAAGGAAGACGAAGCAAAACATGCCCACAAACTAGATCATGAACAGACACACACGATAACTACTAACGCAGTTGAAATGACTTATAAAAAAGCAGAACAGCGCCACGCGTTAATTAGACACGCAGTTTCAATGCACAAAAAGCACCACTTTGCTAGAGGCCAAAGTTCACCCCGAGAATCTAATGCACATCCACTTGTAGCGCATGCAGTTAAGGGTTTTAAATCTAAACACGGCAAACCATTACAAGGTGCAAAGAAATAGTATGATTCTTTCAGATACGGATATTATTAAAGAAATAAAAAAAGGCCACGTAAAAATTGAGCCATTTAATGAAGAACGCGTGCAACCTGCAAGTGTTGACTTAACATTAAAAAACAGCTTTCGTGTATTTTCACACCAACACGCCGCACTAATAGACCCTAAAGAAACTCTTTCAAGTTACACCGAAGAAGTAAAAATTACTGAAGGTAAACCATTCATAATTCACCCGGGAGAATTTGTACTAGGTTCAACTAAAGAAACAGTTGAAATACCAACGGACATGGTAGCTAGAATTGAAGGCAAAAGCTCACTAGGTAGACTAGGAATAATAGTACATGCAACTGCTGGATTTGTAGACCCGGGATTCAAAGGAGATTTAACTCTTGAAATTTCAAACGTTGGAAAAATTCCAGTCGCGTTATACCCCGACATGAGAATAGCTCAACTTTCCCTAATGTACTTATCATCACCCGCGACACACCCTTACGGAGTTAAGAATAACTACCAAGGACAAACAGGAGCAACAGAATCACGACTAAGTAAATACCTATTCAAATAGGTTTTTATCCCTCTTTTTCCTTACTAATTCTCATATGTCAAGTGATAGTGGAAAATTATTTTTCTATTCAATAATTGGCTTCTTTGGCGGATTATACATTTTTTACCTGGGATTCAAAAACTTACGTAAAAAACAATTAATAGAAAACACTCCCACCAGTAAAGTTAGAAGTATGGCTATGGGCCAAGTTGAAGTAATAGGCGCGGCGCTGCCATTTGAAAATCCGATTAAAAGTCCATTCACAAATACACCTTGCGTTTACTATAGGTGGACTGTAGAAGAGTACAGACGAAGTAAAAATAGCAGCTACTGGGCAGAAATTGCAAAAGGAGCATCAAAGAACCGATTCTACCTACAAGACGATACAGGAAAAGTGTTAATAGACCCAGACGGAGCAGAAGTTGACATACCACACGACTTACAAACTCAAATAAAAACACCAGCCATAGATGCGTTCTTAACTGCAAACAAAATATCTTCCAAAGCATGGTTTTTTGGAAGACAACTAAGATACACTGAATACTACATAACGCCAAAAGAAACAATGTACGTATTAGGCTACGCAGGTAAAAACCCGTTAGTTAAAAGTAGCGCTAAAAATGAAGAACTAATAATGATACAAAAAGGCGCAGAAGTATACTACATAAGTGATAAACCGGAAAAGAACGTTTTATCTGGCTTAAACTGGACATCATATGGGTTTATTGCAGGAGGAATTGGCTTAAGTTTAATTTGTCTTGCAATAATTCTAGGCTATTTAAGAATACTTTAGTTTAAATATTTAAAAATACTAAAAACTATCAAAGAGGTTTTATTAAAAAAATATGGCACTCGGATTAATCATCGTAATACTCGTAGCAGTTTTACTAATAGTAGTAGCATTCGCGCTATACTTTGTAATGGTTTACAACGGACTAGTACAATTAAAGAACAACATCAAAAAGTCCTTCGCAAACATCGATGTATTATTAAAACAAAGAGCAGAAGAACTACCAAAACTAGTAGACACAGTTAAAGGATACATGAAGCACGAAAAAGAAATCCTAACCGAAGTTACAAAAGCTAGAACTGCATTCATGAACGCTAAAACAGTAGGAGAAAAAGCAGCAGCCGACAACATGATGACTGGAACACTCAAAACACTCTTCGCCGTTGCTGAAAACTACCCACAACTCAAAGCCAATGAAAACTTCAACCAACTACAAAGTCGAATCAGCGGAATTGAAAACGAACTAGCAGACAGAAGAGAATTCTACAACGATAGCGTCAACACATACAACATTCGAATAGCGTCATTTCCTGACATGATCATTGCAAACATGCTTCACTACACCGCAGAAGAAATGTTCAAAGCAACCGAAGAAGAAAGAAAAGACGTCAAAATCTCATTCTAACTTCCCCCTCCTTTCCTCTTTTTTTCCTTTTAATCTCCACGCGAACTTCTCATTTTAAAAAAAAAGCGTACTTGGTGTTTTAATACAAATTTATCATATCTAGTTTTAACAAAATAAAGGTGAAATTTTTAGTAAATGACCTACGTAGACGGTTTTGTCTTAGTTATCCGTAAAGACAAAGTTAAAGATTATGAAAAAATGGCTAAACTTGGCAGTAAAGTTTGGAAAAAACACGGCGCGCTGCAATACTTTGAGTGCATTGGAGATGACATTAACCCAAAAATGGCCGGAATTAAAGGAAATTCATTTCCAAAGATGACTAAATTAAAGAAAAACGAAACAGTGTGGTTTTCTTTTATCATTTTCAAATCCAAAGCTCACCGTGACAGTGTTAACGCGAAGGTTATGAAAGACCCAGCTATGAGCCCAGAGAATTGGAAAGATAAGCCAATGCCATTTGACATGAAAAGAATGGCATATGGTGGTTTTAAAACAATAGTCGAGGCGTAAAATAAAATTATGAAGAAAATGAATCCAGTTGTGCATTTTGAAATGCCATACGAAAATAGCGAACGTTTAACCAAATTCTATAACACTGTATTTGGTTGGCAACTACATGGAACCGGACCAGAAATGGGCGACTACGTAACCGCAGCTACAACCGAGACGGACGATAAAAGAATGGTAAAAACACCTGGCGCGATAAACGGAGGTTTCTACCCTAAGTCAAGTGGAGCTCCATTAGAACCATCAGTAGTAATAGCAGTAGATGATATTGAAGCATCAATGAAAGAAATTACTCGAAACGGCGGAAAAATTCTAGGACACCCAGTTGACATACCCGGAGTAGGAAAATACGTATCATTTACTGACACAGAAGGTAACAGAGCAAGTATTTTACAACCAAAGAAAATGTAAAAAAAAGAGAGGATAAGAAAGTTTATGGTGTCCATCTGTGCATTGTTCTTGGGAATGCAATGGCATCTTTAATGTTTTCCAAGCCACAGATCCATCTTACTACTCTTTCTATTCCCATTCCATAACCCGCGTGTGGAACTGAACCGTATTTTCTAAGGTCCATATACCACTCGTAGTTTTCTGGTTTTTCTCCTTCGCGTTCTAGTCCTTTTTTGAGTTCTTCAATGTCAATTTCACGTTGAGAACCACCGACTATTTCTCCATACCCTTCAGGAGCTAGCATGTCAAAACAAAGAGCGGTTTTAGGATCTTTAGGGTCAGCTGGCTTGTAGAACGCCATGATTTCTTTAGGATAATTAGTTACCACTACTGGAGTATCGAAGTGTTTCATTAGTTCTTCTTCTTCTATTGTGCGAAGATCTTTACCCCAAGGCACTTCAATCTTGCACTTGTCTTTTAGTACTTTAAGCGCGTCAGTGTATGTGATAGTTGGGTATTCTTTTTCAAGACAAACTTTAAGTTTACTGACATCTCTGCCTAGAATTTCGACTAGTTCTTTTTCGTGTTTTTCAAGAACTCTTGTTAAAATGAACTTAATTTTTTCTTTAGCAAGTTTAGACGCGTCATCTAAGTTACCCCATGCCATTTCCATTTCGCTGTGCCAAAACTCGGTTAAGTGTCTTGACGTTTTGCTTGCTTCTGCGCGGAATGATGGTGAAACGCAGTAGATTTTTTCAAGTGCGAATATTCCTGCTTCTCCATATAATTGCCAGCTTTGAGTTAGGTATACTTTTTCTTTGAAGTATTTAACTTCAAAAAGTGTGGCTCCTCCTTCGCAGGCGTTTGGAGTAAAGATTGGCGGGTCGAATATTAGGAAGCCTTTTTGTCTGTAAAAGTCATGAATTGCTTGGATTACTGTACTTCGAATGCGAAGGATAGTAGTCATGTATCTGCTTCTAATCCACAAGTGGCGGTAGTTTAGTAAGTGTTCTGTGGATTGGTCTTTGGTAATTGGGTAAATTTCTGCGAAGTGAACTACTTCAAATTTAGTAGCTTGTATTTCAAAACCACCAGGCGCTCTTTTGTCTGCTACTACTTTACCGGTTACTATTACGCTGCTTTCTACTAGGGCTTTTTGTGAGTTTTCAAAGCTTGTAACGTCAACTTTGTCTTGTTTTATTGTGCATTGTAATACACCAGTTGCGTCGCGTATTTGAACGAATGATACTCCTCCGCTTGAACGGGTTCGGTAAATCCATCCTCTAATTGTAGTAACTTTGTCGGCAAATGTACCATTTAAAACGTTTGAAATTTCCTGTATCATAATAGAAAAACTACCCTTCATAACTTTTTTTTAAAAAAAAGCACTAGCATATAAATTAAGAGTTTTTAATTAATATTGGTACATAAACACTAATAAAAAACCCTTTACTACCTCAAGTTAAATTCAATTCAGTGATTAATAAAAAAATGGACTTAAACCTCATTCTACTTAGCATTATTGTAAGTGCAGTGACTACTTACGTGTTAACGCCTTGGATTATCTACAAAGCGCAAAAACTCAAACTCGTTGGTTTTGATGTCAATAAAAGTGACAAACGACCAGTTGCTAATTTTGGTGGTTTTGCAATAGTTGGCGCGCTAGTAACTGCAATTTTAGTCGCGATTCTAATTTTTACTTTTTACAGTAAAGATTCGAGTGTTATAATTTACTTACTTGCAAGTATTAGTTCAATTTTAATAGTAAGCATTATCGGCGTACTTGACGATCTCTTTAAGTTACATCATAAAGCTAAGGTCCTCTTACCTGTAGCAGGGGCGTTGCCATTAATGGCAATTAAAGCAGGAGAAACAATAGTCGGAATTCCATTTATCGGTCCAGTCGACCTAGGCGTACTATACACATTCATAGTTATTCCACTTGGAATTACCGGCGCGGCAAACGCGACAAACATGGCTGCTGGCTACAATGGACTAGAAGCCGGAATTGGCGCAATAGTAGCCGCCGCATTACTCCTAATTGCAATTAACACTAACGCACTTGCACCTGCATTGATACTTGCCGCGCTTCTTGGAGCGTGCATTATGTTCCTTAAATTTAACTGGACTCCAGCTAAAGTATTCCCGGCAGATATTGGAACATATGCAATTGGAACTACAATTGCAGCGGCGGCAATTATGGGAAACATGGAAAAATACGCAGTAATCGCAATATTACCCGCGTTTTACGAATTATTAGCCACGATTTACTATGAAGCAAGGGGAGTTAAAAGAAGAGAAATATGCCACGCACCTTTAATTTCAAGTGATGGAAAAATCACGCCACCAAAAGGAAGTGAAAAATTCACACTTGCATTCTTAACTCTTGCCGTTTTCGGAAGCGACAAGGAAAGAAACTTAGTTCTAAAATTATTATCTTTCTTTGCAATTACTTCAGTTATTAGTTTACTTATGTATTACTTTAAAGTCTAATTGAATTTTTATGAACGCGAAATTGCTTTGGGTTATTGACCCAAAAGATGAAATTGAGCTAAAAAAAGCTAAAATTGCAATTCCAGCAGACGCGCTAATAATAGATTATGAAAAATTAAAGGAAAACTTTGACCCTGTTTTCACCGCGTTTAAGAAAGGTAAATATGATGGAATAGTTTATTCGCGCAATGAACAAATAAGTGGAGTAAAAATTGGAAATATTCACGGCTTTCTTAAAACTGGTTATACTTCGTTTAGTGCAATTGACCCCGAAAGTAAGTTACAAATGCCATTAAGCGCAATAGATTTTGTCCACAAGGGCGAAGTTGTAATAAAAGCTAAAGAAGTGTCAAGCAAAAATTCTGATTTTACCTATAGTTTGATTTTTGATTTAGAACAAATAGGTGGCGCAAAGTTTGGCCTTCCAAGAATACTTAAACTATTAGGCGAGTATAACGTACCCGCGACGTTTTTTACTACTAACATTGTTTTTGAGACATACTCTGGTCTTAAAGAAAGTATTGAAAAGTTAGGGCATGAAGTGGGCTTACATGGTTTGTATCATGAAGATTTAACTCTTCAAAGCGCCAAAGAACAATCTGAGTCCATTAAAGAAATGATTTTACTAAACAAAAATAACCAAAGCATCAAGGGCGCTAATTTTATGGGCCGGTTAAATCAAGATACTATTGGCGCCATGGCTGAAAATGGTTTAGATTATTTTGCTTTTTCTTTAAAAAATAACAACAAAAAGTTATCCGTTTACACTGAGCCTATTTTATTTGAAGGCAATAATGGGCTAACAATTACTGGAATTCCTGTTTTTGCAGAAACTTACAACCGAAACGTAGAATCTACGATTAGAGCAATAGAAAATACATACTCGTTTAAGCAAACAAAACACGTAACTGTGCTACTTCACCCATTTAGAGATGGTAGTTTAGAAAGAATCAAAGAACTAGAAGAATTAATCAAATACTTCCAAAACAAAAACGCAACTGCACTAACGTTAAAACACGTGAAAAAAACAAACACAAAAACGAATAAAACTAAAGTAGCACATTTGAGGTTTGCAAGCAAAGGCGTATTTAACTACGTGATTGATAGACTATATAACAACTGGCAAATCAAAAAAGCAGCTAAAAATAAAGAAAAAGGAATAGAAACTCATTTCAAAATATAACCCGAAGGTTGAACTTAACTTATTTCAAAATCAATTAACTTAATTGCAAAAAGCGCAGGCATCGCGTTCATAGGCATAGCGTTATCCAAACTTTTCACCTACATTTGGAGACTAGTACTAGCCAGATACGGCCCAGAAGCATATGGCTTAATTTCAATAGCACTATCCGTAGTCATCATACTTGCAAGTATTTCAAGACTAGGTTTTAACGCGGGAATAGAGCGCTTTGTTTCATATTACTCGGCCAATAATGACTCGGAAAAACGAGCGGCTACGTTCAAATTAGCACTCAAAATATCATTTGTAATAGCTACTATACTTAGTATACTGCTTATTGTTTGCGCTAATTTCATTGCAAATAACGTATTCCATAAACCCGAAGTTACAATTATACTACAAATAATGGCACTTGCAATACCCGCCATAGTACTAACTGAATTATACGCATCTGCGTTTAGAGGAATACAAAAACTCCAATACATCGTACTTACCCAAAATGTACTAGACAGCATATTTAAGATCGCAACCGCGGCAATTCCAATAGCAATAGGTTTTGGAATGATCGCACTAGCTGGCGGTTACGTAGCAGCAGTTTACTTTACTCTACTAACAATAGCCTTCGCACTTCAAAAATACGGATTCAAAATCACAGGTAAAACAGACAAAGCAGACAAGAGCATAATTTCATACTCCTTACCACTTGCATTAGCTTCAACAATAGTAACCGTAGTTCCCTTACTTGATGTTTTTATTCTTGGAATATTCAAAACCGCAGCCGAAGTAGGAATCTATAACGTCGCAGTACCAAGCGCATCACTACTCCTAATAGTACCAACTGCAATCTTTTCACTATTCTTATCACTAACCACAGACAAGTACGCTAAAAAAGACAACACTGCAATCAAAGAAATATACACCGCTGCATCCAAATGGACTTTTCTAATCAACCTACCAATACTATTATTCTTCGTCTTTTTTGCCCCCCAATTCCTATATAACTTATTTGGCGCCGAATACGCACAAGCAAGTACCGCGCTCGCAATTCTTGCCGCAGGAAACTTCATATTCTCATTCTTCTGGGCGAGCATATTCTTACTACAAATGGTCGAAAAAACTAAAGAAATCATGTACTTATCAATAATCAACTTAGTAAGCAGCGTAGCACTAAACGTAATGCTAATACCCTTAATCGGAATTAATGGCGCGGCAATTGCAACTGCATTTTCAATGTCAATATACGGCTTACTATCTTTTGGACTAGCTCAAAAATACGTAAAAGAACTGCCACTAGACAAAAAAACAATCACATTCGGACTAGCCTCATTTGTATTCATGCTAATCTTTAGCCTAGCCGCCCAAAACCTACACATGCGACTAATAGAAATAATAGCAAGCTATGCAGTAATTTCACTAATATACTTACTCCTCTTATTTAAGCTCGGAATACTAGGCGAAACTGAAAAATCATTCATAAACGCCCTACGAGCAAGACTTTATAATAAATAAGGCCTTAAAAAACTAATAAAACAACAAAAAGAATTTTTTACTAAGAAACTAATTTTTTTTTAAATAAATTAAAAAGTTGAACTATATATGACACACAAAGTTATTGAAGGCGAAAACGACGACTTAAAAAAAGACGTTAAAAGTTTCTGGAACAGCTCAGTATGCGGAACATTTCTCGCAAAAAACGACCCAGAAACGGCAGAATACTTCAGAGAAATCGAAGACCTAAGATACGAAAAATACCCCTACGCATACGGCTACTTAAAGAAAAAAGCCGGCTTTGACAAATACGCAGGCAAAAAAGTACTAGAAATTGGATGCGGAGCAGGAACCGACCTTAGTCAATTCGCAAGAAACGGCGCATTAACAACGGGAGTTGACTTAACTGAATCAGCAATCGACGTCACCAGAAAAAGATTCCAAGTCCTAGGACTAAAAGGAGACTTCAAAGTAGCAGACGCAGAAAACCTACCATTCAAAGACAACGAATTTGACCTAGTATACTCATTTGGAGTACTACACCACACGCCAAACACACAAAAAACAATAGACGAAGTATACCGCGTACTACAACCAGGCGGCAAAACCTTCATCATGCTATACTACACCTACTCATTCGAATACCTAACACTCATACTACGCAAACTAATCCACCCAGACCGCTGGAAATGGAGCGTACAAGAAGCAGTAAACTACGAAACCGAAATGAACAAAAAAGTAGGCGGCAAAACCAACCCACTAACCAAAACATACTCCAAACAACAAGCCAAAAAGATGTTTAGTAAGTTTAAAAACGTTAAACTATCCGTAGAATGGATAAGAGTACCAATAATAGGCGGCCACGTCCCCGAAGTAGTAACCAAACCGTTCTCAAAAGTAATCGGCTGGCACCTAATCATCGAAGCAACCAAATAAACGCGTACTTAAGGAGATTGACTAGAGAATATGAAAGCAGTTATACTATGCGCCGGACAAGGCAAAAGATTACTCGAACTAACCGCAGAAACTCCAAAGGTCCTACTAACCGTGCAAGGAAAAACCATACTAGAATGGTCACTTGACAACGTAATTGCCAATGGGATTAAAGACATTGCATTAGTAGTCGGCTTTCAAGAAGAAAAAATAGTCAAAAAGATCGGAAACGAATACAAAGGCGCAAAAATCACTTACATTTCAAACCCATTATACAACTTTACAAACAATTTATTCTCAGTTTGGCTTTGCCACGAATTTAGAAAAGACGGTTTCATCTTAATCAACGGAGACGATCTTTACGACAAACAACTAATTACCGACTTAATTAAAAGCGAATACAAAGACGCAGCCGTAGTTGACCTAAGTAAAACAGACTTACCCGAGGATGCAATGAAAGCTACAATTACAAACAACAAACTAACTGAAGTAAGTAAAGTAATCCCAAGAGAAAGAATAAGCGGAGACGCAATGGGAATATACAAATTCTCAAAAGAAGGCGCAGCAGCTTTCTTTAAGACACTTAAAACATTTTTAACAAACGGCCAACACACTACCTGGTACTTAGCCGCACTTAACAACATGGTTAAGACATACGACTTTTACATCGTACCAACTAATGGACACTTCTGGTGCGAAGTAGATGATGTAGTAGACTATAACGCCGCGCAAGAAAAAATGGCCGCGTACCTAAAAACTAAGAAGTAAACTTTATGTGCGGAATTTGTGGTTTTAACTGGCAAGACGAATCGCTAGTTAAACAAATTGCAAAGTCAATCGAGCACCGCGGGCCAGACCAAAGCGGCTTTTACACTAACCCATACGTTTCACTAGGCCACAGGCGGCTTAAAATTTTAGACTTAAGCGAAAAAGGCATAAACCCCATGTCGAATAAAAAAGGGGACTTACAACTAATTTTTAACGGTGAAATTTACAACTACAAACCGCTCCGCGCAGAACTTGAAAAAAAAGGCTACAAGTTCAAAAGCGAAACAGATACTGAAGTAATTCTTTACTTATATGAAGAAAAAGGCGCTAAATGTGTTGAATACTTAGAGGGAATGTTTGCTTTTGCTATATGGAGTGATAAAACTAAGACTCTCTTTCTTGCAACCGATCACGCAGGAATAAAGCCTATATATTATTACTTTGAAAATGGGAAATTTGTATTCGGATCTGAAATTAAATGCCTTCTAACTTCCGGAATTTCTAGTAAAATTAATTTAAGTTCACTTGTAGACATGCTTGAAAACTTACACGTGCACCCGGGCGAAACCCTTATTGAAAACGTTAAACGACTACAAGGCGGAAACTACCTACTTTACAACGCTAAAGAAAAGACTCTAACTGTAAACAGGTACTGGAAAGCTAAATACGCCCCCGTACAATACAGCGAAGATACCGCACTTGAAATGCTAGACAAAGTGATGAAAAAGTCAGTAGAATCATCCCTTGCAAGCGACGTACCCCTATCAATAGCACTTTCTGGCGGCATAGATTCAAGTCTAGTTGCTAGCTACGCGCTAAACGTAAACCCTGACATCAAAACATTTACGGTTGGTTTTGGAAGCGAAAAAGACGAGTTCAAAACCGCAAGCGTCATAGCTAAAGCACTTAACTCTAATCATTCTGAAATGATGATTAGTTTTAAAGATTCAAGCAAATATTTACAGGAAATAGTATGGCACTTGGAAACGCCCCCAACAAGAACCGCAGTACTACCAACGTTTCTATTTTCTAAAAAAGTAAAAGAAAGATCAACCGTTGTACTTCTAGGCGAAGGTGGAGATGAACTCTTTGCCGGCTACGAAAGACACGCGGTTTTTGAAAGTAAAAACTATGAACAAGCACACGGTTCACTTAAAGAGACGTTCTTTAAGAACGGATACGGAAAATACTTCGACGTAAAAGGAGCTAAAGCACACGAAATTAACTGGCAACAATACACGACAAAAGACAGCATCAATTCGGCGTTACTCTACGAGTTTGAAAATCAAATGCCAGAAGTTCAATTAAACAGAGTAGATAAACTCACAATGGCCGCTTCAATTGAAGCAAGAGTCCCATTCCTAAATAAGACCGTAATAGACGCGGCATTTACAATTCCAGGAAGTTTAAAAGTCAAACAAGGACAAAGTAAATACATTTTAAGAAAACTAGCGCAAACCAGAGGCATTCCTCGAGAAGTTACGCAAATGCCTAAAGTTGGCCTACAAGCTCCATTAGATGACTGGTTTAAACAAGAATTTATGGAACTAGTACCCAGTATTTTATCTAAAGAAAACTTACGACAAACAGGAATAGTGACTGGCGAAGTTCAAAGCGCGCTTACTAAAAGCAAAGTACTAAACAAATTTATACCCGAAATTGAAAAACTATACTCTAGTTCACTAACACAAAAAGCTAAGAATTACTACTTGGGCCGAATATGGTTTACTTCAATGTTTGTACTATGGCACCAAATATTTATTGAAACTAAAGGAGAAAAACCTAAAACTATTTTTTAGAGTGTAGCTTGAAGGTTCTTGCTATCCAAAGTCCATTAGTCCACACTGCAAATATTCCTAGAACTACTAGCGGCGCGTTTACAATCCACCCTAAGCAAATTACTAGCATTTGTAAACCAGGGCTAAAGCCAGTAAATACTCGCACTATACTTAGTTTACTTTGAACAACGGGCGCCGCGTTGTTTTCTTTTTGAAATACAAGTTGAGCATATTGGTATGAAAAGTTTGTAATGTTAAATCCAATAACCGCAGCAAAACCTAAGACGAGTGCAAATGGCGTGTTTACATTTAGAGCCGCGATTGTTAAACCGGCAAGCGCAAAACTTGTAACTACAGTGTCAACTAGTCCATCGAACCACTTGCCAAAAGGACTTGCAATACCCTTAAGGCGAGCAAGTTCACCATCTACGCAGTCAAAAACTAAGTAAAAATAGTAAAGCAAAGCAGCAGCCACTCGGTATTCAAATTGCGAGTGCAAAACGAACATAAGCGCAGCAGCAAGGCCTAGTATCATTGAAAATAGAGATACTTGATTAGGCGTTACGAATGTTTTTGCAAGAAGCGGAGAAATCCGCGTAGAAACTGGACGAATTATAACTAAATTAAGTGGGTCACTAGCCGGCTTTAAAATTTTCTTATCCATGATTTAAACAAATCCCAATAAACATTTAGAAACTTAACCTTCTAATAGGTTTTGCAGAATGCACGTAAACCATATAAAAAGAATAAAACACTAGAAAAATAGTTATGAAAGTTTTGTATGTTTTTGACGTTAAGGGTCATCTTGGTGATGCTATTCGGATTAATGGCATTTTAGAGAAGTTGCGGGCCGTGGCGCAAGTTGAAACTTTGAATTTTAAGGATTATTATGGCGATGGCAAGGTGTGGAGTAATTACACCTACGCGCCAAGTCTGCTAGTCGCAGCTGCTTTTAATCCACAAGTATTCAAACACGCGGCGTACAGTAAATTGTGCGCTAAGATAATTGAAACCAAGATCAAAGCCGCGAAACCTGATTTTGTTTGGTGCGAAGGAATAGTACAAGCCGGCGCAATAGCGGATACGTGCAAAAAGTTAGGAGTAAAACTAGTAACCGATGTGCATGGTCTTGCAAGCGCAGAATACATAGAAAACAAGTTCATACCACATTCACAAGCAAGGTATAACTACTTATTAAAACTTGAAAAAAACGCGGCGCAAAAAAGTGAGTACATAACTACTGTTGCCAATCCTATGAATGATTACTTCGAAAAGTTAGGTGTTGATAAGAAAAAATTAGTCGCGTTACCAAACGGCGCCACGCTACACACTAAACTTGCGACCTACGAAGAGCCAATGAAAGCCATTTATGGCGGGATATTTGCTTTTTGGGAAGATATTGACTCATTTATAGACGCTGCCAAAATAGACCATAATCACAAGTACATTCTTGCCGGCGCAGGTCCACTAAAAGATCACGTGGAAAATCGAGTCAAAACAGAAAACGTGCCACTAGAATACCTAGGAAGAGTACCTAAAGAGAAAATTATGGATACTTTTGCAAGCGCCCAAATAGGAATCGCTCCATCCGTCGACGCAGTTACACGTAGAGTCGCGTGCCCAATTAAAGTATTTGACTACTTAGCATGCGGTCTTCCTGTAATAACTCCCGATTTTGGAGAATGGGCCACTGTAATAAAGCAAAACAAATGCGGAATAGTAACAAGTGAATCTACAGGCGTGGCATTTAGAGATGCTATGAATGAAATTGATGAAGATGCCTGGAGTAAAATGTCTAAGAACGCAGTTAGTTTGATTAAAAGTAAGTGGAATTGGGACGTTTTGCTTGAACCAGTTAAAAATATCGTTAAGGATTAGAGTTCTTTTTCTAACACGTCTAAAATTTTAACGCTAGAGTTTAACACGTAAGGTATTTTCCAGTTCTTTTTAGATTTCATTGCTTTATCAAAAGCGCCTTTCATATTATCTAAGTCGGTTTTGCCAATGAAATTACCGCCCGCAATTACAGTTTCTGGCCTATCAGTTGTAAGTCTTATTGTAACGCATGGTGTTTTGACTACGCAAGTTTCTTCTTGAACTCCGCCAGAGTCAGTTACTACTACTTTAGCGTTTGTTTCTAGTGCTAAAAATTCTAAATATCCAATTGGATCTGCAAGAATTGCTTTGGGCGTAATGTCAAATTCGGCAAGTTTTTTAACTGTGCGAGGGTGAATTGGCCAAAGTACTTTTAAGTCGTATTTTGTTGAAATGTAGTCTATTAGTTGACATAAGTTTTGTAAGAACTTTTCATTGTCAACGTTTTCTGCTCTGTGCGCAGTGAGTAGTATGAATTTGTCTTTTTGAACGCCATATTTTGATAGTACAGTTTGTTCGTTTTTCTTTGCTATTTCTAAGTTTTGAAGCGTAGCGTCGACAACTGTATTACCTACGTTGTAGAGTTTAGCTTTTCCACTCCCTTCATTTGTAATATATGTGTGTACGCCAATGCCTTCTGATTTTAAGTTATCCATTGCAATATCAGTTGGCGCGAATAGAAAAGTACTGATATGATCTGCAAGTATCCTGTTGTATTCTTCTGGCATTCTTCGATCTTGTGACCTTAGCCCTGCTTCCACGTGTACTACTTTGATTCCTAGTTTACACGCTGCAAGCGCTCCGGATAGAACAGTGTTTGTATCCCCTTGTACGATTAGCGCGTTTGGGTTTTCGTTTTGTAATATTTGTTCTATTTGGACTAGCATTTTGCTTGTTTGCGCGCCATGTGAACCAGAACCCGCGTTTAGGTTATAGTTAGGCGCAGGGAGGTGCAATTCTTCGAAGAAGATTTTGTCCATTTCGTATGAGTAGTGTTGGTTTGTGTGGATTACGAAAAAGTTTATTTTTCTTTTTTGAAACTCACGTATGACTGGAGATAGTTTTATTATTTCTGGTCTAGTTCCGAGTAAAATTGCGACTTTCATAAGGTTAACCAATTGTAGTAAATATTACCGTATTTAAAAGAAAGAAACTCTTAAATTTAATACGATTACCTTAGAATTATGTCGTTTAATTTTGCAGCTAAGAATTCAAAAAGCGCTTTATTTGCAAGTTCACTACTTGTAGTTTACGTATTAATGCTACTAGTTGTATCTCCACCTAGTGGCCCGTTAGTTGATAGCGCGTACTATGCAGATATCGCTCAAAATTTACTACACAGCGGCTCTTTTAGCGCTAATTTTGAAAGTACAGTAGCGCCACCAGTATTTCCGTATGTGCTAGCTGGTTTTATGGCTGTTTTTGGAACTGCTTGGGAAAAAGCGTTCTCAGTAGTTTCTGCTGTTTTGTTAATGGCAAGTTTTTATTTACTTGCAAGGGAATTTTTTGAATCCAAGAAGTCTTTATTTTTAACTGGATTATTTGCGTTCGTTCCGATTATTTTTTACCTATCAATGGAACTTTTATCAGATGGAATTTTTGTAACTTTTACACTCCTAGCATTAAAGTTTTACTTAAAAACAATTAAAGACAAACAAACAAACGTCCTGAATGTAGCATTGCTCTCGTTATTTTCAGTACTTGCAATTCTTACTAGAACAGTAGGTATGCTATTACCAGTTATTTTTGGACTTCATTTTACCGCAAGTCGATTAATGAGTAAAGAAAAGTTATTCAAAATAGACTCAAAAGCCATTACCCTAGCTATATTCATAGTAATATGTTTAGCGTCGTTTGCTACATGGTCAATATTAGTTAAAAGTCAAGGTAATCAAGACGCCAGTAGCACATACTTGGATAAGATTACAAACGCGCCAAGAGAAGGTCAAATAAGTTTTTCAGTAAGCGATTTTACTAAAGGTCAAGTGAGTTTAAACGCGCCGATTTCATTTAACTTAAAAGTCCCCATATTCATAGCGTATTTGTTTAGATTAATTGTATTTCTCTTAATTTTCATAAGCCCAGTATTAGTAATAGTTAGTTTGTGGTACATACTGAAATTAAAGTCATTTAACTCACAAGAAATTTTACTCTTAATTTTCACAATAGTAATTTGCGCATTTCACGTGTTTTGGCCACTTGCATTCTCATCAAGATACATAGCACCAGTAGTCGCGCCAATTTTGATATTAAGCGCATTAGCTTTAGATAAAGTAAAAAACACCAAAATCGTCGCATTAGCAGTGATTGCTTTTCTTTTAATTTCAAGCGCAGTCATTTTCGTCGACGTTAACTATCGCTGGAAGGACGCTAAAACCGCAAGCGCATTATTTTCTCAAAGTGCGTCATACATAACGCAAACAGTACCACTTAACTCTAATATTTTTGTTAGTGGCTTAGCTCAAAGTACAGCAAGTTATTACTTTAAACGCCAAGCTCAAATTTTAAATGAAAATAACCCACAAGCAGCTAACAACATACTAGTTTCTAACTATGAAAACACAAAAGAACCAACATTACCTACGAACATAATTAAATGTCGTGAATTTACCCAAGGTAAATACACACTAAAATTCTACTCAACAGCGTGCAAATAAGACCATGTATAACAAATTAAAAATCACAGCAATAGTACCTGCTTTTAATGAAGAAAAAAACATACGCAAAGTAGTCGAACAAACTGCGCCTTACGTAGACGAAGTCATAGTAGTAGACGACGGCTCTAAAGATAAAACGGGCGCAATTGCTAAAGAAAGCGGAGCAGTAGTTGCAACACACATTGTTAACATGGGCTTAGGCTTTACATTAGCAACTGGCGCTGAACTTGCCATAAAACGAGGCGCAGACGTAATAGTAACAATTGACGGAGATGGACAGCACGACCCTACTGAAATTACTCATCTCGTAAAGACACTAGTTGATGAAAAATTAGATATTGTAATTGGCGCGCGTAAGTTTGATACAAATATGCCTTTTTACAAAAAGCTTGGAAACACAACGATATATACAATGCAACATTTACTATTTAACAGCGAAGTTAAAGACACGCAATCTGGATTTAGAGCTTTTAGATCCGAAGTGTGGCCTAAACTTAAATGGACGTCAAATAGATACGCCGTTTCATCTGAAATAGTGAAAAATATCGGCGTTAATCGTTTGAAGTTTAAAGAAGTAGAAGTTAAAACTATTTACAATGATGATTACAAAGGAACTAGTATCTTTGATGGCGCAAGAATAGTGACCACGATGATATCTTGGAAACTAAAAGGTTGAAAAATTATTTTATGGAATTAACATACCCATTACAAATTGCAGGCGCAGTATTTTCAGTACTCATGCTGTACTTTACTCATTACACGTACAAAAGAGGCAACTTTGGACTAAAAGATGCCTTGCTTTGGGGCGTAGTTTGGGCCTGGTTCTTATTCGCATTAGTATTTACGGATGTAATTTCTAAACTATTAATTCCACTTCACATTGTTAGCATATTTGACTTGTTAATTGCAAGCGCAGTTGGAATCATAATGCTAGTATTGATGCAATTAAACAAAAGAGTTGCTCAAATTGAAAAGAAAATTGAACAAGTAGTGCGCAAAACTGCATTCGAAAAGTGAATTTTGATGTTTGATTTCTTAAAGTCATTCTATTACAGGTATTGGTCTGATTTTCACCCTATCCGCAGGTGGGAATGGGACGTTACACGTAAGAATTTACAAAGAAGTAAAGTACTAGACGCAGGTTGCGGCACTGGCTCACTTACACGTAAGCTTGCTAAAATGAACTTTGACGTTAAAGCTATTGATTTAGATTCTCAAGGTTTTGAAAACGCGAAGAAGTACAACGCATTTGCCAATGTAGAGTATAAAGCGATGCGTGTTGAAGATATTAAGTACCCAAGTGAAACCTTTGACACAGTAATGTGTATTAGTGTAATGGGGCAATGCGACAGGACCCCCGCTTTTAATGAATTGTACCGAGTTACAAAAAAGGGCGGAGTACTTATCATAACTTCAGCTACTAAAAATATTGACTTAATACAAATTGACCCGAGTATAAAGCAAGAGCGCTACTATTCTATGAAAAACAAGTGGGTCAGATGGTTGTTTAACTTATTTATCAACTTTAATGATAAAAGAACGCTACTCTCAATTATATTTTACCCAATTTATTGGCTAGACACTAAATTTTCAAAAGGAACTGGCGAAATTTGCGTCCTAATAATTCGCAAGTAAACTTACAACCCGCACAAAAAACTACAAGTTGTAAGACCTTGCAAAAAGCTAGTCCTTGCTATTTGCAAGTAAATCTATTACAGGGCCAAATTCAAAAGAGTCTAGTATCGAGTCTAGTTTTTTGAGTGATTTATCGCCTAGGTTCCAATACGTGATGAAATTAGAAAATGCGCTTTGCGTGTCGATTCTAGGCGTTTTGTCGTGTAATTCCCAAGGGTGCGCGTACATCACTGCTGGAATTCCTTTTCGGTTTAGTTGTTTTATTCCTTGCTTTATTACCGTGTTTGGAAGCGCTCTTAAGTAAAAACCACCCGCGATAGGTACGTTTATCGCGCCTATTTTTGCAGTTGCCATTGGCACTTCGAAAAGTTTACCATTAGCGTCGTGTTTTGCAACGTCATTTTTAGACGGCTTATACACATGCAGTGGCGCGTTTGGAACGCCATAAAGGTGTGTTTTGACGGGAAATATTGAAGAGTCGTATAAGTAGTCGTTGTTTTCTAAAATATCAAGTGCCCATTTGGTTGAATTGTTTATTGAAAAAGATGGCGCTCTAAAACCAAGTGGCTTAATTCCAATGGTCTTTTGTATGAGTTTATCTGTTTCTAGTATTTCTTTTTCAAAACTTTTAGGGTTTAATTCATAGAGAATAGTGTGCGAGTAGCCATGACTTGCAATTTCATGACCCGCGTCGTAAATTTTTCGTAAAACTTTCGGGCTTTTTTTAACTACATCCCCTAGTATGAAAAAAGTAGCTGTGATGTTTCTAGCATCTAGCGTATCTAGTATTGATTGTGTTGATTGTTCTACTAGTT
This sequence comes from Microcaldota archaeon, assembly GCA_964514805.1. GTDB lineage: Archaea > Micrarchaeota > Micrarchaeia > Norongarragalinales > UBA8480 > CAZERP01. The sequence goes on from CAZERP010000001.1 coordinate 27,505, forward strand.
CTACTTGCTTTGCTTGGCTTTTTCTAACTAGTTCAGCGTGATACCATTCTTCGATGTCAAAACTAATCGCGTTTTTCATAAAATTAACCTATTTGTTTAATTAGCCAAGGGCCAATCGTATTTGCAATTGGAGTGGGTAGTATTTTTGCCCATATTTGTGAGAGTTTTTTGTATTTGATTTCATCTCTTTGTTCTATTTTTTCTTTAAGGAAGTAATAGTAGTAAGGCATTTGAGTTTCTGCGCCGCCCCAGCCTTTTTTGTAAGTGAAAACGCCGGAGTTGTACCTGGTTCTTCCGAAGTCGAATTTTTCAAATCCTTGTTTTGAGAATTTAACTATCGCGTTCCAAATTAAGAACTCAACTGCTCGTAGAGCAGCGTATTCTTTTAAGTAACAAGAATAAGCGTAATGCACTTCATGGTTATACGGTAAGAATACTGCGCCGGCGACGGGTTTGCCGTTTAGTTTGGCTAGGTGTATTTGGCAGTTTTCGCCTAGTATTTCTTTCATTTTTTTGAAGAATTTAAGTGATTGAGGTGGGCTGCCTAAGTTTTTCATCGTAGACGCGTAGATTTTGTAAAATGCTTCAATATCCGTTTCGTTTTCTACGTTGCATAGTTCAAATCCTGATTTTTGTGATTTTGTAATGTCATTTCTTGTGCGTTTTTCCATGTTTTTTAAAACAAACGCAGGGTTAGTTATATCTAGTTTGAAAGTAACGTAGTCGTTTCTTTTTTCAAAACCGTTCTTTTCAAGCAAAACGCCCACGGCGTCTGAAGGGGTTCTTATTTCTACGTAGTTTACTTTTTCTTTTATTGCACATTCAATTATTCTTTTGGCAAGCGCATTTGCATCCGCTTTTACGTTTATACTGCCATAGTCTGCAAAAGGTAGGGAAATTAAACGATTTGAAAATATTTTGCTGTTAACCTTTGCAAGTGAAACTGAGTTTGACCCTTCTTTTAAGTCAAATATTTTATAGTGATAAACTGCTTCAATAAACTCATTCCACTTTTTAGTACCATAGATTGAGTTAGGTTCACTTGCGTTTTTCATAATTAAAAAATAGCCACGCCGAAGATTTAAGTTACGCTCTAGTATTGTACGCTTTGTAAGCTATTTAAACTTACGCGTTTTAGATATTATTTAAACGACAGCCCTGTTGTTTTTACGAATACAAAAGTCACTCTTTTTTTCTTCAATATTTCACAAAAAAAATAACATTTAAACAAAACCAGGTGCATTGAACTTTATTTATGGTCGAACTACAAGATTTAGATAAACTTGAACAACAAAGTATATGGGTTTTAAGAGAAGCTAAAGCTCGATTCAAAAACCTCGCCGGACTTTGGAGCATGGGAAAAGACTCAACAGTAATGCTTGCATTAGCCCGTAAAGCGTTTTTTGGCAAAGTACCATTCCCCGTAATCCACATCGACAATGGAATTGACTTCAAAGAAACATACGATTTTAGAAAGAAACTCACCGAAGAATGGAATCTAGACTTAATCGTAGCAAATAGCATCATCAAAGACGATTTAAGTGGAATCAAATGCTGCGGTTCAAACAAAACCGACGCGCTAAAGAAACTCCTAGACGAACGCGGATTTGATGGACTTGTCGTATCAATACGAAGAGACGAACACGGCATCCGAGCAAAAGAAAGATCATTCTCACCAAGAGACAAAGACTTCAAATGGAACTACAAAGACCAACCAGCAGAAGTATGGGAATACACAAGCAAATTTGAAGACACCTCACATACAAGAGTTCACCCCTTACTACAATGGAACGAAATTGACATCTGGAGATACATAAAACGCGAAGGAATACCAATCAACCCGCTATACTACGCTAACAGTGAAGGAATTAGATACAGAAGTCTTGGATGCACTCAATGTACAGTAGGAGTTAAGTCAAAAGCAACTACAATTGATGAAATAATTGAAGAACTCAAAAACACTGAAGTTGCAGAACGTTCTGGAAGAATGCAAGACAAAGAAAAAGAAAACGTAATGCAAAGACTAAGAGCACTCGGCTACATGTAAAAAAAGCATCTGAATATTTTTTACCCCTCTTTTTTTTAAAAAATATATTTTAATGTAGTGAAGTTTTTTTTATGGATTCTACTAAAGCAATTAACGTAGCTCTACTTGGGCACAAAGATCACGGCAAATCAACTTTAATCGGCAGATTACTATACGATACTAAATCAATTACTGAAGATCGTATTAGAGAAGCTCAAATAATGTCTAAGTCATTAGGAAAAGAATTCGAACTATGCTTTTTGCTTGACAGTTTTGAAGAAGAAAGAGAAGAAGGCTTCACATTAGATACTACAAGAGTACAAGTAGTACACCAAGGTGTCATTTACGACGTTATTGACGTTCCAGGTCACAAAGAACTTGTAAAAAACATGCTCACCGGCGCGTCACTAGCACACGCTGCGATCCTAATTATTTCAGCTAAACCAGACGAAGGACTTCAAGATGAAACTAAACTTCATATTTACCTCTCACGAATGCTTGGCATTAACAAACTAGTAATCGCAGTTAACAAAATGGACTTAATCAACTACGATAAAGCAAAGTTTGACGCGCTAACCTCACAAGTCACCGCGACGTTAGTTAATTTTGGGTTTAACGCCAAACAACTAGAATACGTGCCAATTTCTGCTAAAGATGGAGATAATGTCACGAAAAAGTCAAACAAAACCTCGTGGTATAGTGGCAAAATGATCATTGAGTACATGGAAGAATTTGCAAATTATGACTTCGAAAAAGAACTAAGCTCAAAACCCGCCCGTTTAATCGTACAAGACGTATACAACATTGACTCAAACCACGTAATCGTAGGTAAAATTGAATCCGGAACTTTCAAAGTTAAACAAGAAGTCATAATCGAACCCCTATCACTTAAAGGAAACATTGAAGAATTACACGTTGCAATGGACCGAAAAGACGCCGCGCACGCAGGCCAAAGTGTTGGCATTGTAATTAAAAGCGACGCGATTAAAAACGTGACCAGAGGTTGCGTTTGCATGCCAGTAAAAGAAGCAACCCCCACAGTAACTTCAGTTAATGCTAGAATCTTTTGTTTTCCAACCTGCGAACTTGCAACTGGAGAGAAGCTTAACTTTATTTGCGCAGCCCAAGAAGTTACAGGCAGTGTTGAATTAATAGTAGATAAAATAAACCCAATTACAGACAAAATGCCAATAAAAGTAAACGGTAGCGGATCAGTAAGTAACTCACAAGCAGCAGATGTTAAAATTAAACTAGAAAAGCCAATGATACTTGAAAGTTTTAACAAATTGCCTCAAGTTGGTAGATTTGTAATATCTAAAAATGGCCGCATAATTGGTGTCGGCGTAGTACAATAAAAACAAACGAGAAGGTTTAGTATGTTAATAATTGGTCTTGACGGCGCAACTTGGAGTAAAATAAACGCGAATTTAGACGAACTACCTAATTTTAAAAAATTAAAAGAAAAATACAAACACGCAGTACTAGAATGTGACGTTAGACCAGTTCACTCTGCGCCTTCTTGGACTACTATATTTACTGGAGTTCTTCCAAGCGAGCATGGGGTTTTGGACTTTGCAATTGATGAAAAACAGAGAAGCGAATTAGAAAACCGAAGTGACTTTATTTGGAAAATTGCAAAAAGCGCAGTTGTAATGCCAGTTGCTATTGCAATACCTCCAATTGCGTACAATTTTTCATTAGATAAATGGGAGTCTTTAGTTTTTTCAATTACTAGCGAAGAAATGAACGAAAGCACTACCTATACGTTGGAAAGAACTATTGAACTATTACAAAGTAAGAATCGCCCAGAGTTAATTGTTTCAATTTTTTACGAAACTGACCGCGCTCAACACGTTTACTGGCACGATGAAGCAAAAATAGTAGCTCACTATGCAAATATAGATAAAGCGCTAGGCAAGTTAATGCCTTTTTTTGAAAAAGAAAACTTCCTCATATTAAGTGATCATGGTTTTACAAACGCGCAAGAAACCAAAGACAACAAGTGGGACACTGTAAGAAGTAACCAAACTGGCGGCCATCACCCTAGTGGCATTGTCATCTCAAATTTAGAACCGCCACGCAAAGTAACACAAGTGTACTCTTTTATTAAGAAAGAACTCAAAATGAGTTAAGGTATGCTTTTTGAAATAAACCTAATATTAGCCGGCTTAGTTGTAGGCATTTGTGTTGGCCTAACTAGCATCGGACTTGGAATGATCCAACTACCCTTACTACTCGCACTTACTACACTAACTCCTTCCGCTGCTGCAAGCGTTGGCTTAATTCAAGGCAGTTTAATGAAATGGACCGGCATGTGGCGTAGTGCTAAAAAGAAAAACATAGACTATAGTGTCGTATTACCTTTTGTAGTTCTTGGAATTCCATTTACTGCACTTGGAGTTTACATGCGAAGCTATATTCCTGCAGATTTGCTTAAAAGTATTATCGGCATCACAATGGTAGCAATGGGAGTAATGCTAGTTTCTACTACGTGGTTTAGTCAAGTAAAAATTCGAGTACAAAAAATAATCGACTTCTGTCGAACACATAAAAAGTCAATATCCGTAATTGCAGGAATAATCACTGGTTTTATGGTTGGCTTAACTAGCATTGGAAGCGGCTCATTTATCATAATCATACTATCCACCGTATTACTACTACCACCTACGATTGCAGTTGGGACTAATTTAATGATCGGCGGAATCCTAGTCGCTACTGGTGGAATCGTAAGCGCAATTACTAGCAACATTAATTATGACATAGTAATTAGCTTGCTAATAGGTTCAATTCCCGGCGTTTTAATTGGAGGCAAAATAGCACCAAAAGTACCCGTTAAACCAATGCGCGCTGTAATCGCAATTTTAGTCATAATAAGCGGCCTGGATATGGCTTTTAAAATAATAAAATAAACTAAAACACTTACAAATAAAGAAAAAATTTCGCTTTTGAAAAATAAATATTAACGAGGTAGAATTTCAACACTAATGTCTAAATCTATTACACTAAAGGACGCGACTTTTACTCGCGCGGAAAAAGAAGCTAAAGCTAACGGTTTTAGTGACGTTTCAGAATACGTTTCAAGCGTATTAGAAGAAATTTTTAGCGCAATAGATGAAGAAAAAAGCGCAGATGTTGATGACGATGACGTAAAGAAACGTTTACGCGCGCTAGGTTACAAAGATTAAGAGCTAGATAAACATGACGAAACGCGTACTAGTAATTGGAATTGACTCGGGTACTTTTGACTTGATAAAACCATGGGCAAAAGCAGGACACTTACCTAACTTAGGTAAATTAATTGAAAGCGGAGTACACGGCAGTTTTGTTGACTCATGGCTTCCAATAACCGCGCCAAGATGGACTACTATTTCTACTGGCAAAAATCCCGGCAAGCATGGAATTTTTGACTTTAGTAACATGCTAACAAATTACAAAACTAAACCCGTTTCAAGCAAAGATATAGACGCAAAACCACTATACTCCCTTATTTCAGATGCAGGTAAAAAAGTCTTAGTACTAAACTACCCCATCACATATCCATGTACTTGCGTAGATGGACATATGGTTGCCGGAATGCCAGCACCGATGTTAAATGAAAAAGCAGTTTATCCCCTAGAAATTCTTGAAGAAATTAAAGCTAGAAATTACAAAATTCTACCCGAAGAAGTTTATGACGGTACAAATGAAGAGTCAATACTCAAAGAATTACATGAAGTAATTGACAACCAATGTACACTAGCTAAAGAATTCGTAACTACAAAGGAATGGGAATTTTGCTTTAACGTTTTCTTTAACACAGACATTGCAGGTCACTGGTTTTGGAAGCACATGGATGAAACCCATCCTGAGCACAACCAAAGAGCCGCTAAATACAAAGACGCGATTTTAGATGTTTACAAAAAAGCCGACAAAAGTGTAGGCGAGTTAATACAAGCCGCAGGCAAAGACACTACAGTATTCATAGTTTCAGATCACGGCATGGGCCCATTATACAAGGACATTTTTATCAACAACTGGCTATTGCAAAAAGGGTTTTTGAAATTAAAGAAAAACGCGATCAGCCGATTAAAATACGCAATGCACAAAGGCGGTTTTACTCTTGAAAACATGTATTCTATTGTCAAAAAGACAGGCCTTGCAAAACTTACCGCTAAAAATTCAGACGAAGCAGAAAACGCCAGGCAGTTTATTTTGAATAACTTTTTCATTTCATTTGATGACGTAGACTGGAGCAAAACAGTAGCATTTTCATCTACTAACTATGGCCCGATTTTTATTAACCTTAAAGGCCGACAAGCGCAAGGAATTGTAAACCCGGGCGAAGAGTATGAAAAGGTTTGCCGCGAAGTTGCTAATTCATTGCTTGAAATTAAAGACGAAAAAGGAGAACAAGTTGTCGAAGTAGTAAAAGTTAAAAGCGAAATTGTAAGTGGAGATCACCTAAACCAAGCACCAGACATAGTTTTTAGAATTAAAGGCATGAAATACACGACTAATCGTTATTTCGAATTTGGTTCAAACAAACTCTTCGGAAGCCCACACAGAGGAATGTCTGGAGATCATAGAGATAATGGAATTTTCATAGCAAATGGCCCGGATATTAAAAAGTCAAGCGAACAAGTTACTTTTAGGATGATTGACCTTGCCCCTACTATATTGCACTTACTTGAATTGCCAATTCCAAACGACATGGACGGCGCAGCAGTCACCAGCATATTTGATGAAAATAGCCCTGTTTTTAAGAGAAAAATTGAAATTAACTCCAAAGTGCCAACTGTTAAAAAGTACGGCCGCGAAATGATTAAAAGAGTAATTTCAAAGATCAAACACTAAAACGACATGAAGATTTGCATTATTGGCCTAGAAATATCTCCACCTTGGACTGAAGGTGTGAAGAATAACGCGTTTAACTTAGCTAAACATTTGAAAAAACAAGGAGTAGACGTTTTTGTTTTAACAATGTCACGAGTACTACCCGAAGAATCTGTAATTGAAGGGGTTAAGTTTTACGCAGTCAAAACTGCAGATTTTGATAACAAAAAAGAACTATACCAATCCCTACCTAATTTACCTAAGTTCATTAAATTTAGCCGAAAAGTCATTGAAAAAGAAAAACCAGATGTTATTCATGGAAATCACTACGTGTTATCCATGGGCGTAATTGACAAACTTGTAAATTCTACTGGCGCTAAGTGCGTAGAGACTATTTATGGCGATTTTTATGACCTTAGTTCAATGACTAGCGTGAATGGTTTTACTTTTGTAAGCGAACAACTGCCTCACTTACTGATAAATAATCCACTAGTAACCTACTTGGCGTCAACGCAATATGACGCAGTTTTAACGCCAAATAATTACTTGAAAAATAAACTCTTAAACGCAGCTAAGACTATTGAAGTTATTCCAAACGGAGTAGATACTAAAAAATTTAGGCCATTAAAAAGTTACGATTCTTTTTACAAACAGCATAAAATTAACCCAAAAGAACCTAAAGTTATTTACTTAGGTCATTTAACTTACGCTAAAGGAGTTAAATTCTTAATAGAATCATTTGCCAAATTTACAAAAACATATCCTAAAGCGCAGTTAATTATCGCGTGGAGCGGCGCGGGTACGCAAAATGAAGAAGTTTTCAATTTAATTAAAAGCAAAGGAATTGAAAAAAACATAATAAAAATTGGCGTAGTGGATGTAAACGAAGCTATGGGTTGTGCGGACGTTTTTGTGTTACCTCGAACTTATGCGTTTGGCACAGTTATAATTCCTAACACCATACTAGAAGCGCTAGCGTGTTCAACTCCCGTAATAACAACTAATTTAGGCGGGATTAATGAAATAATTAACGGAGAAAATGGATACACCGTAGCGCCAAGAGACTCAAATGCTCTGACGCGGGCAATGCTTGAACTGTTCTCGAATAAAAATAAAGATTCATTTAGAGCAAATGCAAGAAAAACAGCGGAAAAATACAGCTGGGTAGAAATTGCTAAGAAAACAAAACGTTTTTACGGAGAGTTATTAAAATGATAAACGAAAAAGAAATTCAAAACTACTACCAAGACGAAAAAGTAACCGGAAAATATGACAATTTTCGTTTCAAAAAAGGCGGCGGATTAGTAGTTGACGAAACTGAAAAAAATGCAGTTTTAAAACTCGTCGGCAGTGAAAAGAAAAACATACTAGATGTAGCTACTGGAACCGGGCGATTTGCAGCAATTCTTGCTAAAAAAGGCAACAATGTTACAGGCGTTGATTTGTCAAATGAAATGTTAAAAATTGCCAAACGCACATTCGAAATGGAGAAGGTAGACGTAAAACTAGTTGTAGGAGATGCTACTAAACTTCCATTTAATGACAACTCATTTGACGCAGTAATTTCAATGCGACTATTAATTCATATTGACGATTTAGATAAATTTGTGAAAGAATTTGCGCGTGTTTCTAAAAAAGAAGTTATTTTTGACACAGTAAACGTTTGGAGTTTGAAGGCAATTCAAATTGTAATCGCAAACGCGTTATCTGGCTTACTTGGCTTATCGCCTGTTTCAATGCACAGCGCCGGCGAAGTGGAACACGTAGCTAAAAGAAATGGGCTAAAACTTAAAAGAAGAGAGAACACTTTCTTTATCCCACCCGCAGTTTACTTATTCTTACCTACTTTTGTTAGTAAAGGTTTAAAGAAAATAGACTCCGGTGTACTAAAAGTTACTGGCGGTAGACTCGCTTCAAGCCACACATGGCTTTTTGAAAAAGGATAAAACAATATGATTTTTGTTCACGCGCCAGTTTTGAAAATAAAAGACTTAACGACTAAAAGTAGCGCTACTTTTGAAAACACGCTAAAAAGCTATAACGATAAAGATAATATTAGTTTTACAGTCGATGGTAGAAACGCGTTGTACTTAATTTTGAAGTCAATGAACTTGAAAAAAACTGACGAAGTAATACTACCCGCGTTTACGTGTCGGGCAGTTAGAGCTGCAACTGAAGCGGTTTGTACGCCAGTTTACGCGGATGTTTTAGATGATACTTTTTGTATTTCTCCAAAAGAAGTAAAAAGTAAAATAACTAAAAAAACTAAAGCAGTAGTAGCCGTTCATTCTTTTGGAAACCCTTGCGCAATTAATAACATTTCTAAAATATGCAAAGACGCAGACGTTTCGTTAATTGAAGACTGCGCGCAATCACTAGGCGCGACGTATAACGATAAACCAGTGGGCTCTTTTGGAGATTATTCGTTCTTTAGTTTTAGATTTTCTAAAGACATAACTTCATTTACGGGCGGCGCGGCTCTAAGTAACTCAAAGCTAATCAAATACGAAGCCACTACTAGTAAGTATAGCGCTTTTGCTAAACTTGGACTCGTAAAAACAGCGTCATACTTCCCTAACTATTCAAAAAAGGCGTACAAGTACATATTTGGCGCAAAAGAATCTCAAACCTTTAGCGCTAACGAAGAGACACTTAGCGCGTTTCAACGCTCGTGCTTACAAAATCAATTCAACGCTTTTGAAAAAATTGTTGACATACGCAGAACTAATGCCGAGATTTATAATTCTCTTCTTAAAAAAGTTCAGCTCATTAAAAGTGAAAAAGAAGCTAAGAATAGCTACTACCGCTACCCTATACTCTCAAAAAATAGAAGCGAGTTAATAGCAAAACTTACAAGTGAAGGTATTGAAACTGAAGTTATGTACCCCTACGCATTAGATGATTGTAAAGTTGCAAGTAGATTATCTCGCGAAGTGTTAAACATTCCCGTGAATCAAAAAGTAAGCGAAGTAGACTTACAAAAAATAATCACTACTATTAATGACTTTTAATCTTTAGTTAACATAAAACCAATGTAACTTAGAACACTAAAAACTACTCTTACTATAAGCGAAGTTGCAACCACAACTTCCGCCGGCACACTAAACTGCGCAAATAAAGCTATCATTGTAACTTCTCTTGAACCAATTCCAGCGGGTAGTCCGGATAAAAAGCCGACTAGAAGTCCAGCGGAAATAATTGAAAGGATTACTACCGGATCTAAATTTATGCTAAAAGCTTGAAAAATTGCTTGATATGCAAAAGCTCCGAGAAATAAAGCGATAAAAGTAACTAATATAGACACGGCAAATGTTTGAAGTGATACTGATTTTATTCCTTCTTTAAAGTCGCGTAAGTTTTTTGAAATAAAACTTAAAAATGAAGGTATTTTTGAGACGAATTTCTCAGGAACTACTAATACGAAGATGAAACCAAAGGCAATTGCAGCTACTAGTAGTATTGAAAGCGGTAGTAGCTTAGGGTCGATTTGTGAGAGTATTAGAAAAGAAAAAGCAATTGCAAATATGAAATCTTGAACTCTTTCAAGTATTACTACCGCTAGTGATTTTGAAACAGGTATTTTTTTAGTTTTAAATAAAGCGCTTTTAGAAACTTCACCAAGAGCAGCCACAGTCCCCTGGTTTATGAGTTGACTAAAACAAAGTACGCTAAATGCTTGCTTGAATGAAATTTCGCCGAGTTTGCGAGTTAGAATGTAAAATCTAAGCCCGTTGAGTAAAATTATTACTAGTATTACTGCCGCGCCTAAAAGTAGCATTTTGAAGTCTGCTTTTAATAACGCGTCCAATATTTTTTGTGGGCCTGCAAAGTAGATAATTGCAAGTATCAAAATTAATCCTAGTATGGATAGTATGTTTGTGAGTTTTTTATACATTTTTTAAACTTAAACCTGTACTAAATAGTATAAAGAAAGTACTGATTTAATAGTATATCAATTAAGTGTGGAAGTGATAAAAATTTTCATATGCATAAAAATGTTAAAATTCATTCAACCGCGCAAGTATCAGACCAAGCTAAAATAGGCGAAGGCACTAGTATTTGGAACTGGGCTCAAGTTCGTGAAAATTGCGAAATTGGAAAAAACTGCGTAATATCAAAAGGAGTATACATTGATACCGACGTAAAAGTTGGAGACAACTGCAAAGTCCAAAACAACGTTTCAATTTACCACGGAGTTACCATCGAAAAGGGCGTTTTCGTAGGACCACACGTGTGTTTTACTAATGACTTACAACCCAGAGCAGTAAACCCAGACTTAAGTTTGAAAAGTGCTAGCGATTGGACTGTGAGTAAAACAGTAGTAAAAGAAGGCGCAGCGCTAGGCGCCAATAGTACAATTAGATGCGGTATTACCATAGGTAAATGGGCTATGATTGGATCAGGTAGCGTAGTTACTAAAGACGTTCCAGACTATGGCCTTGTTTACGGCAACCCAGCTAAACTACACGGATACGTAAATAAAGAAGGAAAACGAGTAAAAGAACAACCAAAAAACTAAAATTATTTTTAATACGGTGAGAAAATTATTATGATTAGTATTGCAGCGCCCATGGTAGGCGAAGAAGAAAAAAAGAAAGTCCTCGAAGCAATTGACAGTGGCTTTCTAACACACGGGCCATTTACTGATGAGTTCGAAAAGAAACTAGCAGAATACAGCGGCTACAAACATGCAATTGCAGTAAATAGCGGAACTGCCGCGCTACACGTTGCGCTCATGGCCGCGGGTTTTAATGAAAAAAGCAGAATTGCAATTCCAGACTTTTCATTTATCGCAAGCGCTAACGCAGTCAAATACATAGGCGCAACTCCCGTTTACGTAGATATTGATGAAAAAACATTCAACATGTCCCCAGAAGCGCTACGCGCAGTGCTACGAAAAGAGAAAGTTGACGCGATTATGCCTGTTTCTCTTTATGGCCAGCCATATGATGTTGATGCGATTAATGCTATTGCTAAAGAAGCAGGAATACCTGTAATTAGTGATAACTGTCAGTCAATTGGAGCAAAATGGAATGGAAAGCGCAATTTAGGCGATTTAGCTGCGTGTCTTTCATTCTACCCAACTAAGAATATGACTACCGGAGAAGGCGGCGCTATACTTACAGACAGTGATGATTTAGCCGCTAAAGCTAAAATTATCAAAAACGTAGGAATGCGTGCTAGATATGAATACTTATACGTTGGTTTTAACTATCGTATGACTAACACTGCTGCGGCAATTGGTCTTGAACAATTAAAGAAGCTTCCTGGTTTTACTTCTACTCGTCAATCTAACGCGAGTAAACTAAACGCGCTACTACGCGAAGTTAAAGAAGTTCAAACTCCGTATTGCGATGCTAAGGCAGAGCACGTCTACCACCAATACACGATTAAAGCTAAGGACCGTGATGGGCTTAAAGCGCACTTAGAAAAGTTAGGAATTGGATGCGCGGTTTACTACCCCGCGCCGTTGCACACTATAGGCGTCTTAAAAGCAGGCGCGGTTAACTGCCCAGTTACTGAAAAAGTAGGCCGTGAAGTTTTATCACTTCCAGTACACCCTAAGTTAACTACTAGTAATTTAGAGGAAATAGCAAACGCGATTAAATCTTTTTATAAGGTTTAAAAGTTTATTTTTTCCATTTTGCCGCTTTGCGCAGATTGCGCGGCGGCTTCCACAGCAGCTAGCGCGAGTAGTCCATCGTTTGTTGTTACTATTGGCTCTTCTCCGTTTTGAACGCAGTCTAAAAAGTGACTTAGTTCGACTTTGAGTGGCTCGTCTTTTGTAAAGTATGGCTTGTATTCTGCGCCTTTGCCCATGATTGTGACTATTTCGTCAAATGAGCTGAATTTGGATGGAATGTCTTCGGATGTTATTATTCGTAAGTCTTGAGTTACGTAGTCTAGTTTGGCAATGCCTTTAGTTCCAAGGATGATTAAGTCCCTGTTTTTAACTTTACTTACTCGGTTGGATTCTATTGTGGCCATAAATTCGCCGTAGTCAAATATTGCAGTGCAAAGGTCTGCGCTGTCTTTTTCTAGTATTTTCTTTTCTCTTGCCATTACTTGTTTTGGTGTTGAACCAGTTAAGTATACTAAAACGTCTACGTCGTGTACTGCTTGATCTATGAAAGCAGATCCTACTTTTCTAGTCGTAGGTACGCCGAATCGGTGTACTGATGCGTAGAATATTTCTCCTAGCATATGAATGTTTTTCTTTAATGCTTGAACTGCGGGGTTGAAGCGTTCGATGTGTCCTACGGTTACGAAGACTTTGTGTTTGGCTGCTAGTTCTTGGAGTTTTTTGCCTTCATCTACTGTATTAGTAATTGGTTTTTCGATTAGGAAGGGTATTTTCTTTTCAATTAGTTCGACTGCTACTTTATAGTGTAAAGCGGTTGGGACTATGACGCTTGCCGCGTTTATTTTGGTTAGGTCTACGTCTGAGAGTTTTTCTGCTACTGTGACTTTTTTGAAGTTAGCGTCAAGTACTCTTTTACGATTTTGCGCATCTGGTTCTACTACGGTTATGTTTTTTACTTGTTTTAATTGTGAAAAAGTTCTAACGTGGTTAAAACCCATTAATCCGGCTCCGATTACTAATACGTGCATAAATATTTTACATCTCAGTTTATTTCTTTTTTTTAGTTTTGTTTGTAGTAGAAAATTGTTTCTTTTATCCCATCTGATAGTTTTATTTTAGGTGAGAAGTTTAGTTCTTTTTTGGCTTTCGTGTTTGAAAGGCAACTGCGGTAAATATCACCAGGTCTTGGTTTGCCTTTTACTAGGTTAACTTTAAGGCCGGATGCTTCTTGCGCTATTTCTACTAGTTTAGCAAGGGTAGTTTCTTGGCCTGAGCTTATTTGAAATAGTCCAGTTGCATTTGAAGTTGCTGCTTGTATGTTGGCATCTGCTACGTCACTTACGTGGATGAAATCTCGAGTGTGTGACCCGTCTCCGTTTATTGTGAATTTTTCTCCTTTTAGCATCGCGTTTAGTAGTATTGGCACTACTCCGCCTTCTCCGTTAGTTAGTTGTTGTCCTGGACCGTAGAGGTTTGAGTATCTAAGTGCTACTGGTCTTGTCTGGGTTCCTTTTGTTATGACCCATAGGTATTTTTCCGCAGTTAGTTTGCTTAAACCGTAAGGCGCTATTGGTTCGCAAGGCGTGTTTTCAGTTACTGGAATTTCTTTTGTATCTCCATAAACCGCGGCTGAAGATGAAAATATGATTGCGTTACATTTGCAGTCTACTGCTGCTTTGAATATGTTAATTGAACCGATGATGTTAACTTGAGCGTCGAATGCAGGTTCTTTTAATGAAAGGGGCGCGTTGATTTGAGCCGCTAGGTGAAACACGACGTCTGGTTTTTCTTGAGTGAAAATTGCGCTTACTTCTTTAGCATTTTCAATTTTTACATTATAAAGTTTAGCTTTTGAGGGGACTTTTTTCTTAGAACCGCTCGATAAGTCATCGATTATAACTACTTGGTTTCCTTGCGCGAGTAATTTTTCTACTAAATAAACTCCGACAAATCCTGCTCCGCCCGTAACTAATGCTTTCATAAATAAATCAGCTTTTTTTGCGAGTACTTTTTCTAAGACTCTAGTTATTAATAATAAAGAAAATGTACTATTAATTTAGTATTATGAGTGTTTTAATTACTGACGCTTCTAAAAGAGCGGCGCTTGCAGCTATTAGGTCTATTGGTAGCAAAGGAGTTGAAGTTACCGCTGCTAGTGATGAGACTAATTGCGCAGGTTTCTTATCTAAGTACGCGACTCGTAAAGTAATTACTACTAATCCGCAAGTAGATTCTGAGACGTTTTTGGATGAAATTGAAAAAGAACTACGAGTAAAAAAGCAGGATTGTTTGCTTCCAATTCATGATTTTAGTTTAATTCCTGTACTTAAGGAAAAGAAGCGATTTGACGCGCTAACTAGCGTTCCTTTTTGTGATTTTAAGACTTTTGAAAAGACTTGGGATAAAGAAGAAACTCTAAAAGTAGCTAAACTAGCTAACGTTCCAATTCCAAAAACTATGACTGTAACTTCTATGAAAGAAGTTGAAAAACTCTCAGACGTGGATTTTGAATACCCTGTCGTAGTAAAACCAGCTAGTCAAACTCAATTGGAAAATAAAGGCGCGAAGACTAGTTATGTTTCTAGTAAGAATTATTGTCACTCAATTAAAGACGTACAACTAATAGCAAGTCAAATAGTTTCTGACTCAGGTAAAGCGTTAATTCAAGAATACATCCAGGGAAACGGAGTTGGAGTCGCTGCGCTTTTCAATAAAGGTAAACCAAGAGCGCTCTTTTCCTACAAGCGAGTTCGCGAGTATCCAATTACTGGCGGGCCAAGTACATTACGTGAAAGTACAGATGATTACAAGTTAAAAGAATACGCGAGTAATTTGCTTGAAAAACTCAAATGGCATGGCCTTGCGATGGTAGAATTCAAACAAACTCCAACAGGTAAGTATTACTTAATGGAAATTAATGGCAGGTTTTGGGGCAGTGTAGCTCTTGCAATTAATTCCGGAGTTGATTTTCCATATTTATTATACGAAATGGGAACTAAAGGAGATGTAAACGAAGTTACTAGCTACAAAGTAGGCGTATTACAAAAATGGCTCCTACCCGGAGATGTTTTGCATTTCGGCGCTAGATTCAAAAAAGAAAAACTCGCATCTAAGCCAGGCGTCGCATTCGATTTTGTAAAGTCGATTTTTGAACCAGCAAGTGAAGATTACTTATCTTTAGATGACCCCTTGCCTGCATTTGGCGCTTTGAAAACGGGCGCGGGCTACTTTGCAAACTTTTTAGCAGGCAAGCGTACGATGTCTGGTGAGTACAAAAAAGAAAAGAAGGTTAAGCATTAAATGGATTTTAAGATTGATTTTCACGTACATACAAGTAAATCTTTTGATAGCATAGCAGATGTAAAGTCAGTTGTTCGAATAGCTAAAAGTAAAGGACTTGACGCGATTTGTGTAACCGATCATGATGTTTACACTGAATTTGAAAATCTTGACTTGACTGTTTTTCGCGGTTGTGAAATTACTACAGATGCAGGAGATCTGCTTGGAGTTTTTATTAAAAGTCCAGTTAAAAGTGGCAAATGGCAAGATGTTATTCAGCAAGTTCATAAGCAAGGCGGGCTAGTAATACTACCGCACCCGTATAATCATCATACGCTAAGTGCGGAACTTATTAGACGCGTTGACGCGATTGAAGTGTATAATTCAAGAGTAAAACCGGAATTAAACAAAAAAGCATTCGAATTAGCTAAAAAATACGACAAACCCACAGTAGCAAGTAGCGATGCTCATTTTGCAAGCGACGTAGGCAACTCATACACAGTTGTTGACTCTAAGTCGCTTAAAGAAAATGACGTTAAAAACGCGCTCTTAAAAAATAAAACCAAAACACACTACCGCGCGTCCAATCGTAACAAAATTCACATTAATCGCGCAATTAAACTAGTTAAATTAAGACAATTCAATAAAATTTTGCCGTTTATTAAAAAAAAGATTTTAAACTAAAGCGCCGCTTTTGTCAATTACTCGTAGCATTTTAGAGTAATCGTCTACAAAATGTTCAAGCGTGTCCGAATACACTTTAAGCCCGTCTTTTGAACCGCTGTCTTTTTCATCAGGGTGAGTAAGTAGCGTAACTAAGCCATTGTTTTCTACTATAAAGTCCGCCATTGACGTATAATACTCCGTTATTTGTGTGGGCGTGCACGCGTAGCGATTGTAGAACGCGTAGTCTTGCGTTAATGTTACCGGGTGTTCAGTAAAGCTTGCAATTTTGCCGTTTTGTAGAATTGGTTTGAATGAAATCAAGTCCCCGCAACCGCCTGGCGATATGAATGGAGTTATTTCTTCAAAAGTTGGAATAGACGAGTCGTGCTTAAAGCCTGTTTTTTCAAGCACGTCAAAAAGTGCCGGCGAGTGATGTAACCAAGGCGCTCTAAAACCCTGATTAATAGCATAACGCGGGACTTGTTTTTCGAATTCTTTCAAATTAGCAAGTAAAGTGCCGCTGTGATTTACCCCGTGCAAAAATGTGTGCTTTTCTAATTCAGGGTACTTTTCTAAGAATTGTTTTTGAATTTCTCCAACTACATACCAAACAGAAGTTACTCCTAAAGATTTTTCTATTTCGAGTACTTGGCGTATTTTTTTGAATGAGTCAAGGCTATCTACATCGTGCGTAACTAGTATGCTTGGCTTGTTTTTTTTCAAACTTACAACTCTGCTCGCGTGTTTTTCAAATTCGACCCTAAATTTTAAACCGGCGTAGTTTTGAGTTGGAGGAAATGAGAGTTTTTTGCGTTTGTTTTTTAAGAAATGTAAAACGAAGTCCGTTCTCGTTTTTTTAATTATGTTAAAAGGAAGGTAAAGTTTAGTAGTCGCTCGATTATACCCAGATATTTGTTTTAAGTAAGGCGCAACTCCATCTAATATCTCTGCAGGTAGTTCTTCAGTAAGTTCGGCTATGTTTTTTTGAGAAAAGCCATAACCAAGCGCGTCATTTAATTTAACTAGTGAATCTTTTGACATACAAAAATGCAAACCTTTTTTTCCTTCTATTTACTTTGATAGTTTCTCGCATAAGTTCGCGTACAACTTAGCGGTTTTTTTCCAGTTGAAGTTATCTTTAGCAAATTCAAAAGCATTGGCTGAGAGTTTTGAGCGTAATTTCTCGTCTTTTAATTTTTCTAGCGCGTGAGTAATCGCTTTAGCGTTTCTTACGGGTACTACTAAGCCAGTTTTTTCATTAACTACAGGTAAGTTAATGTCAGTGCATACTATTGCAAGTTTAGATGCCATAGCTTCGAGTAAAACTAATGGTAGTCCTTCTGAAATAGAGGGTAATACGAACACGTCGCTGTGTTTGAAATATTCTTGTGGCGTTTTAGAAAAACCAACAAATAACACTTTATCCATTATGCCTAGTTCGTTAGCGTAATCGTGTAGCTCTTTTTCTTGAGGGCCGCTTCCAACAATAGTTAAATTAACGTCTATTTTTTTGATTGCTTCAAGTAAATACTTAACTCCTTTAACTTCAATTAAGCGACCAACGAATAGAACTTGTAATCTTTTTGAGTCGGTTTTTTTGACTGGTTTAAAGTCATCAAAATTAACCCCCGTGTAGATAACTTGTGACTGAGCTGGGCTAAAACCAAGTAGTTTTTTGAATTTTTCTTTTTCTTCATTAGATAAAAACACAACCGCGTCCGCGCTTTTAGCGGTAAACTTTTCTATTTGTTTTAAAACACGTCTAAGAAAAGCCGGGTACTGCGGTTGAGTAAAGCTAAAGCCGGCCGGGATGAAAATCACTTTACGCCCCGTAAAGACGCGCAATGCGAGTGCAAATAAGCCAGAAACAAAGCCATTAGCAATTACTACATCATGTTTTACCTTTAATGCTTTTAGAAAAGCAAAGAAGTTGAACGAAATGTTACGAAAGTAAAAACCACTAGCCCAATTTACCCTGTGAACTTCAACTCCGTCTAGCACTTCAAAGGCGCAAGTACATTCAAAAGAGCGGGTAATTACCACAGGTGTGATTTTTAGTTCAACTAAATTAGCCGCTAAGTCTGATACGAATTTTTCAAAACCACCAGAGGTAATTTTATCTGTACTTACCCCTAGTGGGTATTCTTTTGACCCTAGTATCAATACACGTAACTGTTCTGGCATAATTGTGGATTAAAAGTTAAGGCTTTTGGTATTCAAAAATCTTAACTTCACCAGTTGGAGATGTGTAAACTAGTTTGTAGCCCGGTAAGTTGTTAAAGAAGTATAACCTAACGTAAGCTGAGTCTAGAATTGCACTCGATTTGTTAACTAGTCTAAAGTCTGGGTTGGCGTTGATTAGAGATTGCTGTGATACTGGTAGCAAGTAAGACATATTTGCGTCTACGACAGTCTTGTTTTGTGATTGTAGTGATATTATTGAAAAGTCTCTTGCTAAGTCTGATCTCAAACCAGAATTGTCTATTGGTATGATTTGATTTTGGTTTAGACAGTATGAAAGTCCAAAGCTGCTTTGCGCAAGGGTTAGTCCTTGTGCGAATGGGCATTGTTGGTTAACCAAGTTGATTGTTTCAAAGTAGTGGAATAGTTCGTATTCGCTTGAACCTGCTCCTTTTTGCCAGTCTTGGATACTTGGTTGGTTTGGACACGCAGGTAGCTCTATTGGGATGTAGTCTACTGGTCCTTTTTGACATGTTCCAGATAAGTATACTAACGCGCCCCATTTTTGAATGAGTTCGAAGTCTACGAGTACGTGAGTTGCTTGGTGGTAGTCCATAGCGTATTTTAAGTCGTTTGCGTCATCTACGAATCCGTGTGCTACTTGGTGATCGAAGTATGCTCTACTGTTTGTTGGGTCGAGTACGGTTTTGGTTTCTCCAAGGAACATAGTCCAGTGGCCGTAGTCCCACCAGCTCATTACTCTACAAGAGTGTCCGAATTTAGCTTGGCAGTTGCTTTCGGTTTCTGGGTTTAAGTAACTGGTGTTATTCTTTAGCCATTGCATTGCAAGTAGCCAGTCTTTTGAAATGGTTGATTGCTTTAAGCCATTAGCCGTAGTTAGCGCGCCGTTGAATGCTCCGGTTGCGCCGGTTGCTTGCACTATTCCTGCAAGGCCTCCGAGTAGTAATGTGAATGCAATTACAAATGTTGTAACATGAGTTGAGTTTGTAGTGTGTTTGAATAGTTTGACTTCGCTGCCTATTTTTTCTAATACTCTTGCAAGTTCAGCAAGTAGTACAGGTAATGCAAATGCGAGTACGATTGCCAAGTGTAGTATGAATTTGATTTTGTTAAGTCCAATGAATGCTACTGGAAATATTATTAGTACACTTAGGAGTTGATAGTGGACTGAGTCGTTGTCTTTGAGGTTTAAAGCCGCGACTAGTAGTATTGAAATGATTGATATTATGAACGGCGCGAATACTGGGCTTTGTGTGAAGCTTTCCATTCCAACGCTAAGTGATGCACTGAGAAGTGAGGCGACTTGGGATGCAAATAAGCTCAACAGTATACATAGTATTGCGTATCCGGCTGCGTTTTTGTATTCTTTTCTTGAAGTAAAAGCATGGACTGCCCATAATGCAAATGCTAGTGCAAGGCCGTTGAATAGAACGTATGGGTTTAGTACTCCGAATGCACTTGCGAATACTCCTTCAAAAGTTGGGTTTTCTTCTGCGATTGTGTTACTTAGTGGCGCTCCGTTTTTAGCGATTTTTGCATAGTTAGAAAATAAGCCAAATGGACTTGTGCCGCCAGGTAGTATTGGTAGTAAACTAAATACAAGGAAGATTAGTACTAGTACGCCTAGGAATTTGGTTTTGCCCATTGCTTTGACTTGAGGTAATTTGTTTAACGCAAATAGTATTACGCTTGGTATTAGTGATAGTGCAAATAGTATTGAGACTATTGGGAATCCAATAGTAGGTTCATACGCGCCTAGTATTGCACCTGCGAGTAAGCCGCTGAGTGCAAATATTGCGTTAATTATGATTTTCTTTTCAGTTAGTTTTTCGGTTAAGAAGTCAATTATTGTTGATAGTAGGAAGTATCCTGCGAATACTGCAAATGGCCAGATGTATTGTTGTCCTCCAAGTAATGCGGCGGCAGTTACTACTCCTCCGATGAGTGCGAATCTGTAGCTTTGTCTTTTAGTTGCAAGTACGTAAAGTGCAAACATTGCAAATGCACTATAGACTCCCCATGGTTGTAATTCAGATACTCCTGATGCGAATTTTTGGATGATTTGTGGCGTGAATGCCATGAATACTGCGCCTATTACTCCTGCAGTTTCATCGTATTGTTCTTTTAGAAGCCAGTATGCTACGATTGATAGCATTGCGCCTACGACTGGGGGGTAGATGTTTGAAATTAGGATTAAAGTTCCTTTGTCGAAGGCAGTTCCGCTGAATAGTTGGTGTAGTAGCGTCCATGATCCGGTTAAGTATTGAACTAAAGGATGTGTCCTAAATATTTCTCCAACGGGAAAATAGCTGATATCTAGTGTGTGAGGTACTTGTCCGAATCTAATTAAGAATTCGGTTAACATGTTGTAGTAGTAAGGGTCAAATTCGAAGAAGCTTGTTGATAGAGGAATTATTTTTATTAGAAAACTTGCAATTGCAATAAGTGCGACTACGATAATTGGCGCGTTTTTTGGAAGGGTTTTTGGGTTAAATGTTTTAATTTCTTTGATTTTGTTTTTAACCGCTGCCATTGCATCGCCTTGAATTGCATACGCAGCAATTCCGAGTATAGTTAGAAGCACGACGTTTGCTAATATCATAGTCGTGTCAAATTTAAGTCCTATTAAGAAGTACTCTAAAAATAGCGCTAGTGGTACTGCTATTAGTGACATTGCAAATGATAGTAGTAGTTTGTCGGAAAAGTTTGCGCCAGTTTTACGCAAAGCGGCAAATGTTAAACTTGCAGCTGGAATAAACATTAAGATAAAAGACGCTAAAAGCGCAAATGCGTTAATCATAAGAAAAAAACTATACAACCCCTTTTTTTATTGATTTTAAAAATAAATAGATTTGAAAAAAATTAAGAGTTTTAAAGTTTTAAAACCCCCCGGACTAACGGGAATTACCTATAATTTTAGGGTTTTTAGGTATGCTTTTAACTCTTGCTTTGTGTCTTCTCGTTGCATTGCGAATTCAATAGTAGTTTTCAAAAAGCCGATTTTTGACCCGCAGTCATACCATTTTCCATCGAGTTCTTTAGCGTAAAAGTCTTGACCGTATTCTTTCATTAGAACTTTGGCGACATCAGGCCACCATTTTTCTCCACCTTTACCCGCGGAGGTTTTTTCTGTGGCTTCGAAGTATTCGGGGGTAAATACATATGGACTCATAGCCGCTAAGTTACTTGGGGCTTTTTCAACTGCTGGTTTTTCTACTAGTTCGTTTACTTTGTAGACTCCTTTTTCTACTTCTTTGCCACCAATGCAGCCGTATTTGTAAATTTCTTCTTTTGGAACTTTCATAACTCCAACACAGCTTGAGTCATATTTGCTGGCGGTTTTAATTACTGTTTTTAAGAAAGGTTCTCCATTAGCAGTTCGTATGATTTCATCTCCGGATATTACTACAAAGGGTTCATCTCCTACGTGTTTTCGCGCGTAATATGTGGCGTCTGGCATTCCTGCACTTAATTTCTTTTGGCGTACATAGTGAACGTCGACCATTTCTGCAATTTCAGCTACTTTCTCTAATTTCTCGTGGTCTTTTTTCTTTTCTAGTAAGTGTTCTAGTTCAAAGCTATGATCAAAATGATTCTCAATAGCCGACTTACCCCTACCCGTTACGAAGATAATATCCTCAATTCCACTTGCAATAACATCCTCAACCACATATTGAAGAATCGGAGTGTCAATAATAGGAAGCATCTCCTTAGGCATAGCCTTAGTAAATGGAAGGAATCTTGTTCCAGCACCCGCGACAAGAATAACCGCTTTCTTAACTTTCATAAAAATAACCTCTAAAGTATAATTGTAATAATAAATAGAGTAAAAAGCCGCCTTTAAACCTTACACTTGAACTGCGTTAATTACAACTATTCCTCTTTCTTTGCCATCGCATTGGGTGCTGATTGCGGTTTTTAGTAGGTCTAGGCTTGTTTGCCAGCATTTTGGCGCGTCAATTGCCGGGTCACAAATAGTTACAGCACCGTCTTTAAATTCGTCGATTAAAACAAAATGGCCCCAGTTTTTCCCATTCTTGAACGGCGCGTGATGAATGTTAACAATTACGTCACAATTAGCTAAGTTATTTTCTATAAATTCTTTAAAGTCCGTAATTTGGCTAGTCTTGTAAACTTTAGCAGCTAATCCAAACTGAGCAAAGTACGTCTGGGCGCTTTTTGATTCAAATTCATCAATATTCAAGCCCGGGTCATCATCATTTACTAGTAAACCTTTACAATCGCAAGCATCTTTACTAGTTACTCGTGTACCAAGCGCTTTAGCTACATCTAACTCGTCTACTAAATAGCCTCTTCTTTGAAGCGCCATTTTAACACAAGCCGCACTACAACAGCAGGGCTTTTGAACACAAGGAGAATAACGAGACATTGACGTAATTACACTTCTTTTATTTGATGAAAAAGTGGAACTTCAATTACAAGTACTTTGGATTCTTTTGTTGATTTGAATTGGAATTCCTTTGTGTTACTTATTTGTACAGCGTCGCTTTTTTGTAGTTTTTGCTTTTCGAATTCTATTTCTCCATTTATTACAAATATATAGGCGCCGTTTTGTTCTTTTAACTCGTATTTTTGCAAGTCGCCTTTTTGCATTACGCAAATTGAAAGTTTAGCATCTTGATTGATTTGTAACGTGCTGCTGCCGTTTACGATTTCGTTGAGTCCTTTTTTAAAAGTGAATTTCTTTTGATCGTAGCGAGGTTTGATGTTTTGTTTTGCAGTGTGAATCCAAATTTGAAGTAAATGAACCGACGTAGTTTTGGACGGGTTTTTTTCCGAGTGCCTAACTCCACTACCTGCACTCATAACCTGCACTTCGTTTTCATGTATAACCCCGTGACCGCCTGTACTGTCTTTGTGCTCTAATTCTCCGCTTAGCACGATAGTCACGATTTCCATATTATCATGCGAATGAGTATCAAAACCACTACTTGGAGCTACGATGTCTTCGTTTAGTACTCTTAGCGCGCCAAACCCCATTCTATTTTTATCATAATAGTCTGCAAAAGAAAAAGAATAACGAGTAGAAAGCCAATCTAATTCAGCTACTCCTCTGGTATTTGCTCGAATAATTTCAAAGTTCATAAATAGAATTAAACCAGATTAAAAGTTTAAAGAGTGCGTTTGCCGGGAATCGAACCCGGAGCTCAACCTTGGGAAGGTCGTACGTTACCACTACACCACAAACGCTTTTATTCGTAGTGTAAAAAGAAAAAAGAGAGTTTTAAAATCAATATTCTAGTTCCGGATATAGCGGGAATTGTTTGGTTAGCTGCAGGACTTCGTCCTTTGTTTTTGCTGCGAGTTCGTCGGTTGGGTTGTTTAAGAGTTTAGCTATCATTTCTGCGATTTGTTGCATTTCTTTTTCTTTCATTCCCCTAGTTGTAAGCGCGGGAGTACCTAGACGTAGTCCGGATGGTTTGAGCGGCGGCGCTGTGTCATACGGCACAGAGTTCATATTGGCGAAAATGCCTGCTTTTTCTAGTATTAAAGAAGCTTCTTTGCCTGCCGCGACTTTAGTTCCCCTACAGTCGATTATCATCAAATGAGTATCCGTGCCGCCCGTTACTAACCTAAGCCCGTTATTCATTAGTGTTTGCGCTAGTGCTTTGGCGTTTTTTGCAATTTGCTTTTGGTAAACTAGAAAGTCTGGTTGCATTGCTTCTTTGAAGGCTATTGCTTTAGCAGCGATTACGTGCTCTAGTGGTCCTCCTTGAGTTCCTGGAAAAACTGCCCAATCGACAATACGCGCTAAGTCTCTTTTTTCATCTGGGCGATATTTTTCTTTTAATCTATCCTCTTTTTTTGAAAGTATAATAGCACTTCTAGGTCCTCTGAGTGTTTTAGTCGTAGTAGTCATTACTATGTCATGGCTAGGTACTGGATTTTGGTGCACACCGGCAAGACAAAGTCCTACTATGTGTGATATGTCTGCCATTGCGTACGCGCCGACGTCTTTTGCAATCTCGCTAAATTCCTTAAAATCTAAAGAGCGTGGATATGCAGTAGTTCCAGAGAGTAGTACTTTGGGTTTTTCTGCTTCGGCTAGTTTTCTTACTTTATCCATGTCTATTGTTTCAGTGTCTTGGTCTACCCCATAATTAACGAAGTTATACGTGCGGCCTGAAAAGTTAACTGGATTACCGTGAGTTAAGTGACCACCATGCGCAAGGTGGAATCCTAGTATTTTATCGCCCGGTTTAGCTATTGACATGTAGCATGCCATATTCGCTCCACTTCCAGAGTGTGGTTGTACGTTTGCGTGTTCTGCTTGAAAGAGCGTTTTAGCTCTTTCTATTGCGATAGTTTCTATTGGGTCTATGAATTCATGTCCTGAGTAGTAACGTTTTCCTGGGTATCCTTCGGCATACTTCATGTTAAGTACGGTTCCAAGTGCTTGCATTACCGCTATTGATGGATAGTTTTCGCTTGGAATCATAGCTAGGCCGTCTTGTTGTCTTGCAAGTTCTCCTTTCATTAGAGTTGCAATTTCTGAGTCAAATTTTTGAACCGCGTCAATAGAACTACTCATTTTTTTAGAATAACACCTTTTTTTCAAATTACTAACGAAGGAAAAATAGTTAAAACAATGTTACTCGCATGTAACAACTGCATGAATTTGTTTAAATTTACTAGCTACGTTTACGTAGTATGCCTAAAAAGACGCCGTTCGTAGTACTGGACTTATTGTGTGGAGCTATGCCTGTACTCGATGGACTAGCACATAGAAACGTTTTTGGGCCTGAAAAGAAACTTCACTTAGTTTATCATGGAGTCGATGAAGATAAACCCGGATACGAAAAACACGTATCCGAAAGGTTAGCTAGGCTTGAAAAACACGCATCATTAGGCGAAATTAACTTTCATAGGGAAAGAGTTCACTTCTGGCAGCCTGAAATCTTTGAAGGTCAACTAGATCGCGTGCTAAATGGCGAAAAAGCAAACGAAATTTGGACCGTAATGCACAATTCAACCCAATACTATAAAGGTAGTTCTACTCTTGAAAAACTCGCTGGTAAACTAAAAAAAGGCGGCAGGTTATACGTAATTGAAGAAAATCACGATAACCCAGATAGCATTCTAGGCACCGCGCTTCTAAGTTTATACTCACCAAAAGGTAGACAACATGGAATTGACTACCCAGAAAGAGTAATTGATGAAAACACTGCCCGTGAAATTCACGCGACTATGTCGAAGTACATTCAAGAACACGCCGCTAGATTTGGTTTAGAGTTAGAACACTATGGTACTAGAATGAACGAAAATGAATGGTACTACGCGCCCGGAAAACCATACGCACAGAAATATCAAGGCGATTTAAACGAGAGAATAAAAATGCACACGCGATTTCCCCAATACGCGGCGCATTACATTGTTTTAAAAAAGAAGTGAAACCAACATGACTGAAAAGAAACCGTTTGTAGTTTTAGACCTTCTTTGCGGAGATGGACAAGTAGCGCACGCAGTCAAAGACAGAATAAAAGACCGCCCGCTAAAGTACATCGGCATAGATGATAAAAGATACCGCGTATTTGGAAAAAAATTCCCGTGGCCAAGCGGACCTGAATTCATATTTCACGCAAGTACAATTGATTTTAAAACGGAAGAAAAACTAAAAGCTAAACTAGACGAACTACTACAAGGCGAAAAAGCAGACGAAATTTACCTAAACATGCCAGACATTGACGTAAATGTAACTCCCCCACACGTACTTAAGTTAATTCACGCGGCGCTAAAACCCGGCGGGAGATTTTACCATATGGTTGACTCTGATTGTCAAAGCGCGTACGGACAACTACGTGATTTACACCCGCCATTCGGAGACAAACCCGGACAAATTTTTGAAGTGAACAAACAAATAATAAGAGCCCGCGCAGAACCACTTGGCTTTAAACTTGACAAATATGGAGTCAAAAGTTACTCTAACAAAACAGGAAACGAATACTGGTACACCGGACCAAATAGAAATAAAACAGCGAAAAGAAAAACAGATGAAGTAGTAGAAAAACACACTGGCTACCCATTAATTGGATTTGAAGGGCCATACTTAATGCACTTTATAATAGCAAAAAAAGTTGAATGAAAATATGAAGCGTAAAATTATTGTTAATGATTCTTTCCAGAAAGACTACGTTTACTATTTAACTGAAATGCCAGGTAAGAATTTTGACCCTGAGTTTAAACCTGAATTAACTCCGCGAGAAATGCTTGAACTAGGTGTATTTGACGGTAAATACCTAAACGAATGCACGGGCGAGTTTCCAAAGGAGTGGTTTAAACGCGCAAAACTAAGCGAAGAACCAAACCCCTCGCTAAATTATTTTAAAGTACACGCATCCAAACCATTACAATACTGGCTAGATAAACTTTGGATTCACCCACAAGACCCGAGAGGCTGGTTCCAATGGTACGCTCGTTACTACATGGGCCGAAGAAGTGAAGATGACGCGCGTCAAATCAAAAGATGGAAGGCAATGAAAAGACACATCGCGCAACTTCAAAAACACTGCCCCGCCGGCGCGCTAATGTGCAGACCCGTACAAAGACAAGCGCTTTTGCACTGGGCGTATGACTCGAGAAAAATGTGAATTATTATGAAGTTAATGACCCTTTGTTATTTGAAAAAAGACGGTAAGACTTTGATGCTTAATGTCACTAAGAAGGATTCCATTTCTACGGGTTTTTGGAACGGTTTGGGCGGCAAGTTTGAAGAAGGTGAAACACCAGAAGAATGCGTCGCGCGTGAAGTTTTAGAAGAAAGCAACCTTACGATTAAAGATCCTGTTTTGAAAGGTCGGATAACTTTTACAGACATAGAAAAAGGTAGCAAAAATAACGGCCACGTATACGTGTTTGTCGCAACCCAATTTACGGGCACGATTGAGAACTCTACGGAAGGTATTTTAGAATGGATCGACGACTCAAAACTAAATACATTAAAGAGACATCAAGCCGATGCTGTTTTTAGCAAATGGCTTTCCGGAGATAAATTCTTCTCTGCTAAGTTCACATACCAAGGAGAAAAACTAATCAACCACAAAGTAAACTTCTACTGAGTAAATTTTAATCTTTCGACTAAATTTTTAGGTAGCGGAATTTGTTTACCTCTAAAGAATAATGTAACTCCTCGTTTGTTTATTCTAAAAGTTAAATGCTCAAGCATTCCAAAACTTTGATCTAATTCTGCCGTTATTCTATTTTTAGTATTATACTGCCTACTACCAGTAGTATTTACTATTCCTATTCCCCCGAAATAAGTTGTTTGACCCTCTTGTCTTTTTCCGGGAATTGGAAGCGTATCTTTAGACATTACACCGTCAGAGGGCATAGAATAACGTACATCTGAATTTATCTTAGTTAGTTCGTGCAACAAGGGTGAAATAATTTCCGCATGCGATACTAGTACTAAATGCCTAGACTTACGGGAATTACCTCCCGCGCCGTATTGATCAAATGCATCTTTTATCTCTTGAGGAAGTATAAAACCATCGTGTACATTACCTCTGCTACTTGGTTGACGAGGAATGTTTAAGTTTGGAGTAATTTTAATGCGACGTGATTGTAATTTTTCAACAACACCTTCAGGTACATCTTGCGCTAAATACGCATCATCTAAATCTTCAAAGTGTGGTTTTTCTTTCGTATTAGAAACTAAATGAGTAGATAAACCATAAGCTGTTTGCATAGCTCTTGGGTTAGGCGAAGTTAGAAATTCAAATTCACTACCCGGATATTTACGCTTCAAAGCAAGCCCTTTACGCCTAGCACCATCAAACTCTTCCTCAGTTAAATGAATACCACCCATGTGTGGCATTCGAGTCTCCGCTCGATTATGCGGGGAGTGTCGAACTAAAGTAACGTAAAGAGTTTTTGCCATAATATATTTACTTTAACTAAAAAGGATTTAGAGTTTTTATCCTTTTACTACTCCGATTGGTGTTAGTCTGCATACTGGTTTGGATATGCCGGATTGGCGTACGCTTTCGATTACTTGGTCTACGTCTTTGTATGCGGCGCCTGCTTCTTCTGCGATGCTTTTCATGTTTGGCGCTCTTATTCCAATGCCGTGTTTTGCCATATCCGCTACTAAGTCTTCGCCTTTGAAAGTACGAATAGCTTCAGCCCGTGACATTACTCTGCCCGCTCCGTGGTTACTTGAACCCATGGATATTTTTCCACTAGGCGTTCCGACAAGCATATACGAGGCAGTTGACATTGAACCTGGAATTACTACTGGTTGTCCAACTTTACGATAAGCCTTGGGCACTTCTTTGCGACCAGCCCAAAGCGCTCTTGTAGCGCCCTTACGGTGCACGCATAGGCTTTGCATTTTGCCGTCAACTTCGTGATCTTCAAACTTAGCGATATTATGGCACACGTCATAAACCGTTTTCACGTTTAAGTCACTTTCCCATTCGCGTTTGAAAACTTCAGTAAGCGTCTCGCGAGTCCACTGCGCCATAATGTGGCGATTACTAAATGCGAAGTTAATCGCGCAATTCATAGCCGCGAAATAATTGTCTGCTTCTTTGGTTCCAAGCGGTGCACACACTAAATTACGGTCAGGGAGTTCGATTTTGTATTTTTTAACCGCATCTACGAATTCGCGAACGTAGTCACTACAAATTTGATGACCAAAACCCCTTGAGCCAGAGTGTATCATTATGGTAACTTGTCCTTTCTTAGTTATTCCAAACGCTTTAGCTGTTTCTTTGTCGTATATTTCGTCGACTTTTTGAAGTTCTAAAAAGTGATTACCGCTTCCAAGAGTTCCAAATTGAGGGCCCCCTCTCTTGCGTGCCATTTCTGAAACTTTACTTAAATCCGCGCCATCCATGTGCGCGTTTTCTTCACAGTGTTCCATATCTTCTTTGAGGCCAAGACCTTGATCTATGAAGTATTTTGGACCTTGTGTGACTGCGTCTTCAAATTCTTGATCTTTTAAGCGAATACGTCCTTTGCTTCCAACCCCGCAGGGTACGTTTTTGTAAAGTGCGTTTAAAAGATCTTTAATTTTAGGTTTAACTTCATCGTAAGTAAGATCAGTTCGAAGCATACGAACTCCGCAATTAATATCGTAACCTACTCCACCTGGGCTTACAATCCCGTCATTTTCAGGATCAAAAGCAGCTACTCCACCAATTGGAAAACCATATCCTTCATGACCATCTGGCATTACCATTGACGCGCCTACAATTCCAGGAAGACAAGCTACGTTTCGTGCTTGTTTTAATGTACGGTCATTTTTCATCTGGTTAAGCATAGCTTTTGTAGCAAAGACTCTTACCGGAACGTTCATCTTGCCGCTTTTGGGTAATTCCCAGACTGCATTTTCTACTTCAGTAAAATCTAAACTCTCATCAAAAGTAAACTCAGATTCAATATTTTCCTTAATATCCTCAACCAT
>CAZERP010000001.1:57601-91228 GCA_964514805.1 Microcaldota archaeon
GGGGTGGCAGAGCGGTCCATTGCGCCAGTCTCGAAAACTGGTACCTTCACGGGTGCATGAGTTCAAATCTCATCCCCCGCGCTTATTTTTAAATTTCACCATAATTTAATGCAAGTTTTCCGAATTTTTTACCGCGAGATTCACAAAATTTTTTTAAAGCAGCAAGTGTAACTGCTCGATGTTCTTCTTTACCATCTTCAAAAGGCGCATCTGCTACTATAGTCGAAGTTACGACTGCACTAGTTAATTCCTTATTTAAAAAACCGCCATTTACAAAAGTCCATTTAGAAAAATCTACTTTCGAACGCTTAACAAATTTACCTACTAATTTTGCTAATACTCCAACTGGTTTAGGATTAAAATGTTCGAAAACTTTCCGAATATGCGCGTCATGAGTGCCAAAACCATGAATTAGTAATGGATTACCACTTCCTTTCGGCGGGAGCGCTAAAGTGAACTTATACTGCTCGCACCGTACATTGTTTTCTATTATTTCTAAATTATTCATTTTGTCGTACAACTTTAAAGTAATAAAGGCAGAAAGTTAAAATATTTATGCTTATGAATTTGAAAGAGAAGGTTGAGAAGGAGCACGTCGAAGCTCAACTAGCTGAGCTATACGTGAAGTACCCTAAGGAAAAGAAAACATTCGATAAAGAGTTCGAAAACATGTCAAGCGGAGCTGTAAAAAACGCAATCGAATTCATCCTAAAACACGGGCCAGAAGCCTACGGGGAAATAAAGTGGATTGACGCTAATAATTTTGAACGCGCCTGGCTATTTACTCGAGGTTATGAAAAAGACGAAATAAAATTAGCCGTAGAATTAGTCAAAGACTCCTACGGCATGACAATTCCAGAAACTCTCGAAGAAATACGAAAATTAGGCGTAAAAAAAGTAAAAGAAGCCTGGCTCGAATTACGAAAAAGAAAAGCCAAAGACAAAACGCTACGCTTCGGAATACACGACGTTATTGCCCACGCTCGCGCTTAAGTCGTTCTTCAGTTCGTTTAATTCGATCACTAAATAATTTAATATGCTCATCTAATGTGTGATCCTGTACTCGAGTTATTCCTATCTTTGCAAGCATTGCAAGCCGCTCAGGCGATTGATACTCATCTGGAATCATTCTCAGGTCTTTCCCATAATAATCTCGCAAATACTTATACGCAATAAGTTCAAAATGTTGCCCTACTCCTAAGCCACCTGGTTTAACCAGTTTTGTTTTTTTCCAGTTTACATCAACATGATTAATTTCTGGATAGGGAAACATGTTTTTTGGACGTAATCTATTTCTAATTCGCCAGAAACTTAATCTTGGTCGATTAATATCTAACCGATCGCCGCCATCTAACTCGAAATAATGTTCGCCGGCGAGTACTGATTCTTTAGCTACTTTGATAATTGGCGCCGCGTTTAACTCATCTACCGTAAAATTAAACTTATTAGTATAGAACGCGTGAAAATCTTCCCTGTGCTTATTTTTTCTAAAGATCTTAACGCAATGATAAATTTTCAAAGGTCTTTTTGGATGCTCAGCCATGTTTTAACCTCGCTTCAATTTCAGCAATTCTTGTTTCATATTTTTCAATATGTTGATCTAAATTAAGGTTAGAGCCTTTTGGTTTTATTCCAAGTTCTTCAAGCATTTGCACTCTGTGCGGCCTAATTGTATTGTGGCGGATTTTTACATTACCAGTCACTAGTTTTTCTTTTAAGTATTTTAAAACTTTAAGTTCAAAATGCAAGCCGATACCTTTTCGTCCGGCTCTTGCTTGCATTTTATCGGAGCCATATGGGTCATAAACGTCAAACTCGAGCCTAGGTCGTCTGAGTAGAAAAATGCCAGGCACAAATCTAAAAATTATTTCCCCTGCTTGTCGTTGAGTAGGTTCTCGCTGCTCCGCGCGATATTGATCTAAATTTTTTTCTATTATCGCCGCGTTTTTTACGTCCGCTAAGGTAGCTCCATTTTTATTAAGCCTAAACCAATGCTGCTTACCATTTGAACTATGATAAATCTCAACTGAGTTCATTTCTTCTTTTTTTCGTGTTTTATTTTCTCGAGGTATTGATTGGCGGAGTATGATGCTGTGACTCCTTCTGCTACTCCTGTGATTGCTTGTTTGAATGCTGAATCGCAGCAATCTCCTGCTGCAAAGAATCCTGCTACGTTTGTTTCTGAGAGGCGGTTGATTTTGATTTCCTTGTGATTATCCACTTCAACTCCTGCGTCGATTGCTAGTTGAGTAATTGGATTGTGTCCAATTTCAACGAAAACGGCTGAAAGTTCAAGGTCAGTTTTGCCTTTGTAGGTTTTAGTTAGTTGAACGTGTGTGACGTTTTTGCCGTTGCCTTTGATTTCTTTGACTTCGTTTTCGTAAATTACTTCAAGTTTTTCGTTGGCAAGGGCGCGATCTAAATTAATAGGTTCAGCGCGTAGTTTGTCTTTGCGAACGATCATGTAAACCTTACTTGCAAGAGTTGTTAAGAGTAGGGCTTCTTTTGTAGCGCTATCTCCTCCTCCGACAACTGCAATGACTTTATTTTTATAAAAAGCGCCATCACACAAAGCACAGTAATGAACTCCTCGGTTCATGTATTCTTTTTCACCAGGCGCGCCGAGTTTTTTCCATTCAGTGCCAGTAGCGTAGATTATTGTACTTGCTTCGCGAGTTTGTTCACCGTCGATTGTGACTTTAAATGAGCCGTCTTTTTTCTTTTCAATTTTAGTAACTTCGCCATCTTCAACAGAAACGGACTTGTATTCTAATGCGTGTTCTTCAATGTTTTTAGCAAGTTCCATTCCAGTGAGTTTTTTGAAACCCGGATAGTTCTCAACAATATCGGTTAGTACTATAGTTCCGCCTTTCATTTTTTGCACTACTAAGGTTTTCATGTTAAACCTGCCACAGTACATAGCAGCACCATATGCGGAAACTCCACCGCCAATAATAATTACATCATACATATTTAGAAAAAAAACACCTGCTTAGATTATCATTTTGAGTAAAAAGTAAAGCGCAACTGCAAATACGGCAGATACTAAAGAAGATAATAAATTGACAAGGTCGTTATCAAACCATTTTGCTCCTTTGAAGTAAACGGTTTTAGTTCCACATTTATGTGTTCTTCGTTCGGTTGCTTTTTTGCATTTTTCGCAATAATACATTACTTGGCCCGTTGCGCCCATTAAGCTATCAACTAACGCGCCAAACAGTCCAGATATAGTTACTAGTAATACAAAGCCTAATACACCCAATGGAAACTTAACGAAAATATTGAAAGGTATAGTTAAGACGATTAGCACAATTGCAGCTAGTGCGATTGCAAAAGCGCCGGCCAACGCGGCAAGTGTTCCAGTGGTTGAGATTGCCCCGCTAGTTCCTTTTTCTACTCTTTTTAAGTTCGTTATTAAGAATGGTTTAGTTTTTGAAAGTACTCCAAGCTCGGTAGCCCATGTATCTGCGTTAACGGTTGCAAGAGTTGCAGCAAATCCTAAGAAAACAATATCAGCTGGGTAAAAGTGGTAAATTACTGCAAATAACGCGGCTCCTGCGCCATTGGCAAAAACTTGCATTGCGTCTCGAACGCCTCCTTTTGCAAATTCTTGGTTAACTTGTTCTTTGTCGTTTTTCTTAAAGCGAGTAACCACGCTAGACAAAATAAAGAATAGCGAAAGTAATGCAAACCAAACCCAGCCAGGTACTGGCGCAGTTGGAAATGAGTATACGACAAATCCTAGTAGAATTGCCATTAAAGTTCCGGTTTCGTTCAATAGGTCTTTTTTGAACGCGAAAATTGCAATTCCGACTATAACAATAGCGCCTAGTAAAAGGCCGATTAAAAATTCCATACGTAAGTACTAATTAAAACGACCAAGTAATAAAAACCAAAGGGTACTTGCAGGTACGGTTTTTTATAATTAAAACATCCTCAAACAATAACAAAAGATTAACGCCTCGGTAGCTCAGTGGTAGAGCGCTTGTTTCGTAAACAAGAGGTCGCGAGTTCAATCCTCGTTCGGGGCTTCTTTTTATGAATAGAGTTTTAGTTACTAGTTATCTAGATCCGGATTTGGATGGGACTGCTTGTGCTTTTGCTTATGCTGAATTTTTAACCAAAACGGGCATTCCGGCAGTTGCGTGTATTTTTGGATCGTTACATCGAGAAGCGCAATTTGTAGTAGATAAGTTTAACATTAATGGTTTTGAAGATGGCACAAAACTAATCAATCTAAAGTCGAAAGTTATACTCGGTGATGCTAGTGATCTTAAAGGAATTTCAAAACTAATCAAACCGGAACAAGTAATAGAAGTTATTGATCATCGCAAGGTTCACGAAGCACACCTTTTTCCAAACGCTAAAGTACAAATAGAACTAGTAGGCTCAGCGGCGACACTAATTGCGGAAAAATTCAAACAACAAAACGTGCCAATTTCCCGCGAATCAGCTGCGTTACTTTATTCTGCAGTTATATCTAATACCATTAATTTCAAAGCAGGGGTAACTACGGAAAGAGACGTAAAAATAGCACAGTGGCTTAACGATTCACTAAAACTAGACGGTAAATACGTAGAAGAAATGTTTGAGTACAAATCTAAAATTGTAGGGTCACTTAAAACCACAGTAGAGCATGACTTTGCGTTGTTTGAATTTAATAGAGTTAAACTTGGAATCGCTCAGCTTGAAATAGTAAACGTTGATAATTTTGTTTTACAAAACGAAAAAGAACTACTAAACATAATTAAAAGTTTAGAAGAAGAAAATAAACTAAACTTAGTATTTGCAACTTTAATAGACGTTAAAAAAGCTACGAACACATTTGTAGCACCGAGTAAAAAGATGCAGGAATTACTAGTAAAGTGTTTTCAAGTTAAATTCAACGAGTTTATTGCTAAACGTGAAGGCATTTTAATGAGAAAACAACTAACTCCTTTACTAAAAAAAGAAATTGAACAACAAAACATGTGAACACTATGGCGAATCATTTAAAGAGAATTTTTAATGGAATTGGCGCAATAGGCTTTATCTTCTGGTTTCTTGGAAGCTTATCTGTAATAATTGGATTTCTCCTATCATTTTTACACATAAACGTACTAGGCGTTTTATTCACTGGCGTAATGCTATTTGGAGTAATACTAAGCACCCTAATACTATACTTCTTAGGTTGGATTGTAGAAAAACTCAAAATATAAAAATAAAAAAAAGGATTTGAATCAAGTAAAAACATGCAAGATGATTTTCTTCGACTACTAAATGGACTAGGGCTAGATCGAGAACTTAAAATCTACTTAGAGATTTTCAAAAACACGCCAAAACACAAGTTCGCAGTCATAAAAATTGGAAGTAGAAGCATAACAAACAAAATCGACCTAGTAGCACAAGACCTAGCATTTCTATCCAAATTAGGCTTAACTCCCATAGTAGTGCACTCTTGTCCGAAAGGATACGATGAAACACTAACAGATAAACTAGTAAACCTAATCAACACTCACCAAGGCGCTGCAATTAACGCAAACGAACGCGCCATAATAAAACCAGAACTAAAAATAGACTTAGATGAAATAGATCGTATATGCCAAAGCGACTGCATACCCGTAATTAGTTGCACCAAAGTAAGTTCAAACATAATAGCCAAAGAGCTAGTGAACGCAATAGAGCCTAAAAAATTCATAATAATCACAGAAGATAGTGGAATACGAGATAATAACGATAAAATAATTTCACACATAGACCTAGAAAATGACTTTGAAGTCCTAAAAGAAAAACAGGCCATTCCCCACCCTATGTTAGAGCGCGTTTCGGCAATCAAACAATTACTAGAAAAACACCAATCACTAATAGTTGAAATTTGTAGCGCAGAAAACTTACTAAAAGAACTATTCACAATAAAAGGAGCGGGAACTTACATAAGAAGCGGAGCAAAATTCATAACCGCAAACAGCTTTGACGAAGTAGATAAAAATAAAGTCAAAACTTTAATAGAAAATAGTTTTAACCGAAAATTAGCCCCGAATTATTTCGAAATGCCAGTAGAAAAAATATTCATAGAACGAAAGTATAACGCAATTGCAATAGTCACTAAATTTCAAGACATATATTATTTAGATAAATTTGCAGTAGTCAAAAAGTCGCAAGGAAACGGATTAGGCGAAACACTATGGAAAGCAGTAACCAGCAAATACCCCTCCTTAGCTTGGCGTAGCACTGAAACTAATCCAATAAACAACTGGTATTACAAGCAATGCGATGGCGCTCAAAAAAGAGGCAAGTGGATAGTTTACTGGAAAGGACTAGACGAGCACCAAGCAAGTAAAATAATAGAAAACATAACCCAAATTCCCCGAACTATACTCTAAAAACCCTATTTACTCATATACTTATTTTTTTGACTAACGGATAAACGCTCTATTGCGTATCTTAGCGCAGTTCGAGGCATTTGTTTATAGTGCGCATCTAAAAAGTTTAGCAACGTTGCTTCATTTTGTTTACCCATTTCGCGTAGCATCCAGCCAACTGCTTTATGCATCAAATCTTCCTCATCTGCCAATAGCAATTCTGATATTTTTACAGTATCTTCGAATTGCTTATTTCGTATAAAATATAACGTCGAAATTATTGCAATTCTTCTCTCCCAAAGATTACTACTTTTCGCGAAACGATATAACAAGTCTTTTGGTTTATCCGATAAATAAGCGCCGACAATCTTATACGCAGAACTATCAACTAAGTCCCAATTATTAACTCCTTTTAAGTTATTCAAGTAGAAATCGTAAATTTCTTTTCTTTCTTGTAAATTTGCTTTTTCATATTTGTCTACTAAAATTAAAAGCGCAGTTAAACGATGCTCGTGAATCGAACTACCTAACAATTTACTAAGTTCATTCAACGAAATTGAACCGTACTTTTTAGCGATTAGTCTTTGATTTGGCACAGTAACTCCAATGAACTTATCCCCTTCACCATACTGCCCGGGACCGGTTTTGAAAAAGTTAGGAAAAAACGCCGCCTTTTCAGAACTAGCCACTTTTTGCAAGTCCAAAACAACATCATCAAAACGCATTAAACTCACTTAGAATAGAATTAGTTTAATTATAGTTATTAGCACAACTGCAACAGTTATATTTTTGACCCACGCATCCCCTTTCTTAATAGCTAGCCTCGCGCCAATTGCACCACCAAGTATCATTCCGATCATTAGCACTATTCCGATTGGAAAATTTACTAAGTTATTTTGAGCAAATATAAAAGTAGACATTAAAGCAGTTGGAATTAGAAGCACTTGTCGCGTCGCGTTTGCTTCAATCAACGTAACCCCTAAGAAAGTAACCATTACATACAACACTAAAATACCCGTACCCGCAAGGAAAAAACCAGCAAGTATAGATGTTAAAAAGTAAAAAACAAAGCCCACATAATTATATTTTTTAGAGACGACTTTCCTTTCTACCCCTAATTTCTTTTTAAAAACAAAAACAACGGTTATGAAGAGAAGTAACGCAATTATCGTTTGATTTAAGTATTGCTTTGGAAAAGTTAAAAGTAAATTAGCACCGATGTAAGTTCCAACTAAGCTAAGCGCCGCAAAAAGCCACAAGTTTTCAAAGTTGACTTTTTTTTCTTTTAAATATTTAGGCAAAGATCCAAGCGCGGATCCGATAGTGCTAAAAGTATTAGTAGCAATCGCAATCTGTACCGGTAAACCTACCAGTAATAATACAGGTAATGCAAATAGGCTTCCACCCCCAGACATTGATGAGAAAAACCCGTTAATAAAACCAATAATTAAAAAAATAACAATTAAAGCTAAATCCACAGTAAAAAAAGCAACTCAATACAAATAGTAAAAAAAAATAGGGAGAACCACATTATTTAAAGCTACGAAAAGTCCGTGTAATTAATAGGTAATACTTATGAAATTTGCATTTTTAATAGAACAAAAAAAGAAAAAGGAACTTGACGCACTACTTGCCGCAGATCCATACGCAAAGGATAGCTTTGCTACTATCGGTTTTGTACTTAAGGAAAGTAAGCCCCTTGGTTTGAAAGGAGGCTTTTACGTAGTATACTTCAAGACTGAAGATGACGCAATTGCAAAAATACTCTCAACTAAGCTTGAAGCACTAGAAGGAAAGAAACTAGACGGCGAAGATGAAAAGAAAGTCTTTGACGCAATAGAACAAGAAGAAAACAACGCCACCCAAGGATTCGGCGCAATTTTCGGATAAACAAGTCAAACAGCAAATAACTAACAAATCATACGCCATATTCCTCAAAATAAGATACGTATATCACTTATACCCTAAAGTTTTCTTTAGCTTATCAAAAACTATAGGTGATAAGTTAATATGACAGATAAACAAATTACTAAAATTTTACGCCCTGAATTAGAACGAGAAATTCACGCAAAAATTGACCAAGTAAAAGATTACGCGGATGAACAAAAAGAAAAAACCGCGGATTTAATTAAAGAACATCCGTTTCTTGCAGTAGGTGGTGCATTAGTGAGCGGACTTTTAATTGGATTACTAGTAACTCGCCGCAGGAACTAGTAAAATGTCCCTCTTAGAAAATTTTTCTGAAGTACTACAACTAGTCTCTAGTTTTACTACTTCAGTAATTTCAAATGCAATCGATGACGGAGTAAGCAAAATACGCGGCAAAATTACGAACATCCTAATATCAGTTCTAATATTTGCAACAGGAATTTTACTATTCGGATTTGGTTTAAGCCAACTAATCGACAACATATTACATACTACTGGAATAGGCGCGATAATTACGGGTTTAACATTACTTGCATTAAGCGCGTTTTTAATAAAAAATTAGTTTTGTATAGTCAGAACTCAAAGTCGTCATCATTAGTGTGTTGTGGAAAATTGCGTAATTTTCATGCTTCAGCACTCATAAAGTTCATCATTCTAGAAAGTAGTATGAACTTTTAGCGCTTTTTATCTTTTCTAAACAAAACAAAAGCAAACGCAAGTACTGAAAGTACTACGATGAGAAGATTTGAATCGGGAATTTTGGTAGTTGTAAGTTCTGGTGGTACGTAACTAAAACCGCATTTAATTGTACTACCTTCGGTAGTTGCGGATAGTACGTAGAGGTTTTTTGGAACTTTAGAGAAATTAACGTAATAAGAATAAGTTTGTTTACTTTGACCCGCTACAGATACAGACAAACCGGGATTTTCAGTTTGAATTGCCACTTGAGGTTCACTAGTAGAAATTACATTTAGCGTAAAGTTAGAATTAGCAAGTGAAGGACAATTTTGAAACTCAAGAATAGCTGCGCTAAACGAACTCAATAATAATAGTGAAAATAAAAGAAAACGCATACAATAAAAGAAAGAAAGAGTGAGATAAAAAGGTTAACGAGTTACTTTCATTGCTTTGACTTGTTCATATAACGCGTTTGCTTGTTTGTTTTTCTCGAAATGATCTCTGATAGGTGCGATTAAGTCATCTAAACTGCTACTTGTGCTGTTTTTTAGGTCCATTGGATGTAACTTACCTGCAAGGAAGTCTTTCTCCATTTCAGTATACGAAGTGTAGGTTACTGAGCCGCCGAATTTTGCTGGTCTTTCGATTGTAACTTCTTTCTTTGCCCGGAAGACTATTTCTTTGTTGTATTCAAGTATTGGGTTTCCTGCTACTGTCTTTTCTGGGCAGTATGCTTTTCCAATTTTCTTCTTTATGTCTGCCGCGCTATCGTGTACGAAGATGCATGAATCGGGTTTGGATTTGCTCATTTTTGCGTCGATTACTTGATCTTCATCCGCGCTTGAAGCGCTTGAAATACCATCAAGGCCTAGTAGCATTCTGTGTGATACTACTGCTGGTTTTTTCCAGTGTAGTTTCTCAGCTACGTCTCTTGCGAGCATATTTGCCTTTCTCTGGTCAAGACCTAGTTGAGTAAAGTCTACGTCGAGTTGGAATATGTCCGCGGCTTGCATTGATGGGTAGAAGAGTTGCGCTACTTGGCGTACTTCGTTCTCTTTGCGTCCAGCGATTTGCAGCGCTTTTAACGTACGGGCTTCTGTGTGGTTTTTGGCGATTAGCATTACTTTTTTCCAGTATTCTCCATCGTCGAAGTGTTCCTTATGGTGGACAATCTCAATCTTTGATGTATCTAGGCCGCTTGCTTTCCAAACTTCTACGAAGTATTTGCCGACTGTTCGGATGTTGTCTAGGTCTCCGCCCATTTTTTCGTTAATCCAACCAAAGCTATCCGCTACAAGAAGTTTAAACTTAACGTTTGCTTTGAGTAAATCTCTAATAAGCAAAGGACGGTAAATTCCAATAGGCAAATGCGCTAAACCTGATGGTTCAAATCCATCATAAGTAACTGGAGTTTTAACCGTCTCAAAAATTGTACGCAGCTCCGCTTCAGTAACAATTTCTTGAGCAATACCTTTAACTAAACCAAGTCTAGATTCTATATCCATAAATATCAGTAAAAAATAGAAGGAAAAGAGAAGTTAAAAACACTCCCGAATTAAATAACTGATGGCTAAAGCGCTAATCATCTGGAACGAACACCCGGGAGAAGTTGTTGCCGGTTTGCATGCAAGAAGAGTTACTAAAATTTTAAAAGAAAAATACGGTCATGATGTTAAAATAGAAAAAATACCTTACGCCAAGACTAACTTTGCAATGGTTAGAAAAAATACCAATCCAAAACAATTACTAGAAGAAATTAACAAACTCCCCGATTCTGCTGAAGTAGCTAAACACTACGCAAAAAAACATGATCGGCTAACGTTTAACTTTCACTCCTCCTCATATAAACGAATAGCAGAACCTGCTTTTGTTGACACGGATGAAAAAACTTACTATCTAGTAGAAGTGCCGGTAGTTGACGTTCCATTACCTAAAAGAATACGCGAATCAAATGAAGAAAAAAGAAAAACTGTAAAGGCGCACTTTAATGATATAAGAAAACCAAAAACTATACTTTCCCGCTGGTTTTCTTACTGGTTTCCAACTACAACTCCAGAAGACGCACGTACTTCTAAATATCTTAACTACTATTGGCCAGCATACCATGAAACGTACGCCCCAATAAAAGAAAAAATACAAGGTAAATATGTTTCCGAAGACATTTCTAATAAAATAGCCGAAAAAATAAACGCAGTGTTAACTAAAAATAATTAGAGTGTTTTTTCCATTATGTAGATTTTTTTGTCCCATAATTTTTTGTCGGAGAGTCCTTGTTTGGTGAATCCGATTGATTCGTAGAGGTTTTGGGCTTTTTGGTTATCTTCTGCTACTAGTAAGTAGACTTTTCGCATGCCTTTTTCTTTCATTGTCTGCAACGCTTCGCGTACTAAACTACGCGCAATCCCCTTTTCGCGATATTCTTGGAGTACTGCTAGGCCCATGAGTTTGGCTCTTTCGCCTTGGTATTCCCAGTCTATAAAACCTACTGTTTGTCCGTTAACTTTAGCAATTAGGTACACTATGTCTGGGTTAGCTGCTCTTCTGTGAATTTCTGCTGAGTCAAATCCCGTATAGGGAAAGAACTCTTTGGTCATTACAGTGACAGAGTGGAATTCTTTTGGCGTTAAAGGTGCGATCTGTAACAGTAATTCCATTTTATTTTACACCTGTTGCGATTTGCCAATCTGCGTCAAAAGTTTTTATAAAAGAAGCAGCAGTACACGGATCGCTAATAATAACTGCAGTTTCGCGATTTAACTCTAGCGCGTGCATTGATAAGTTAGTGCTTCCAACGAAAGTTATCTTGCCATCAACGATTATGATCTTAGAGTGAGTGTTTGCAAATGAGGTTGACGCCCATT
Source organism: Microcaldota archaeon (assembly GCA_964514805.1). Lineage (GTDB taxonomy): Archaea > Micrarchaeota > Micrarchaeia > Norongarragalinales > UBA8480 > CAZERP01. The sequence continues at coordinate 69,411 of CAZERP010000001.1, forward strand.
TAACCACGACTCCGGCGGTTTTGAGTTTTTGAGCAGTTTCGTAATTTTGATCAACCCTAGGTTCTAGAATAAGTTCAACAGAAACGCCGCGATTTACTGCTCTTTCCAATGCGAGCATAACTTCTTTAGAAGTAAAAACATACATTTCTATTTTTACTTGACTTTGAGCAGAATCAATAAGCCCTACTATATACTGCGATGAACCGGGTGAAGTTACAGTCGTTAAAACCGGGTTTTGACACGTAGCGCTTTGAGCTGCAAAATAGCCCGTAAGACTAGGTTGTACTGTGAATAACATTACTGCAAGTGCAAAACCAAAACTTACAAGTAGAAAATACGACTTCATTTTTTTTATTGATGTATAAACTGCGTGAAGATATAAAATAAGGATAGCAATAGCGTTAGTTGGATCGTAACGTTTTTGCCTGCGCGAATATACTGCTCGCTCCAGTGTTCTTCGTGGTGCCCGTGTCCGTGATCGCTCATACTTTAGAAAAAGTTACCTTACTCTTTCTCTAGGGACTGCGCCTAATTTAAAAGAACGAGTCGGCATTGCACTTGCGGCTCGTTTGCCAAAAGAGTCTGGCGCTTGTCTTGCTGCGATTGCGCTTTCTCCTGGTCGTCTTATGCGATGAGAGTTTAAGTGAACTGGTTCGTTATTGCTTGCGCGAATTGCTTCAGTAATAGCTCGAGTTAAATGTAAATGCGCTGGGTGGACCGAAGGTGCTCTGCGTTTTTCTAGCATACCTTTAATTGCCGCTGTGTTTAGCGCGCGTGGTTTGGGTTCAAGTATTGGTTCGCCCATTCTGCGTACTTCTTTTTGGGAGGTTCTAGTTGCAAGAACGGTTAATAAACGCGTGTTGGCAAGTCGTTCTTTGTGTTCGGCAGCAGTTGCTCTTACGGTTGTTGCAATACCTGCGCCGGGTATGATAAATGAAGCGCCGGGAATTCTAGCTAGCGCGTTTACTACTGGGTTTTCGTATATTTTTACTGCTGTTTCGCCGATTACATCTCTTGCTTGTGCGAGTATTGGTTTTTCTCTTCGAGGGGCGGCTTGAGCGCGAGTTCCCAAGTATGCTTGTACATTAGGATTAGTAGTTTCTCTTTTAGTTTTTAGGCCATTTTGAACTGCCATTAGTAGCATTGAACGGGGTGGGCGAAATAATGATCTTCCTGCAGGTTGAGCCATATGATGTAATTAACTGCACAAGAGCTTAAAAAGGTATTTTCGTTTTTTTCATGGGCAAGGGGGTATTTTTTAATTTCAACAGGTTTAATTTTTAATACAATGGAATTTAGTAAAGTCGCTGCTGTTTTTGACACGATGGAAGCTACCAGTAAAAGACTTGAAATTACTGATATGCTTGCAAAATTATTTGCAGACGTAAACACAGCAGAGTTAAAGAAAATCGTTTATTTAGTTCAAGGCAGAATCGCGCCATCCCATTTAGGTGTCGAACTCGGCCTTGGCGAAAAACTAGCACTACAAGCGATCAGTAAAGTTACAGGTAAAAGTGAAAAAGAAGTCGAACTACTATACCGTAAATTAGGCGATTTAGGCGACGCTGCGCAAAAGTGTATTGAAAAGAAAAAACAAGAAAGCCTCTCCTTCGAACCGCTTACAGTAGATAAAGTTTATTCTAATTTATACGCAATTGCAACTTCTAGCGGCGCGGGCAGCCAGCAAAGCAAAATTAACTTACTATCCGAACTGCTTGTCAACGCGCAGCCAAATGAAGGCAAAGTAATCATTCGCTTCGTAACCGGTAGCCTTCGCTTAGGCGCAGGCGACTCAACTGTACTCGACGCGTTATCTTTTTGGAAGAGCGGCTCAAAAGAACTTAAAATTACACTAGAACGCGCGTTTAACTTAACAAGCGATTTGGGCTTAGTTGCAGAAATGTTAGCCAACGATGGCATCATTGCAATAAATGAAGTCAAACCAATACCGTCAAGTCCTATTCGTCCTGCATTAGCCGAGCGACTACCAACGCCAGCAGAAATTGTAGATAAGCTTGGTAAATGCGCAGTCGAAGGTAAATTTGACGGTTTTCGCGTTCAAGTTCACAAGAAAGGTAAAGACGTGTGGATTTATTCCCGTAAACAAGAACCCATGACCCACATGTTTCCGGATTTAGTCAAAGCAGTAAAAGAATACATCGCAGCTAAAGAGTGCATCCTTGAAGGCGAAGCAATTGGATATAACGAAGACACTAAGACATATTTGCCATTTCAAGAAACTATTACTCGTAAACGTAAACATGACGTTAGCGCTGCCGCAGAAAAAATACCGTTGCATTTGTTTGTGTTTGAAGTTTTATACAAAGACGGCAAAGACTTAACTCCATTAACTTATACTGAACGTCGCGGCATTATTGAAGCGATGATTGCCCCGAACAAAATAATCGCACCTGCTAGAATGGAACTAGTAGAAACTCCCGAAGAGTTACAGAGAGTGTTTGACGAGTGTATTTCTGATGGGCTTGAAGGTGTTATTGCTAAAGATCTTAACGCGCCTTATGTCGCGGGCGCTCGTAAATTCGCGTGGATTAAACTCAAAAAGAGCTACCAAGGAAACCTTGCAGATACAGTTGATGTTGCAATCATTGGATTCTACAAAGGTAAAGGTAAGCGCACGGAATTTGGCCTTGGCGGTTTGTTAACCGCAGTGTACGACCCAGAAGAGCAAATATTCAAATCAATTGCAAAAATTGGCACTGGATTTAATGAAGAAGAAATGCAATCGCTATTCGAACGACTAAGTAAATTATCCGTAAAAGATAAACCAGTAAACGTTGACAGTGAACTTGAACCAGACATTTGGACTATTCCTGAAATAGTAATTGAAGTTACAGCAGATGAAATTACGCGAAGTCCAACGCATAAATGCGCGTGGAATGGAAACGAAGGACTAGCACTAAGATTCCCGCGCTTGACCAAATTCAGAGATGATAAAAAGGCCACCGACATAACAACTGTAGGCGAAATACTAGAAATGTACGAAATACAAAAACAGTGATTTTGAAATGGAAGTATACTTAGCATCAGTAAAAAAAATGGATTTAACAAAAATAAGAGAATCAGACGAGCATGCAAAAAGAGCAGCAGTGAACTTAATAGTCCGAACTACTCCACCAAAAAGTACATTTACTCAAAGCGAAGTACGTAAAGTACTAAGTGACCCTAGTAAACATTTACACATACTACACCCAAAGCAGCAAACTGAACTAATAGATCATATTAAAGCGCAAGAAAAACTAGCTAGAAGCGCATTAGAAAAAGAACTACCCGCAATACCCAATAAAATAAGACAAGACGCGGGAACTAAAGTAATCACAATAAGCCCGGCAAATGATTTAAAACGTGGGAAAGCATTAGATGCGTTTCGCACAATAAGGCGCGAAGTAGAAAGCAAAAAATACGCGGCAACTAAAAGAAAGTGAAAAAATTACATGGATCAATATAAAAAAGAAATATTAGAAATAACTAAAAAACCCGGCGCAGATAAACCAGAGCATACTAGTAGATTAACGCCATTAGGGGCTAAAGCAGCTGCAAAATATGCTAAAAGAAATTTAGCAGCAGAATTTAAACCACATTCAAAAACAGTTAATCTTATTTTAAAACACGCAACTAACGGAGATTTCGATAAACTAGTTGCCGCGATAAAAACAATACCACACGAACATAGAGTTAAATTATTTAATCACCTAGTTGAAAATATAGGCCGCGCAAAGGAAATTGCAACCGCGACAATTAGTCAACGCCCCCAAGGAGACATAGTTGAAAATGGAGCAGCCAATGTAGCTAACTCCCTACATCTAGCTAAAAGTTTAGGCGCATTAAAGGATTGAAAAAATATGACATTTAAACAAGTTATTGTACTTAGAAGCGACTTAGGTATGCAAAAAGGTAAACTCGTCGCGCAAGGAGCGCACGCAAGTCTAGGCGCGTATTTGAAAGCAGCCGAAGATAATAGAGATGAATGGGAGTCAACCGGGCAGATGAAAATAGCAGTCAAAGTAGACAGCGAAAAAGAACTCGTAATGCTTTTTGAAAATGCTAAAAAGATGAAAATACCCGCGTGCCTAATCAAAGATGCTGGCCATACTCAAGTAGAACCAGGTTCTATTACTGCACTAGGTTTAGGCCCAGCTAAAGAAAACGAATTAGATAAACTAACCGGACACTTAAAATTACTTTAGACTTTTATTCTGCCGTTTTCTTTTATTACGTTTAGTATTACGTGAGTATTTGCTCGTTCTACGTTGTCAATTGCTAGAATTTTTTTTACAAGGGCAGAGTATTCGGTTCTGTTTTTACATTTGCAAAGTGCCATTGAGTCACTATTACCCGTGATGTCATATACTGATTCAACTCCAGGCATCATTGCAATCTTCTTTTGTACCTCAAGTAAAGCCCCTTTTCTAATTGTAAGTTCAGTAAGCGCTATAAAATCCCGGCCCATTTTAGAATAGTCAACAGCAACTTCGTAACCTAATATTAAGTTATTTTTTTCAAGCTTTGCAATTCTAGCCGCAACGGTAGCCGGAGAAACTTTTAACTTAACCGCTAATTTTCTACTTGAAGTTCTAGCATCTTCCTTTAGCAAGTCGATAATTTGTTCATCTAATTCATCAAACATATGTTCAAAAAAACACCAATAAAGAACAACAAAACTAAACAAAAGAACACTAATTCATATTTTTTTAGTTAGATTGTTTACTTTTTTGTTTTAAAATTTATATATGTGACCAGTTATTTAAATACTTTTAATGAAATTAGAGGGATTAGCTATAGGTATGAGTATGGATTTGTTAAGTAAACTAAAAGCGGACCGAATTAGATGGCTTGAATTGCAGTTTACCGACTTTATGGGCGGATTGCAACACATAACCGTTCCAAGTCACGCAGTCAGCGAAGCCGAAGTGACTAAAGGTTTTGGTAAACTCGATGGTTCAAGTATTAAAGGTTTTAAGGAAATTTTTGAAAGTGACATGATTCTAAAACCAGACTCTGATACTTACAGAAAACTTCCTTGGCAACAAGACACTGCCCGCGTACTATGTACCGCAGTTAACTCTGATGGAACTGAATTTACAAGAGACCCACGCACAGTTGCAATGAAAACAGAGCGCCACTTAGCCGCCGAAGGCTATGACAAGGCATATTTTGGGCCTGAACCGGAGTTTTTCATTTTTGATGATGTTAAAGTAAACGCGCACCACCCTCACGCAGGGCAAAGTTATTCTATTCACTCAGTTGAAAGTCCATGGCATCAAGATAACAAAGGTCAATTTGTAAACTTCAAGGAGGGATATTACCCAGCGTGCCCTGTAGATACTTTAACCGCCCTAAGACAAGAGATTTGCGCGACTATGGAAGATAATTTTGGAGTTCCAATTGACGCGCACCACCATGAAGTTGCTACTGCCGGACAGTGCGAAATTAACATGCGCTATGATACACTTACCAACATGGCAGACAACCTAGCTACATTCAAGTATGTTACGCGTAACGTCGCTCACCGCTATGGTAAAGTAGCTACTTTTATGCCAAAGCCCATTTTTGGAGATAACGGTAGCGGAATGCACGTACACTCTAGTCTTTGGAAAAGCGGCAAAAACACATTCTATGACGAAAACGAGCAATACGCGCAAATCTCCCAAACAGGCAGGTATTACATTGGTGGTTTAATTGCACACGGCAGAGCGCTAAGCGCAATAGTCGCGCCAACTACGAACAGTTACAAGCGTCTTGTTCCAGGTTACGAGGCTCCCGTTAACTTAGCGTGGAGTAAGTGCAACAGATCCGCTGCAGTTAGAATTCCAGCAAATCCAGGTGAACGCGCAAAACGTCTCGAATATCGCCCTGCGGATCCGGCAGCAAATGGATACTTTGCATTCAGCGCAATTGTCCTCGCCGGACTTGACGGAGTAAAAAAGAAGATCGAACCGGGAGATCCTGTTGATCAAAACATTTGGCATTTAACTAAAGAGAAAAAGAAAGAACTAGGCGTAAAAGAACTACCCGGCTCTTTAACTGAAGCAATAGCCGAACTAGAATCCGACAACGATTTCTTAAAACCCGTTTGGACTAGCGATTTAATCGAAACACACTGCCAAATCAAAAAAGAAGAAGACAAACAAAACTCAATCCGCCCAACTCCCTGGGAATTCATGCAATACCTCAAAGCATAAACCTTTATCCTCTCTTTTTTCTTTTCTATTTTTTTTAAAACATTTAACCTGAAGTTTTTATACTTATACTACTAGTAGATTAGTTATGAAAGTTATTGGTCTTATTGGGGGCATGAGTTGGGAGTCCTCGCTCGAATACTATAGAATTATCAATGAACAAGTTAAGGAAAAACTTGGAGGCTTGCACTCTGCTAAAAGTTTAATGTACTCCGTAGACTTTGACGAAATAGAAAAACTACAACACACAGGAAAATGGAACGAAGCTACTGAAATTATGATCGACGCTGCTAAAAGACTAGAAAAAGGCGGCGCGGAGTTCATAGTAATTTGCACTAATACAATGCATAAAATGGCAAACGACGTTCAAAAGAATGTAAACATTCCCCTTTTACACATCACAGATGGAACTGCCGAGCGAATCAAAGCTAAAAGTTTTAAGAAAGTTGGCCTACTTGGAACTAAATTTACCATGGAACAAGACTTTTACAAAGGTCGCTTAATTGAAAAATACGGACTTGAAGTAATAACACCAAATGAAAAAGACCGCCAAATAATACACGACGTGATATATCACGAACTATGTCTTGGTGAAATTAAAGCAGATTCAAAAAATGAATATCTTCGCATAATAAGTAAACTACATGAAGAAGGCGCAGAAGCAGTGATCCTAGGTTGCACAGAAATAACCCTTTTAGTAAAACAAAGCGACACAAAAGTAACCCTATTTGACACCACTAGAATTCATGCAGAAACAGCAGTAGAACACGCGCTAAAATAAACAGTTAAAAAAAAATAAAAAAGGGGAAAGGAAATTACTGCGCTTTTGGTGTTTGGCTAAAGTCTGCTGCGTAAGTGCATTTGTTATATTCTACGTTTACTACTACGCTTGCGTGTATCGTATCATCTGCATCTTTAGTAACTGTGATTGATTCTACGTGTACTTTAGAGTTTAGTTCCGGTAAGTCAGCGCCGCTTTGTACAAACGAACTTGGAATAACTTCACCTGTAACTAAATTGTTCAAAGTAAAACTTACCATAGAGACATCTCCAGTTGAAGCGTCTGAAATAGAGTACGCCCAGTCTCCAACAGTAAATGAATTAGATGAACTACCTTCACTTCCAAAATCATAAGTTAAAGTGATACTTTTGCCTTCGTTCTTTTCAATACACGTTGGCGCGTTTGAATAAATTCCAACTAAAAGACAAGTGTTCAAGTCAGCACTTTGAGGATTTGCCGCTAGTCCTGCAAGCAGTTCAAGGGTCGGCTTAGTTGTACTTGCACAAATTGCGCCGTTAAATTGACTGCCTGCCCCTTGAGCGTTGGCACTTCCAACTGAAACTTCATTACAAGTTGTAGTGTTAAAATGACCAGTATCTAAATCACAAGTGAATACTCCCACTCGTCCATTTCTAATACAAGCAAATCTACTATCCACGTCGCAACTTTGAGGCTCACAAGTGTTACCCCATTTACCTGAAACGCAAACGCGTTCTGACGGTCCAGCTACATCAAAGTTATTTCTAGCTGCGCAGTACGCTGTGTCAGTTTGTCCTTCTTGGCATTCGACTACATGCACGTCAATAGATTGCGATACTTGGGCTCCTTGTGCTCCGGCAGTTACGGTAATCTTTGCATCTCCTGCACTAACCGCAGTTAAAACTCCTGGCGAAGAATTGGGGTTTCTTCTAAGGTCAGTTACGTTAACTACGTTTGAATTGTTTGATGTGAATGATGCTCTTGAACTTGCAAGCGCAATTCCATCTCCACTTAGTATTAATACACCAAGTGTTCTTTGACTTCCAACCGTCATATCAGAGTTTCCTGCATCGAGTTGAATTTGGCTAGGCGTTCTATCTTGACTAAATGCCGTAATACCTACTCTGCTTGTCGCGTTAAACTGGCCAGCCCTAGCAGTTATGTTTGCGTTATTTCCTGCGTTGATTAAAATTACTGAGTAGGTTTGTGAAATTCCTTCGTTCGGATTGCTGACAATTGCTGGTCCTTGAACGCTCCAAGTTGCGGGGACGTCTATTGGCGAGTTGGTAATTGCTTCTAGTGCTTTTGCGCGGAATAGTACTCTTGCGCCAACTTCAGCTTGCAAGGTTGCGGGTTCTACGCTAAGGTCATGGAAGTTAACTACAGTTACGTCAGCAAAGTCTGTTTTTTCAAATCCGCCGACTTGGGTTAGTTTGACTCTGAAGTTACCGTGTGCTTGAGATCCTACTATTAGCGTACCTGTGTTTTCGTCGATTACTGAATTAGCGTAATTATCGATGTCAACTAAACTCCATTCAACTGTGGTTCTATTCGTGACTATTTCGCCGCTTTTAGTTTTGGCAAAGAAGGTGAATGTATATTCTTGACCTGGCGCTAAAATTACATGTTGCGCTTCATCTACTATTAATACCGTATTAGCAAAGTTGTCGCGCTCGTCTAAAACATCTTGTGGATCTTGAGCTTGAATTACCGGTGGAGTAACAGTTGGAGGTTGTACGTTGCAGCATTGTAGTGTTTGGCTTGTGGCTTGTCCTGTTGAAACAAAACAGCTCTTTTCGGCTATAGCTTTGGGTTTAGTTCCTGCAGGGCATTTAGCGTTAACTTTACATGCTACGTCTACACTTTGGTGACAAACACTTTTAGAATCACCTAAAAGTACCCCAAGGCCTAGAAAGCCACAGTCAGTAGCTCCATCAATAACATCATCATGTACCATACCAGATGGGCATTCGTTTCCTTTTATTGGAGGAAATTCTAAGAAGAAACCACAGCCTACATTAGTTTGTTTAATACAGGTTAATTCTTTTCCTGGAACGTTGGGCGCAGCTACGGATTGCGATTTAGGATAACATGTTGATCCTGCTGAGAGACAAGTTGAAGGGCAGCCGCCTCCTGGCGCGCTGCAGAATTCTTGCGCCGATACAGTAGGTACGGCGAGTAGGATTATTGCAAATATTGATAATAATAGTAGTAGTTTTTTCATTGTACTTTCACCGTAACTGTTTTCACGCAAATTTGAGGATCGTTACATTCTACGAATGTTTCGTGTTTTGAATCTATTGCTAAGTTAACTAAGTATGTTCCGCCTCTTTCAAGTCTCAAAGCAGGGTTTTGTGTTGCTTCGAGTGCGTTTCTTGCAGGGGCGCCAAGGGTAATGTTAAATGTACCATCTGAATTGAACGCGTTGTTAAAAGTAGCATTCCAGGGCATTGGTCCACTACCTATACTATAAGTAACTGGTTGGCCGTTTCGAGTGTTAATTATTTGTACGACTTTGACTGAACCTAGTGTGATTTTTTCATTTCCTTCGTTTAATGCACCGTAGACATATAGTTGTACTGGCGCTGGGCAAGCGCCTTCGTCTTCACTTAAGCCTGAGTCGTAGATTCCTTGGTTGAATGCTTGAACTTGATTATTACATGCAAGTACTAATGCTTTCTCTTGTGGACGCAAAGCTTGTCCAGTTGTCATTGATCTTACGCTTCCTTTAACTTCAATTGCTTTAATCAAAAATCCGCTACTAGATTCTAAAACCGCGTTATTTAATTCAACTTCATTAGCCAAAACAACAAAAGGACTTCTTCTCATGTAGTTTAGTTTGAAGTTTGGACTAATAGATCGGTCGTTTGGTACGCTTTTGATTAAATAATATCTTGAGTTAGTATTAGGCGCAAATGAGTTTGGCGCGCTGCTTGTTGGGTTGAATCCTTGTGCTTGGAAATCGCATTTGTTTGATTGTGCAGTAAGTACGAAATTGGTGCTTCTGCTTCTGCTTTTACTATCTACGGTAGTTACTCTGTTTCGGGGTTGGTTTACTTCTCCGATTACTCCGTATCCGTCAACATTAGGATCTCCTGCGGTTAATAGCCATGCGCAGTATTTGTCATCTTGGCGTAGCGCGACGAATAAATGTTTAGCTGCAGCTTGATTTGGTATGTCACTTATGTTGAATGATATTGGAAAAGTAAGATAGTCATCTAATAATGAGTATTGGGCGCCTTCGAAGTCTGCAATTCCATTCATAGGAGTTGGACTTGAAATGCTATTTCCAGCAAAGTTTAGATTGTTTGAGTATATTGATGCTTTGTTTGTAGTTGTTTTTATTTTGCCGTTTATTGTTGCTTTGTTTTTAGCGATTAATATGACTGCACTATTTGACTTATATCTGTCAGTTAGGTCGTCTTTTTTAAAGAAAACATCTCGGCCCGTGGCTTGTAAAGTTCCAGTTACAGTCAAGTTTTCGGTTGCATTAATCCAAATGTTTCCAGCCGTAGCGTTTATTGTGACTGGGTTGTTAATTCCTAGTCCGACTAGTCCGGCTGCGATGCTTTTGCCTTTTATTGTAACAAAGCTACCGGTTATATCTTTTAGAATTAAACTATTATCTACTTGAAATAGATTCACATTTCCTTCTGCGTTTATTACTCCGTTCATTAGTAGTGAGTTTGATTGAATAGTGATTGTTTTTAGTGAGCGTAAATTAGCGTTTTGAGTGACCATTTGATTGCTAATAATCATTACACTTGGATCTGGTTTTGGATTTAGATTACCCATTAAAACTCCTTCATCCAGTGTAACACCAGTAGTTCCGGTTACGAAAATTATTCCTGCGTAAAGTTGCTCGCGACCAATCAAAGTAGTGTTAGTGTGAGAGATGATTGTAAGAAGTGCAGCGCCAAGTGTGTTAAATCCATTAGCGTGAGATGCAATTCTAACTTCTTGACCTACTATTGCAATTGCACCAGTTGCATCTTCTACGTTTAAGTTTGAATTCTCGATTGAAACGTTTCTAAAAACAGTCTCACCGTTAATTGAATTACCTAGCGCAAATGAAGTTCCTCTTGGAAATTGCACGTTACTATTACGTATGACTAAATCAAAACTACCCGCTGGAAGGTCGATTATTTCACTTCCTTTTTTCACACTATTAATAGTAATAGAACGCCCTTCTACGCCAGGAGTTGCGCCAAAACTATTAGCATTACCGCCATCTATAATACACGTAAACGTACCGTCTTCTTGCAGTGAAGAGGCGTCATCGCATTGAAGTGAGTCTGCGTTAACTTTTGCAGTTATTGGCAGCAAAAGAAATGCGAATAGTACGAGTGCTAATAATTTTTTCACGGGTTTAAAATTTCACCTGATTGGTTTTGACTTAAAAGATCTTTTATTAATTCGTCTTGAGATTTAAATCCTGAATTTACGAACTCATCGTTGGTCGCAAATTGGGAATCTAATTCCCTCGCTTTAGTAGCAGTAGGGGTTAATACTACGTCCATGCGTTCGTTGTTTTTTAAATTAATTTGACTGGTCGATTGTAAGTAGCCTTCTGCGTTAATTTTGAGGACAATTGTTTGTCCTTTCTTTACGTTTAGTAACGCGGCTCCATTTGAATTAGTAAAAACGTTATTTTCTACGCCATTTATAGTATACGTAATAGTAGCTGCGTTGACTGGTAACCCGGCTGCGGTGTGGACTGCTATTATTGCAGTTGCTTTGTTTGAAGTAGCGTTAAATGTTATTAGCGCGCCTAATGCGACAATGCTTAGTATTACGAGTAAAAATAACCCGACGTAAAATGGCATGCTTGGCACGCCGCGTTTTTCTAGGGGTTCTATTGCATATTTGTATACTGGTATGACTTTGTTTATTTCGTCTAAAATGTTGTAGTAGAGGTTTTCGATTCCGAAGTATAATGATATTAGTAGTCTTTTTAGGTCCATACAGCGCTTACCAGTCTGTATTCTTTAGTAAACAGTTTCTTTTAAATCATTCCTTAGAGCTAATATTAGTATCATGAATTTTATAGATTTACCATTATCAATCCCAGTTAAGTCCAGTCTTACTGAAAGTAAGTTTTTTGAAACAACGGCAGTACAAGATGAAACTATACCCGTAATGCTATCGGGCCGGGATGTTTTAGTTCAAGCACATACTGGCAGTGGTAAGACTATTGCTTTTGCTGCGCCAATACTTTCCAAAGTTAACCCCTCTAGTACAGTTCAAGCTATAGTAGTCGTGCCAACACGCGAACTTGCAATCCAAGTAGCTAACGAGTTCCGCAAGTGTTCAGTTAAATTTAACGGAATTCGAGTACTTGCAGTTTATGGCGGTACTAAAGTTACTGAAAATGCTCAAATGCTCAGAAAAGGCGCTCAAATCGTAGTTGGAACGCCTGGTCGTTTAAACGATCTTTTCAAATACGGCTATTTAGACGCAGATAAGTGCAACTTTTTAGTATTAGATGAAGTTGACCGTTTGTTTGAAATGGGTTTTGCAGAATCAGTTAAGAAACTTTCAAAAAGAGTATTTGAACAATCAGACAAAAACGTACAACTGGCTTGTTTTTCTGCTACTACAAACGATGACATGAAAAAACTAGTCCTAGAACTAGCGCCGGACTATTTGTTTATACGTGTTGGTAAAACAGATAACCCAAACTCTGCCGAGTTAAAACAAAAATACTTCATAGTTTCAAAAAGAAAGAAATTCGACCTACTATGTACATTGCTTTCATCATATAGTCCACCTAAAGCAATGGTCTTTGTACGTACTAAACAAGAAGCAGACCTACTAGCGCGTAGACTTGCTGCAGTTAAATTCAAAGCATACTCATTCCACGGCGATAAGCCACAAGAAAAGCGTGAAGAAATTCTAAAAGAATTCAAAAAAGGAACTAACAACGTCCTTGTAAGCACAGATATTACCGCTAGAGGTATTGACGTTCAAGGAGTAACACACGTTTTCAACTTCTCACTTCCAGATGATAACCTTTTCTTCGCACACCGCGTAGGAAGAACTGCGCGCGCAGGAGAAAAAGGAACCTCAATTACACTAGTTACTGAAGGAGAAAAAAGTAGACTATCTCAACTTCAAAAAGAATTCTCATCCGTATTCGAACAAGGCAAACTTCCCCCTGAGTTTCATAACGCGACTTTTTCAGACCGCGCTCTACTAAATGACACTGAACTTGGTAAGGCGATTAAACGCGACGAAAAACAACGATACCGCGCGCTAGCCTTAAAGTCAATACAAGGAGATATCGACCGGGAAAAGAAGTTCCAAAAGAAATACAACCTTTCAATGCGTCTTCCAAAAGGAAAGAAAGTTACTCGCGGAATGAGAATGCGCTACAAGAAAAACAGGTAGAACCGCCATGAATTATCCTACTTGGGAGATATTTTCTGTAGCTGCAAGCGCAGGATTAACTCTATTTATTTTACAAAAGCCCAAGAAATTCTTAACTATACTAGTAATGCTAATCGCATCAGTCGTACTATTCTCCTGGTGGGGCTTACTTGGAACAGTAGGCGCGATTGCGTACAAGCTTTGGAAAAAGGAATAAACTAAAATGAGTTTAATTGAAAAAACACTGCTATTAATAAAAGAAAAATTATCCGGAGAAGCAAGCGGACATGACTATTGGCACGTTTATCGAGTATGGCAACTAGCTAAAAGAATTGCGCAAAGTGAAAAATGTGACGCAGAAGTAGTAGAACTTGCCGCTTTACTTCATGATATTGCTGATTGGAAATTTAACGGGGGCGATTACGAAGCAGGCCCTCGCGAGGCACGTAAGTGGCTAGAAAGTCAAAAATATCCAGAAGCTAAAATTGAGTTAATTTGTCAAATTATTCGCGAGATTAGTTTTAAAGGCGCAAAAGTAGCCGACGAAACTAGTTCTATTGAAGCTAGCATAGTTCAAGATGCAGATAGGTTAGATGCTATTGGCGCGGTTGGAATTGCGCGTACTTTTGCATACGGCGGAAGTAAAAACAGACCAATGTACGAACCTAATGTTGAACATGAATTGCACTCCTCTTTTGAAGATTACAAGAAAAGCCAAACTCATACAGTTAATCATTTTCACGAAAAACTACTACTACTAAAAGACAAAATGAAAACTAAAACCGGCAAAGAATTAGCAAAACACAGACACGAATACATGGAAAACTTCCTAAAAGAATTCCACCAAGAATGGAACGGCAGTTCTTAAATTATTTTTTCGAGTTCATTAAGTATCTAGTTTTTGTTAGCCAGTCTACTACATTTATTCCTTGTTTTTCAACACTGCTTTTTGGTGAGTAAACTGCTCGACCAAGTTTACCCGCACGCAATAATGCTTTAAACGCGGGCGAAACTGGCGGCATTATCAAAATTTTGTGGTCTTTAATTTCAGGATGTAGTTCTGCTAATTTTAATAACATTTTGTGTTGAGCTTGCGCGCCAATACCTGTACGATGCGGACTGGCATTATGTTCGTGTGGAAAAAATGTAAATATATGTATTTGTTTGCGCGTAGGTATTACGGCCATGCTTGCAGATCCCGTAGTTTGATTACCATCACTGAATTTTATCACGTGCATTCTGGCAGATTGCATATCACTAGCGTCTAATAAGTTATGTGATAAGTATATTTCAGAGGGCAGTGCTTTTGTACCTATATCTACTTGAAGTTCGATAGGAGTTTGTTTTTCTTCTTTTATATTGAATTTGAATCCTCTTCGCTTTAGAGCAGCTAGTATTTTTTTGTTATAATCTGAGAATTTTATATTTGGTGTGAAAAAGCCGCGGGGATTTTGCTCGAAAGCATATGCATGTAGTGCATGAGCATATTCGAATTGATAAGATGGTCTAATTGCGTAATTTGCTAATTCGGGTTTGCTTTTCAAAATTGCGTCGATTAGCTTACCGTGTGCCAGCGCGACTAAATCATCAGATTGGCTGGGTTCATCTAAAGCATACCCAAAACGACCTAAGTGTATCGTACTAGTTGCATGGTTAATTTGGACGTAGGCCACGGCTTCGATTAAATTAGGCCCATTTATAGTAGCTTGGATTTTTTCAATAGGGCCGTCAGCTTCGTGAGCTAATTCGACTTTTATTCTGCTTTGTGAAGTTAGTTTATTCATTTCTTTTTTATTCGCCGTTTGTTAGGTCTGAGCAGCTTCTGTAGTTTCCGCATCTTTTGCATATTGCTTTGCATTTAAGTTCGTGCATTTTTGCAGAGCAGTTTTCACATATTAGAAAGTTGTCGCTTTCGAACCGGTTATCGATCATATTGACATTTTCGTTAGGAAGCGCTGCTTTAAAATACGACTTAAACGTTAACTTTTACTAGTGATAAATTATGGTTCAAAGTTCAATTAAGCACAAAGTTCTAGTTCACGATAAAGACAAACCCGCAATTTACGTGCTATTATTCACACTAGTATTCGCACTTGCAATGTACGCAGTGTTACCAGAGCAAGTTGTAAGTCACTGGACGGCAGATGGAATTCCAGCAGGCGTATCACCAAAAGAAGTAGTAGTACTAGGATTACCCGTCTTAATGTTCATACTATTCATTACACTTTCAATGCTACCATATATCGAGCAGTTAAAACCAGAGTTTGAATTAATTCATCACGAGTACAGTAAATTCAAAACCGCAGTAATGCTCTTCTTATTATACATTTTTGGAGCAATTTGTGTCACTAACTTAGACTTAATTCCCTTTACAGTAACCCTTCCTAAACTCTTAATTCCCGGCGTTTCAATTCTTGTTTACTATCTTGGAGTTGTAATGCCAAGAATGAAACAAAACTTAGTATTTGGAGTTAGAACACCTTGGACTCTAAAACACGACGCGGTATGGGATGCTACTCACAAAAAGGCAGGAAAGCTCTTTCGCGGCGCGTCAGTAGTAATAATGCTTTCAATCTTCCTAAAAACTGCGTATTCAATTGGAGTAACAATGGCTGCAATAATACTACCTGCGCTTTACTTAGTTTGGTATTCATATTCGCAACACCAAAAACAACCAGCGCCAAGAGCAGCAGTTAAAAAAACGGTTAAGAAAAGTTCAAAGAAGAAAAGACGATAAAACGCTTCTTTTTCTTTCTCTTTTTTTCTTATTCTAATTCTTGTTTTATAATCTACGATACTATACTTCCATTCCTTGACATACATTCATAATCAGAATCTAAATTCTCATCCTTGTTTGTTTTTAATAGTCTTTAGCAGTAGCGCTATAAGTAATTAGATAGCGAGAATTGCTTTGATTTGTCGTCTTCGAACATTGATTTAATGTCTTTTTCTATTAACTGTAATCTTTGTTTCAAGTAGAGTGGCAAGTTGTACTTGTCTGCTAATTCGTAGGAGACTTTGAGGTATTTTTCGATACCTCCTTTAGAAATAGTTAACAACAGTTTTCCGCCGCATTTCCTACACTTACCTTTAAGTGGCACTCGGCGGTATTTTTGGTTGCATTCAACACATCTAAAGATTTGACGTCCAAAAGACCGGAGGTTGCCGTAAAGGTCGGGGAAGAAGTGTGATAGGATTGTTTTTTCTGCGGCGTTCGCTTGGTCCACAGAGCGAATTTTGGTCATTAGTTCTAGTTCCATGTCAACTTTTTGCGTCATGTTTTTCATTTTGATATACGCAGTAGATGTAGGTCCTTGGATTGATGATTCGTGAGTGTAGTTTATTTGCTCATACTGCAAGGGTTTTCCAAGCCTAGAGTTTACGGTTTCTACTTTTACATCTGTTGTAGGTAAGTTGTTTAACGAACCACGGTAAAAGTCTAGTGGGTATTGCTTGCAGCAGTCCATTGCATGGACTTCGTCATCTACTTCTTGAGGGTTTAAAATTGAGGACAATACAAGTGGCGCGTCCATTTTACCTCCTCTGGAAGTGGGCAGGTATTCTTTTGAAAAGTTAATCAAACCATCTAATAAGAGCATGAAGCAGAGTTCATCTGAGTCGCAGTTTCTTCTACACGCGCAATGTAAGTACGGGTGAGCTAGTAGTCCTCGGACTTCAGTTGAGCCGATTATGCGAGATGAGATTCCTGCGGATATGTGTGGCGCTATGCAGATGGTTAGTTGTCCGTGCATGTCTTTTGGTTCTTTGACATTATAGTGAGGGGGTAACCCGTAGATGTATACTAGTTCGTCGTCTACGAATTTTGCCGCGCGAAATAGGTATTCTAAGGCGTATTTGGAAATTATTATGTCTTGGGGGTATAGTTCGACTGTTTGGTTTTCGTCCACTAATGGTTTTCCATCTTTGTCGTGAGAGTATCCTAGTTTTTTAGCGCCATCAATAGACAAGCCAATTTCTTTTGGTACGGAATGTGGTTTGGGAACTTCGGTTGCGTCTACTCGGCATGTACCGTCTCTAAAAACGTAGACGTCGTGTTTTGCTCGTAGTATTCCTTTTTCTAGTGGTTCGGCGGCTTTGTTTGCAGAAATTAGTCCGATGACTCCTTTTACTTCTTGGGGCCTATAGTCAGTTGCTTTAGTAGCGTTTTCAAATGCTTTAATTAAATCGAAAGGTTGCTGTTCGTGTAGTTTTACTCGCGAGTTACATTTGGGGCATTTGTCTGAAATGCAAAGCATCGCGCATTTTTCGCATTGTTTAGCAAAGATTGTTTTCTTACCGCAGACTATGCACATTTGCATTGGAGTTTTAACTTTACATCCGGGGCACATTCGAATTGCTACGTCGACTTGAATGTTGTGTTCTCCGCGGTGTTTTAGATTGGCTACTGCTTTTACTACGCTTCGCATTTTGCCTCCCCATGCGCCAATTGGGAAAAGTGAGTGTACCGGTGGTTGCATTTTTCTTTCTTTACTTTTTTCTGGCCTTCCCATTGAAGTTCCGATGTATACGCCTACTCGGTTCATTACTTTGAATCCTGCGAGTTCATTGACAAAAGTCATGACGTTTTTAGTTTCGTCGTAAAGTGAATTGAATTTATCTAAATTGTAACTTATACTGTTTGTAGTTAAACCTAATGTGTAAAGTAGTGCTAGCGCGTCGTCTTTTCTAAGGTAAATTTTTTCAGTAGCTTCGTTTATTCGTACTTGATGTTCTACTCCGTTTATTTCAAGTATTCTTTTAGCTGGCGCTACATCTAAAATGAACTCTTCCCCGGCAAACTTGCCGGTTGTTAGGTATTGTGCGAGTTCTTTTAATTGAGGTAAAGTTAAGTCGTGATAATAGAACGTGAACTTGGGAGCTAGAGGCGCGTTTTTAGTTAGTTCTAGCGCGTCGTTAAATGTTAAAGCCGCGCATTCTTCTTTAGTTTTGGAGATGTTTACTGCAAGTAGTTCTTGGCAATACCACTCATCACACCAGCTTGAAGGTACAAGAGGGTGATTTGCTTTTGCAAAGTCCCCGTAATTTACCAGCATGTCCCCGTTGAATAAAATTTCAACTCCTGGGTTATTTTTATCCGCGGCGATTTCTTTAGCGCGTACATCTGTTGAAACTCTTTCTACTGTGCCGTTTTTGAATTTGACAATCGGCCCATCGATAGTTTCACACGGAACTACAATACAACCCTTACCTGGTCTTTCGAGTTTAATTTGAGTGCCGATTGCGGGAAAATCATCAAATAAAATCATAGTCGCTGGGTGAATTGCCTTACTTGCAATTCCACTTAAACGAGTACGACCATAGCGCAACGCAAAACCCCCTGCAGTCATAGGGTACGAAAATATAGGGCGTCCTGCTACGATATCTTGAAGGTATTTAGTTACGGGTTTTAGCTCGTATTTAGCATTAGCGTCTTGTTTAGCTGTTTTTACAAGTGCTTGTGTCCATTTCCAGTCAACGTTAGGAAATTGTTTTGAAATTTTGTAAATTTTAGCCGCTTTAAGACAAATACCCTCACTATAAACGAGTACCATTCCTCCACGTACTCTGTTTCCTTCGATGTTTGGGAGGTTTTTGTTAACTTCAACTTCGTACTCTTCAGTAGGTTCTCCGTCAATTGTAACTGGACAGCTTTTAGTAATGTGACGAACTTCATCTTCAGTAGGCACGTATTGCCCCGATCTAGTTTTACGCGCGTAAAGATTCATTTCTTCAACATAACGATTAAGTTCATCCGCAGACGGCGCGTACGGAGCAAGTCCAACTAAAGTTCGAACGTAATCACCTAAAAGCACAGTAAACGCTTGACCCGTTCCCCCCGCGCCTCTAATTGGCCCAGAGAAAAACAATGCTAAGTATTCACTACCATCTTCGTTTTTTCTAATCTTAATTTTAGTAAAACCTTCCAACGGAGCAGATACTACTCCTTCAGTGTAAAGCGCAAGACCAGTTCTAATTGCCTGCTCAACTTTAACTTCCCGATCCTCAGTTGCGCCAGCTAAACTCTTAGCAGTAAATTTACCCTCGATAATTTCTTGAGAAATTTTAACTACACACTCTTCACGAGTCTTACACGTAGCAAGTAATTCACGAATACGCGCAGCCACATTCTCCGGCCCTACTAATCCTTCTACACGCGCAGCTACATCCTGAGCCGGGCTAATTTCAACATCTAACGCCGGGTCGTAGCCTTTTTTGCGCGCGGCTCTAGCTACAGAGTAAAGTTTTTGAAAGCTAGTGTCCATTGACTCTAAATATCTTTTTATTTCATCAGTACATGCAGGTAGACTCATACTGTTTGTTCACCTGCAAAGCTAACTACTTTCAAAGCGCCACTTTTCAAATTATATAATGGAAGTTGCGCGGGCGTAGGGTGATGCCCAAGTTTGACTTGGTAGTCAGTCATTGACTGCCAGCAGCCGCTGTTGATAATCATAGACCCATGATACTGAGTATATCCATTTCTGTGAATGTCACCAAAGTGAAATACATCAGGCGCGTCTTCTACTACCATGTAATCTCGGTGCTCGGGCGCTAATGGGTCCTCGCCATAAATTGGCGCAAGTTGTCTGCGCCTAAGCATCTCGACTCCTGCTTTTTCGGGGTTCATGTTTGCCCCGCGAAGTTTAGGAATAGCACTCATAAGCGAATACATCGTATTGCCGTGGTACAAAAGTACTTTGACGTCATGTAATTCATGCAACGAAGGATTGCCTACAAAGTGTATGTTACTGTAACCGTCCAAGCCTTTAGTGAAACTTTCATCTAGTCTTGGTTGTGGCAAGGCGCTTCTAACCGCGTCGTGATTTCCTGGCGCTATGAATACTTGTATATATTCGGGGATTTGTTTCATGTAGTCGCTAAAAATTTCATATTGTTTGTAAATATCTTTAGTAACTAATTCTTTCTCTTGAGATGGGTATACTCCAATTCCATCTACTAAATCTCCGGCTATTGTAATGTACTTAATTTTACTAGCATAAGCTTGCTCTTCAGGAGAACCTTTACCGTTTAGAAAACCTATGAATTTTTCGAAGTTTTCCCGCATGAAAAACCGGCTACCAATATGAATATCTGAAATACAAGCAAGTGCAACATCTTCATCGCAAACGTTTCTCCTTGGAGATACTGGAAGGCCAGGCCATACTATGTCACTTGCTATGAATAGTCCTTCGCTTTGAATTCCATCAAAAGCTACGACGTCATCAACTACTAAATCATCACACTTAGCCATAACTGGACTGTCTCGCGTTACTAGCACAGTTGCGCTGCTTTCTTCATCTTCAACTTCAATAATCACGTGGCCGTTTTTTGTAGGTCGTTTTTCGTACACCATTGCAATGAAACGTGTTTGTTTTCTACCTTGCGCCTTTAACGCGGAAATTTTAACTGGAGTTTCTTTAGATATGTGTCCTTTCAAAATAACAGACATACGGCGAAATCTGTCTCTAAAAAAGCTAACAAAATCTTCAACTGATCCAGTGCACCTACTTTTGCCAGTTACGTCAAAATCATCACGCATTCTAACCCTTGCCGCTACGTCTTTTGCAATTGGCTTATAATCTACGCGTACTACTATGCCAGGATTAGGTTCAACTGCCGGTGTTTGGGTGTTGTTTAAGCATGAGTTGACTCTGTTTTCGTCAACTACAAAGCCAGTAAAATTAGAAACGCACAACGCGCATAAGCTAGTTACATTAGTTGAAGTTAGAATTTTATCTACTGCTGCCGGAGTTACCAGTAGGTCTTTAGTTTTAAAAAAATTAACTACAAACTCCCTAGTATTGTCAATAGGAGTTGCTGCGCTTTCAGTCACTAAAAATCCCCTTCGTACTCAACACGCCCGTATAAACAGGCAGTAAATGTAGAAACTATAAAGCAGAGAAGAATTAAAAAGCCCAATTAAAAAAAAAGTAATTTTTTAAAAAAAAGGATAGAAAGTGGATTTATACTCTTGCTTCTTCTTTCATTTGCTCCATTTCTGAAAGTAAATTCCAGATCATGGTTCTGCCGTGCATTGGCATGTTAATGTCATTTACAACTTCTTCTAACGCATGCATTGAGGTTGTGAGTACTTCGACTGCTTCGTTTGGTTCTTTTAATCTGTTTTTGGCTTTAGTTATTGAAAAGCGCACGTTTTTTGGAATACTAGTATCCTCAGTAAGCGAATCTAAAGCGCGTAAAATTGGATCGATATCCGCAGCGTTTAACTTAGCCATAAAAGAATTCCCCTCGTTTAAAAAAATCAGTTCGTAATAGATTTATTTACAAGATTATTACAAACATTCACCAATAAAAACCTCTTACTTAAGACTAAATAAGGATTAAATACGAGCCCGCCGCGATTCGAACGCGGGACCTTTGCCTTAGGAGGGCACTGCTCTATCCAGGCTGAGCTACGGGCCCGAAAGTTTGCTCGTGATTAATAAAGGTTAATTCAAGTTTAAAATTGGGTGCCTTTTTATTTACAAAAA
>CAZERP010000002.1:0-46608 GCA_964514805.1 Microcaldota archaeon
TTTCTTGTTTGGGCGTGCATTGCTTTGTGTGCGAGGAATATTGCAGTGAATCGTCTTGCTTGTTTTTCTTGGGCGAAGCCATTTAGTTCGTTGTGATTGCTTTCTGGTAGTTCGTTGTAGAATGCGGGGGCTTTGGCGTTTTCGTTGATTTTGATTTTGCAGGCCATTGCGACTGGTTGCATTGTTTGATCTGAGTAGAAGCAGGTTGTTTTGTTTTTCATTTTGGCGGCTAGTTCTTTGGCTAGTGTTTTTACTTCTGCGGGTTTTAGGCTGCTTGCAGCTGCGATTAAATCATCTTTGGCGGTTTTTGGTACGTCGCTTGTGTTTATGAATATTTGTAGTAAACTTGAGAAAAAGTATCCTGTGGCGCATCTGGGCTGTAGCCCTAGGGGTATTTCTATTGTAGGGGTTTTGTGTTCGGTTGCTATTTGTTTTAGTTCGCCGCCTGCAGTTATGATAAGTGTTTGGCTTTTGGTCGTTATTGCTTGTTTGGCGCAGGAAATGGTTTCTTCTGTGTTTCCCGAGTAGCTGCTTAGTATTACTAAGTCGTTTTCGTTTAGTGTGAATGGTATTTCGTATTGGCGGTTTATGTGGATTGGTTTTTGGTAGTTGTATTGAGTTTTAAGGAATGTTGCAAGTAGTTCAGGGGCGAAGGCACTGCCGCCCATTCCACAGATTATTACCCGTTCGAATGGTCGTAGGTTTAGGTCTTTGGCGAGTTGGAAGCCTTGTTTGTATTGTTTGGGGGATTCTTTGATTTGTTCTTTAAAGTCCATAAGTAGTATTTTTCACTTTAATTGGTGTTTAAGCGCGTTGAGTTATATTAAACATAGGTTTGTGTGCCTATGTCATCCCCCCTTTATTAAGTTCGTGGTTTGCCGTAGTTGTTTACGGCTGGAAGGAAAGGTTTTTATATTATTTTTAGCAACACTGTTTACACAAGCACCTTTTTTCACAAAGGTTTTCATGACTAATTGGTCTTTAACGAGTAAACGAAGTTAACTTCGAATGTTAAAGAAGAGTAGTTAGTTATTGAAGGTGGTTGAATAATAAATGAAAAATATGTCTCAACTCGGATCATGGGCATTCCTATTAGGTCTCGTAGTAGCAATCTTAAGTGCACTAGTCTCACTTGACGCAAGTACCAGTGGACTCGTAACAATGCTACTCGTAGTAATCGGCTTAGTAGTAGGAATTCTCAACGTAACCGACAAAGAAGTAGTTCCATTCCTAGTAGCTACAATCGCTTTCCTCGCAAGTGTTGGAGGACTAGCACCATTAGTAGTTGCACTCGGAGGAGCAAGTGGATTCCTTGGAATGTTCGTTGCCAAGATGCTCGGAAACATTGGAGTATTCGTAGCACCAGCAGCAGCTGTAGTTGCAATCAAAGCAATCTACGACATCTCAAAGGACCAATAAAAAAGTCTAAGAAAAACAACTTTTTTCTCCTCTTTCCTTCCCTTTCTAAATCTCTAATTCTAACAAAAAACTTTTTATTTCGTATTTGCTACCGTTTATATGACTAATTTTGTAACTAGCGAGCTAGAGCATCCGACGTTAGGTGCGCTCAAAATAGAGCATTGGCATAGATACCCGGCAGACCAAATATTGGCCGCGTTAAAGGATGAACCGATTATAAGAAGCGGAAATACGCCGCCCGTATTTACTCATGTACTAGGCCGTCAGTGGCTTGCAGTTAGAAAGTGCGAAAAAGGTGCAATGCCATATTCCGATCAAAAACCAAGGCAAGTTTTTGAAAGTTTAAAGCGAACTATGGAAAAAAGACTACCTGTTCTTGAAGTTCCAGTTGCATTTATTTCAACTGATGAGCATGAGTATTTGGTGACGTTATGGCGGCGCAACATGCTTCCGTTTAGTTCGTTTAGTTCCAGTTCAGATATTTCACTTAAGGATAAGATAACTGCAAGTGAGAGTATAATGCGAGAAGTTGCGAAGTTACACGCGACTGGTTTTAAGCATAGGCATTTGCATTTTGATAACTTTCTGGTTCACATGAAAGCGTTTGTCGCTAAAAAAGGTAAACCTGCAATTAGAAGTCGATTAATTGATCCGACTAAGGTAATTTCTTTGCCTGAGAATGAGCGTTTAGATTCGAAAAAAGCGTATCCGGTAGAGGCTAGATTGTTGGCAGAAGAAATTAGTAAACAACTGGCGTCAGTACATAAGCTAGGCCATAGTGCAAAGGAAGAATTAGAAGCTAGATTAAACCGAGAATATGATACGCATTATATAAAAGTTAAAAGTAAATTAAATTAATTTTTTAAGAATTAGTATTAAAAGTGGGAAAAAAGAGAGTTTAGAAAAATTTAGCGTTTTTGTTGTGTTGGTGATCTTTGACCTGCTGGTCGTTCTCTTGATCCGCGTCCGCCTCGGCCTCGGCCTCTTGTTGTTTCTGGTTTTGCGTTCATTCTCTTCTTGCGTTTTTGGCGCCAGTTCATGTGAGGTTTGCCTTTGTGGGCGTATTTCTTTGCTTTTTCTGCCATTTAGTTAATTAAACACCATTTAGTTGTTTTTTTTCTATGTAGTTATTAGGGTGGCTTTGGCTTTTTATTCTTTCCAAGCGTAAACAAATACCGTTATTAGTTATGATTAATGAGCATATTTTCAAAGCGTATGATATTCGTGGTAAAGTACCAAGTGAGTTGAATGAAGAGGCTGCTTTTCTTATTGGCAGGGGCACTGGTACTTTTTTTATTCGTAAAGGAGTTAGGGATGTCGTAACTTCGGTTGACGCGCGAGTTAGTTCTGCGTCTTTGTATGCCGCTTTTTTGAAGGGTTTTTTGTCAACTGGCTGTAATGCTCATTATATTGGGTGTGTTCCTAGTCCGATTACTTATTTTGCGCAATTACATTTTAAGAAAGAAGGTTGTTCGCTTGTTACGGCGAGTCATAATCCGGGCGGAGATAATGGTTTTAAGGGCCGGGCGGGTCATTTGCCTATTTTTGCAAGTGAGATTCAGGATATTCGCAAGTTAATTGAAATGGGAGATTTTGAAACCGGTAAGGGCCGGGAGTTTAAGCTTGATGGCGCACTTGACGCGTATGCTGATTACTTGAAAAAGAATATTGGTAGTTTGAAGGGTTTAAAGGTTGGACTTGACCCGGGTAATGGTATGTTTGGCGAGATTGCGCCCCGGGTGTTTAGGGAGTTAGGTTGTGAGGTTAAATCGATTTACACGAAGGTGGATTGTACTTTTCCTAATCATATTGCCGATCCTGTTTATGTTGAGAATTTGAAAGATTTAACCGCACTTGTTAAGAAGGAAAAGTGTGATGTTGGTTTTGCTTTTGATGGTGATGGGGATCGTATTGGCGCGATTGACGAAAATGGCTCATACATTCCAGCTGATCGTTTGCTTGCTATTTTTGCTCGCGAAATCCTTTCTCGTAAAAAGGGAGCGGTTATCGTTTATGAGGTTACTGCTAGTGACGCGGTTGTTATTGATATTGAAAAGCACGGTGGTAAGGCGATTCTTTCAAAGACAGGTCATACTCATATAGAGGAGAAAATGGAAGAAACTGGCGCGCTTTTGGCAGGTGAATTGTCTGGTCATCAGTTCTTTAAAGATGGTTATTTGGGTTATGACGATGGTTTGTATTCGGCGCTTCGTTTTGCTAAGTTAATGGTAAATGAAAAGAAGAAGGCTAGTGAGTTGAACGTGGGTTTTGAAGCGCGCGTTACTTTTCCTGAGACTCGTTTTGAGTGCAGTAATGAGACTAAGTTTAAAGTCGTTGATAGTATAGTCAAGGCGTTCAAAGCGAAGGGGTATAATGTTAATGATTTGGATGGCGCGCGGGTAACTTTCGCAACGGGCTGGGGGCTTGTGCGTGCTAGTAACACGTCGAGTAAGCTTTCTGTACGTTTTGAAGCAAAAACTGCTGCTGATTTAGAGGTTATTAAAAAAGTTTTTAGAAATGAGTTAAAGAAAAATGGTTTTGATAAATTGCCTTTTTAGTGGAATTTTAAATGAATCGGGTTGTTGTTGTTGGTTGTAGTGTGACGGGCGCGTTAGCGGCTAAGGAAGCTGCGTTAGCGGGCGCTAAGGTTACTGTTTTAGAGGAAGATAAGCAGCCTGGTAAGTTTCATAAGTGTAGCGGTATTGTTTCTAAAAAGGGACTTGACTCGCTTGGTGTTGATTACTCACCTAGTGTGTTGCATGAGATTTTTGGCGCGAATATTTATTCCGCTAAGGGTAGGAAGTTTACTGTCCGTAATAAGGACGTAGTTGCGCTTGTTTTGGACAGACAGTATTTTGATGAATTGTGTACGCGTGAGGCGATTCAAGCAGGCGCTGTGCTTAAGCTTGGAGAGAAAGTTACTAATCAGAAAAATAACGCGGTTTTTACTAAGAGTGGGGCTGCTTATGAGTATGATTTTTTGATTGGCGCAGATGGAGCGTCTAGTACGGTTGCTAATTTGTTTGATTTTCCTAAGGTGCGAACTAAAGATTTTGCTTTGGCATACGAAGCGGAGTTTGAAAACGCTACGGTAGAAGATGAGCATTTGGTTGATGTTTTTTTGGATAATAAGTTATTTCCTGGTTTTTTTGGTTGGGCAATTCCCGTCGGTAAAAATAAAGTGCGACTGGGTTTTGGTACTAATGTCCATGCTGGTTTTGAAGAGAGGCGTTTGAAGTTTCTTGAAAAGTACTTACCTAAATATAATACGAGTAAAGCTTGTGTTAAGTGTCGTGAGTTTTGGCATCCGATTCCTTTGAAGGTGCGAAGCACTACGAGTAGGGGTAATGTGTTTCTTGTTGGGGACGCTGCTGGCCAAGTTAAGTCAACCACAGGTGGTGGTATTGTGTTTGGGGGGAATTGTGCTAAGATTGCGGGCAGGTTAGCTGCTAGTGGTTCTAAGGCATATGAGAAGCAGTGGCGTAGTCGTTTTGCTACACCATTAGTTGCGCATCGTAAGATTAGACGTGCATTTGATATTTTACCGAATAGTCTTGTTAATTTAACGGTTATTGGTTTTGATAAACTCTTGTTATCTAAATTTTTATCCGAGTTTGGAGACATGGACTTTATTTTAAGTGGTAAAAAATGACATGGGTTAAAAGTAAACTTGCAATTGCAAAGCCTCGTTTTTCTTATGAAGCAGAGCATAGATCAGATGTTTTGCCTAGTGAAATTGCTAAGGTAATTAGCGAAAAGCCTAATTTTAGTTTTGGTACTACTCCGAAAGGTTTTGTTCATACTATTGTAATTAATGGCGAGCCGACTAAGGTTGCGGTTAGACCACTTGAGTCATTTAAGGGTTTTTTTTATTTTCACGCGTTAAAAAATTGCCATGATAAAGGAATGGATGTTGTAGATACTCCAATTGCATTAGTTACTAGTAAGCGAGGACGTGTTTCGCATTTGATTACTGAATGGCACGAAGGCGCAGTTAATTTAAAGGATTATTACTCTACGCATAAATTATCTGCAGAGGCGCGTTTAGTTATTGCTAAGCTTGCTATGCATGAGCTTGCAAAGCTTCATAATGCGGGTTATTATCACGGTCATCCGCATTTGGGTAATTTCGTAACTTATCCTAATTCAAATAGAGTTAAGGTAAATATTGTTGATCCGACTATGCTTAATACTAGTTTTCGTAGTGTTAGTAATGAAGATAAATTTTCGGATGCAGTTATTGCAGCGGTTGGCTTTGTACAGAATTTACGTGGACTTAAGAAGTTAGAATCTGTCGAACCAGATGACGCTTTAATTTTAGAGTTATTAAATGAATATATGCAAAGTAGGCCGCATAGTTGATTTAAGGCGTGTTTATTTTCCGAATCTTCTTTCGGTTTGTTCGTAGTATGTTTTGGCTTCTTCGAAGTCTGTTTTGGTGAATTCAGGCCATAGTTTGTGTGAGAAGTAGAGTTCGCTGTATGTTGCTTGGAATGGGAGAAATCCGCTTGTTCTTTGTACGTCTCCTGTTCGTATGATTAGTTCGGGTGTTTTTTGGTAATATAAGTGTTTTTGGAATGTTTCGGTTGTAATGTCTTCTATTTTGAGTTTGCCGAGTTTTACTTCTTCTGCTATTTTGCGTGAAGCTGCGGTTAATTCGTCTTGGCCGCTGTATGCGATTGCGATGTTTAGTTCGTATTCTTTGTTGTCTTTGGTTTTTTGTTCTAGTTTGATAATGTCTTGTTTTAGTTTTTCTGGTAGTAGTTCTGTTTTGCCGAAGAATTGTACTTTGCAGTCGTAGTTTGATATGACGTTTGAGTTGGTTAGTAGTTTGGCGATGTTTTGGTTCATGAATCTAAATATCGTGTTTAGTTCGCCGTCGCTTCTGTTTTGGAAGTTTTCTAGTGATAGGGCCCAGAATGATGCGGATTTTACTCCGTTTTCGTATCCCCATTTTACGAATTCTTCGGTTTTTTTGAAGCCGGCAAGGTAGGCCGCGTCTAGTGAGACGTTGGCTTTTGCGGCGTATCTTCTGTTTCCGTCGGGTATGACTGCGACGCTAGTTAGTTTGTTCACTTTTATTTATAAGCACCAAAATGTTGAGTTATAAGTAGAGTTTTGTCTGTTTTTATTTATACTTAATTAGTACTAAACCTAGTTTAAAATTCCTTTGGGAGCCTATTAAAATAACGACATGGCGAAAATTGTTGACGCGTCTATTAGACGTTCAGGTAAAGTAGTTTGGAGTAAGTATGAGGCTACTAGTAGTTTTTTTGAAAAGTTTAAGGGCATTATGTTGCGTAAAAGAATTGATTTTCCTCTTTTGTTTACTTTTACTTACCTTGGTAAGTGGAGTATTCATTCTTGTTTTTGTAGTTTTGATTTTGACGCTGTTTTTTTGGATGAAAATAAGAAGATTGTTACTATCGCGCGGGGAGTTAAACCGTGGACTTTATCCGTTACGCCAAGCGAGTGTTTGTATTTGATTGAATGTACTGCTGGAGAGGCGCGTGAATTGCAAGTTGGAGATGTTTTGGAATGGTAAGCTTAGGTTGGAGCATTTCTAAAGATGCGCAGTATGTTAATTCTGATTTTAGTAGTTGTAGTTTGACTGAAGGGGAAGAGAAGGTAGCTATTGATTTGATTGGTTTGTTTTCTAAGATTCAAAATGTTAGAAACGCGCAGGATACTCTTAAGGAGTTACTTATAGAGTATTGTTCAGATAATAATATCGCAATGGAGCGCCGGCAATCGGATAAAATTATCAAAACTACTTTGCTTGTGACTGGCGGTTTTGGTCCTATTTCTATTCTTCTTGAAGATTCAAGTATTGAAGAAATTACCGCTACTGGAGTTAATCTTCCAGTAAGAGTTTTTGTAAAGGGTAAGGGTTGGCTTACTAGCGCGGTTGTAATTACGAGTAGCGAGTTTGCAGTTGATGTTATTAATAAAATGGCCCGCGGACTTGGAAGAAGAATTACTTATCAGTATCCTCGTTTGAATGCTAGTTTGCCTGATGGTTCTAGGTTGCATGCATGTATTAATCCAGTTGTTTTAGATTTTGAGTTTACTATCCGTAAGTTTAAAGAAAAGCCATACGTTCTGCAAGAGCTTGTTGATTTGAATACAATTTCTAAGGACGCGGCGGGTTTTCTTACCGCGTGTGTGAATGCTGATTTGAATGGAGTTATTGCGGGTAATACTGGTAGTGGTAAAACTACTACGCTTAACGCGTTGTGTGCTAATTGGCAGTTGGATGAGCGGGTTGTTCTTATTGAAGAAACTCCCGAAATTTCTATTCCGCATGAGCATAAAGTTTCGTTAGTTTGTGTTCCTGAGATTGGGGTTTCTATGCAAGATCTTGTGCATGATTCTCTTCGTATGCGTCCTGATCGGGTAGTAATGGGCGAGGTTCGTACTGAGAAAGAAGTTGACGCGCTTTTTGATTCTTTGCTTGCAGGTCAAGCTAAGGGCACTTGGACTACTTTTCACGCCAATTCGTCAGAAGAAGCTTTGAATCGTTTCAAGTCGCTTGGGGTTGCAGAGCAGGATTTGAATTCAGTTGATTTGATTGTAATTCAACGTAGAGTTACTCGTTTTAAGCAAGATAAGAAAGAAGAGTTACGTAAGGTAACTGAAATAGCAGCAGTTGAAAATTCCAAGTCAATTGTTTTGTTTAAAATGAACAGCGAAGATGAACTTGAGAAGACGAAAGATTATTCAAACAAGAAGTTGAAATTATTCGAAAAACTAAAAACTACATACGGAAAAGAAATTTAGCGTAGTTTTCTTAGTTGGGTTTTGATCCATTCTTCTGCTTGGTAGTGGTGTTCGTATTTGCGTTCGTCTTGTTTGAATTCTGTTGTGTGTACTGTTCGTCTCATGGATTCTCCTC
Source organism: Microcaldota archaeon (assembly GCA_964514805.1). Classification (GTDB taxonomy): domain Archaea; phylum Micrarchaeota; class Micrarchaeia; order Norongarragalinales; family UBA8480; genus CAZERP01. The sequence goes on from CAZERP010000002.1 coordinate 8,315, forward strand.
TTTGGTATTTGACGTCGTGTTTTGCGTGTAGTAGTTCGTGGAATATGACGTTTTCAATTGCGTATCTTGGTACCCGTGGGTCGTCGAATATACTTGATATGAATATCATGTGGTGCGCCGAGTCGTAGTAACCTAGTCGTCTTTTGCTTGCCGCAGGAGAGTAGCTTATTTCAGGTAGAGCGCCGATTGGTTCGAATACGTTCCAATATTTGATGCTAATTTCTCGTAGGACTTCGTCCAAATTATAAAAAGAACCTTGTACTACTTTACGTCGTTTTCCGCGTTCTTTGCGTAGGGCTTCGTTGTGTTTGGCTACGCTTTCTCGTGACATGAATTCTTTGTAAGTGTCTATTTCTTTTTGTACTTGCACGGGGGGTTTGCGTTTAAACATCCTAAAAATTATTGAGAACGCCATACCGTCGAGTACTTCTTGGGGCGCGGAGTTGTACGCGTCTGAAATTGTTACGTCTAGTTCGTTTCCTTTGTAGGTTGCGCTGACTTGGTAGCCTGCTTTTTCTTTTACTTTAATGTTTACACTAGCTGTGTTGCCTAGTAGTAAAAGGGCACGTATGAAGGGTAGTTGGAAGTCAACCATACTTGTTTATATGTATCGTTTTTTCTTGTATTTATTAGGGGCAGGTGGGTGAAGCGACTCACCGCTAGTTAAGATTAAAAAATCGAAGGATTTTAACAGGGGAGGAACTTCTGCACACTCGATTCACACTTTAGAACTGTAATGGTTCTACACTGTAAGGGTGTTCCCGTGGGAACAGAAACGAGACCGCTTGACCACATAATGCTATGAGTCACCGTGCGAGCGCTTCAATGTGCGCAGCGGGTGAAACGCGCCTTTGGGAAAAGTTTTGCGAGTGCAAGGCGAGAAATTCGCCGCTTTATAGTCTAATGTCGCTAGCAAACGAACAGAATGCAGAGTACGACCCAACTGCCCCTATTTTTCTAATTTTTTGGCTAGTTTCTAGCTTTTTTTAAACTTGGCATACCTACTAATTCTACTGTTAATTTTTGTAAATATTTGGAGTTAATTTTTCGTATGTTATCTAAGGATGAATTAAAGAAGCAATTTGCTCGTGAGTCTTCGAAGTACTATAAGGTTCCTTTGTTTGACCGTGAGGGTTTTCAAAGGTTTGAGTGCCCTAAGTGCGGGAAGGGTTATTGGACTACTTTTGATACTGGGGATTGTGGTGATTCAAGTCACACTAAATATAGTTTTTTTAAGAAGAATCCTGGTAAAACTACATATGCTGAGTTTTGGAAGAAGACTAGTGATTTTTGGAAGAAAAACGGACATGAAGTAATCGATAGGTACCCAACGGTATGCAGATGGCGAGACGACTTACCATTTACTATTGCATCCATTGTTGACTTTCAACGATTAGAACAAGGTAAAGTTGTTTTTGAGTATCCTGCAAATCCGCTTTTTGTTCCACAGATGTGCCTTCGTTTTCCTGACGTTGCAAACGTAGGAGTCACAGGCAGACACTTCACGTGTTTTATGATGGCAGGACAACACGCCTTCAACACTAATACCGAAAAGGGTTATTGGAAAGATGAATGTCTTGAACTTAACTACAAGTATAACCGCGAGGTTCTAAACATTCCAAAAGATGAACTTATTTACGGCGAAGACGTTTGGAACATGCCAGACTTCTCTGCATTCGGTCCATGCATCGAAACATTTTCTAAAGGAAGCGAAATTGTAAATAGCGTTTTTATGCAATACCGCGCAACTCCAACCGGAGGATTCGAAGAGTTAGATACTAGAGTTATTGACGTAGGTTGGGGATTTGAACGCCTTCTTTGGTATTCAAATGGTACACTTACTGCATACGATAGCGTATTCCCTAATGAAATTGAATTCATGAAGCAAAATGCTTCAATAGATTTAGATTACGACTTACAAACAAGATACAGTGAAATATCCGCAACCTTAGATGTAGAAAACGTTCACACTTTCAGAGAAGAAAAAAAGAAAATCGCGGCCACTCTTGGTTTAACTCCAGAAGAGCTCGAAAAGGGTATTGCGCCAATGCAAGCTATTTACGCAATCGCAGACCACACCCGTACACTTCTATTCGCATTAAGTGATGGGGCGCTTCCATCAAACTCAGCTGGTGGTTATAACTTGCGTGTAATTACTCGCAGAGCATTATCTTTTATTGATAAATACAAATTCAATTTCTCATTGTATGACTTGTGTGCTATGCACGCAGACGACTTAAAACCGGTTTTCCCTGAATTAACTGAAAACCTTGCCAACGTTGAAAAAATTCTAGATGCGGAAAGACGTAAGTACGCAGACGCGCTAGAAAAAGGTCGCCGGGTTACTAGCGAAGCTATCAAGAAGAACCCAGTTATTTCTACGGAACAAATGGCTACCATGTATGAGAGTAGTGGAATTACTCCGGAGTTAATTGAACAAGTTGCGCGTGAGATGAATGTTGAAGTTTCAGTGCCTTCTGATTTTTACTCTACGTTAACTGCTAAGAATGTAATGGCAAAAGCGCAAAACACGGACGATGATAAGAAGCCTAAACTCGAACTAGATGTAAGTTCACTTGCACCGACTAGAAGATTATACTATGAAGATCAAGATCTTGTTACGTGTACTGCTAAAGTTGTAGCAAAGAAAGATAACGTGCTAATTTTTGACCAGACGATTATGTACCCACAAGGCGGTGGACAAGAATGGGACGAAGGAACCCTTGATGTAAAAGGAACTACGTTTAAGGTATATAATGTGCAGAAGTTAGGTCAAGTTATTTTACACTTCGTAGAAAAAGCACAAGTTGCAAAACTTGCAGAAGTTAACGTTGGAGATAAAGTTATAATTCATTTAGATAAAGAGCGCAGAGACGCATGTATGAAGCATCACAGTGCTACGCATACTATGATTGCAACGTGTCGTAATTATTTTGGTCCTCATGTTTGGCAATGCGGAGCACATAAATCAAAAGAAGATGGTCATATTGACTTTACTCATTTTGAAAAACCAACTCAAGCACAATTACAAGAACTTGAAACAAGAGCAAATGCAGTTATACGCGCCGCGTTAAACTTGAAGGTTGAAGAAATTAGTCGAAAGGATGCGGAAGCAGAACATGGCATGCGATTATACCAGGGCGGAGGAGCAGTAGGAAAGATCATTCGTATTGTAACGATTCCTGGTCTTGACGTTGAAGCTTGCGGAGGCACTCACGTACATAACACGAGTGAAATGAACTTCATTAAAATTAGCAGCTGCGAGCAAATCCAAGACGGAGTAATTCGCTTGACTTACAAAGCAGCAATACCCGCGATTATTTACATTCAGGATCAAGAAAATTTAATCTTAAAAACTGCAGACACTTTAGGTTCACCTAAAGGGGATATTGCTAAAAGCGCGGCGAAATTCGTAGGAGAATGGGAAGTTCAACGCAAACAAATTGACAAACTAACCGAGAAGTTAGCTGAATTAACCGCAGAAAGTTTACTCTCACGAAGCGATGACGTCATTGAGTACAAAGATGAGAATTTGGACGCTAAACTTGGAGAAAAAATTGCTAACACAGTCGGCGATAAAGGCAAAAACATCGTTTTAATCGGCAAGGACGGTTTTATTGTAGTACGCACAAATGGTACTCCAAACGCACTTGAACTTCTAAAAAGTAAAGGAGCTAAGGGCGGTGGAAGCGACAAATACGCACGAGGCAAAATAAACAAATGAAGTTATATTTTGCTCATTCAAGTGAAATTAATTACAAAGAAATATACGCCGCACTAGAAGGTAGTTTTGGCAAAGAACATGAGTTAATTTTACCTCATAAAAGTAAAGCAGTCAACTCAAAGGACACTATTACCAGTTGCGATTTATTCATCGCCGAATGTTCTCTACCCTCTACTGGAATGGGTATTGAAATTGGATGGGCAAACGCCGCAGATGTACCAGTGGTTTTTGTTTACAAAAAAGGAAGTAAAATTTCATCTTCTTTAAAATTTGTTTCTAAAGAATTTATTGAATATACGACCTTATCTGATTTAGTTGAAAAGTTAGAGAAATACATTTAGCTATATGTATTGTTGTATTCCTGCGGTGAATAGTAATAGTAGGATTGTCCAGGCGTAGTCGCCTTGTGCGCCGTTGAATATTTTTTCACGCAACTGTGCAAAGAATAGCAGCGGATAGGCAACTGGTACGTAAAAAATCACTGCGATTAATGAATCTAGTGGCCCGGATGTTTTCCATAGGGCGTCGATTGATTTTTCGGCTACTTTTAAATCTGGAACAGATGGATTAGCATGCATTGCGGTTGAAAATCCAAGCCATAGCCAAAAAATGGCCATTAGTACATCCGGATTACCTAGCGAGTGGAAGAATTGGTCAAAAAACGCAATTGCGATTATTGTACCGATTAGCATTGGCGCGGTTGAAATTAAAATTAGTGGAAATAAACTGTTTGGTTTGAATGTTACGGATGCTTGTTTTGCGCCGAAAAGGGATGAACCGATTATTTTGCCCCCTGTAATAATGATTAGGAAGTAGTGTGTTAGTTCGTGTATTACTACTCCGGGGAATGTAACGTTCCAAAGAGACGGGAATTTTAGTTCCATTGTGGTTTCTTTTGAGTGTAGCGTTTTAAAATTAGCTTCTTTGCGCGGTGTTGGTTCATCGTCTTCGAATTCTCTTCGCATACTAGTTTTGACCTTTGATTGAGAAGTTTACGAATTTGGCTTTTAGTGTTTCGAATACTTTACGCAAATCTGTGGACTTAATGCGAATGGATACTACGTGTCTGCCTGCGTTGAATTCATTGTATTCTTGTTCAAATATTGCTTCGTCGACGTAGAGTGGTATGAAGTTTAAGTGTCCAAATGGCGGTACGCTACCTATTTCGCAGCCTGTGATTTGTGCTACTTCTTTTGGCGGCGCCATTTCAAGCTTTTTAGAACCACTAATAGTTCTTAGTACGTCGAGGTCTGCTTTTCTGTCTGCGGGTAAGTCTGCGATTATGTATGTACCAGTTTGGCGGTCTTTTAAGCATAGGCTTTTGACTCCTTCAGACAATCTTCCGCCTCTTGCTGCTGCGGCTTGGGCGCTGTTCATCACAGCCTCGTGTTCTTTTACTTCGTAGGGCAGTTTGAGGTAATCTAGGAGTTTTTTCATTTTTTCAAATTCTAATTGCGACATTTTTCGTATTCACGTTTAATTTTTAAGGGTGGCAAAGTATTTATACGCTCTAAAATTAACTCTTATACGTAAAAAACGTTGAATAGTTTAGGAGTGTTCGTATAAACATGGTAATGAAAAAAAGTAGTAAATCAATGAAATCTGACAAGATGTGTTGTGATGACGCTGGAATGAATTGTTGCAGCGGTGATAAAATGTGTCATCACTGTACTGAACATTCACTTCCTAAGTGCGCGGCTATGGGTTGCGCTTTTGGTGGAGCATATTTGCTTAGCGTTTTAGTAGCGTGGCTCGCGCCAAGTTTTCATAATTACCTTTGGAAAGTAATGTTTCACGGAAGCTTAACTGTAATGCCGGGCGATTTTTCAGTCGCAACAGTAGTAGCTGGGCTCGTAGCATGGTTCATAGTAGGTTTTGTTCTTAAGTTCTTGTTCTTCCACGGTAAAAAGTGGTGGGGCTGCGAATAAAAATTTTTTAATTCCCTTCTTCTCTTTTTTTTAAATAGTCTTATTCTTGGTTTAATGGCTCGCCGTTTTCATCGAATAGCCAATTTGTCCCTGGCTTAGTTAATTTGTTTGGCTCAAATCCGACATTGTTTCTTTTAAGTTCGTGATACAAAGCGATCATGCTTTGACGATGTAAATAGGTTTTTAGTAAATTATATTCTTCCGGGTGCTCACGAGAGTTAAATTGGTGCGTGGTTTGAGATTCAGCTATTCCATCTTCTATTGGTACTACTCGGATAGCTTTTAGATTAGGCACTAGTTCTAAAAGTTGTTTGCTTCTACGTCCGCGTGTGAATCCTAGTCGGTTGCGATCTCCCGGACTTGAAGGAATTTCTTCATCTAGTGTTGAGTCTTTAGATGTGAATGCCCGGTCGGGTATTTTGTATGAATGCCTAACTGATATTGTGCCGTCTTTGTTGTCGAATACTTTAACGATTATTTCTTTGTCCGCGGCGAATTGTTCTTTTTTAACTTCTCGTAGTATTTCTTTGAATGTTGGGTGTAAATGAAGTGGTTTTTGATTTCGGGCTATTCCTCTGAGTTCTATTAGTGATATTAGTTCATCTACCGGTAAGTGTAATCGAGTTATTACTTCTAGGGGCACTTCGCCGTTTCCAGTGCGTGGCACTTCGGGTGCTAATTCTTCGGGGGCGTGGCGTATTTTTGAGGGGGTAGTTGTAGCGTGAGTGATTAGTACGGGCCAGTGATCGTGATCGAATGAAATTGTGTGCCCAGTTACGACCATAAATGGGCTTAGTTCTTGTTCGTGTCGTCGTATTTTAGCATATAGGCCGTTAAATGTCAATTTTTTTCTATTCACTTCTTTTGAATGGCGCGCCTATTCGACTTAATGCGACTCTGTGTTCTTTTATTCTTAGGTGCATAGCATGCATTTGTAGTGCTTTTAGGAGTGGACCAGTTGCGCGGATGTATTTAGTATATGCGTGCATTACGTTTACGCCGCCGTCGAATGTTTCGTGGTGTCCTAGTAGTTCTTCTATTGAGCTTTCGTCACTGGCGTTTGGTCCATCTAGTGTTGAATCGTCGATGTGGTCCATTGTTTCGTCAATAGACATTGTGTCAGTTTGGTGGCGTACTGGTTTGAAGTAGAAGTGAGTTATTTCGAAGGTGTTGTTTTTTATTTGTTTGACTTTTACGTGAACTAAGTTTTTTCCTGCGATTGGTGTGATTAAACCGTGCATTTCTTTAGTTTCTTTGAATTTACGTAAGTCAGGTAATTCAACGACGGGGTTGTCGTGTAGTTCTTTTAATGCCGCTACTTCTTTACGCGGAAGTTGAATTGGAATTTCTAATTCTTTTGGATTTGCCCCGGCTAGAGTGGAAGTGAATTGTACTAATTTAGCCCCTTTACCCGGAACAAATGTTACGTACAAGCGGTTGATTTTTTCAGTTGGCGCTATTGAACGCCTGGCATTTTGTATGTGTTCATGTAATGTTTGAAATTGCATGTTTTAATCTATTAGTAGTAAGGGCGAGTGTGTTTTTAAGTGCCGCGGGCGAGATTTGAACACGCGACCTCCAGATGGCTCAAGCGCTCAAGTTATTCTAAACCAGCATAGATTTGGTTATTCTAAGTTGGTTTACTTTATGAGTCTGGCGCTCCACCGACTAAGCTACCGCGGCACTTAATTTGTTTTTAGCGTTAAAATTAGTAATATTTCTTAGGAATGTGTGGTTATAAAAAACGTTTCTTGTGTTAATATTGTTGCTATTCTTTATGGACGTAACCTCGTTTTTATCTTCTTTTTCGCAAAATTCACTAGTGCGTTTACTTGACGTACCTATTGCGGACGCGTATTTTGTTTTTCTTGTGTTGCCGCTTGTGTTTTTGGTTTTGGCGCTTTACTTTTATTTTGTTAAAAAGGACGTTAAAACCGTCAAAGTTTTGCTCTTATCTCTTTTGTTAGCTGGGGTTTTGTCGATTGCTTTAAAGAGCATCTATCATGAAGCAAGGCCATGCGCAGGACTACTGGAATGTAATTCTGATTTTGGTTTTCCATCTAGTCATGCTAGTGTGACTTTTGCAATTGCTTTTGCACTTATTGGCACTGAAATGTTTTTACCTGCACTTATTTTTGCGCTTTATGCTTCGATTATGCGCGTTTTGACTGGTTTACATAGTTTTCCTCAAATTGTCGCCGGAGCGGTTCTTGGAGTTATTTCGGCTATTTTGATTCGTGATTTACTAATTAAGAACTTAGAAAAGGTAAAACAGGCTAGAAATGAAAGTATACGTCAAGTTGTTCATTTTTTGAGCGCTGTTTTTGGAATTGCGCTGTTTTATGTTTTTGATTTTGAGGTCGCGGTTCTTATTTTGAGTGTTGTTTTGATTGCGGGCATTGTGCTATTTAGTTTTGTTCAAAGTAATCGTCTTAGTTTTTTGGTTAAGCGCATCTCTCATTTAGAACGCAGCGGGGATCTTATCGGCAGGGGCGCGTTGAGTCTTTGTCTTGGAGTAATGTTTACGCTTCTGTTTTCTAGACCGCTTCAAGATGCTTTTGCAGTGGTTGCAATTCTTGCAGTTGCAGATGCCGCGTCTACTATTATAGGTGTTCGTTTTGGTACGCGTAAGTTTAGTTTTAATTCTAAAAAGTCAATTCAAGGAACTGCCGCATTTATAGTCGCTGGTTTTATCGCAGGTAGTCTTTTTGTTCCTATGGAGAAAGCTTTTGTTTTAGCCGCGGTTTTAGCGGTTGTTGAAATTCTTCCATTGAGAGTTGATGATAATCTTTCTATTCCAATTGTAGGCAGTTTGCTTACTTTAATTTTGTAAAAGGTGTTTTTTTGAAATAATGAAGGGCGTTTTTATTGTTATTGAAGGTATTGATGGCGCAGGTAAGGGCAACGTGATGATGCGCTTGCAAGAATACATTATGGGTAAAAGTAAAAAGTACGATCATTTGCTTTTAACTCGTGAGCCGACTTTTGGCCCGATTGGTAGTAAAGCACGTGAGCTATTAGCTAATGAATCGGATCCATATAAAAATGCACAGTTGTGTTTGAAATTATATACGGATGATCGTAAGTGGCATTGTAAGGAGCACATAAAGCCTGCATTAGATAAAGACTACGTTGTTTTGTGTGACAGGTATAAGTATTCTACTTATGTTTTTCAACAAACTCAAGGTTTATCTGTAGATGACATACATGCGGCACATACGGGCGTTTTGATTCCTGATTTAACGATTGTTTTAGATGTAGACGTACAAGTTGCACTTTCACGTATGAATGGCGAGAATCGCGGTGGGTCGAAGGCAGGAGAGAAGTTTGAAAAAAGAGAATTTATGGAAAAACTTAAGGAGAAGTATCTTGAGTTACCTAAGCTGTTTCCAAGTGAAAAGATTGTTGTGATTAACGCGAATTTTTCTAAAGAACAAGTAGCACAAGAAGCGATTAAAGCACTTGAAAACGCGAAAGTATTACCTTGGTGAAATTAATTATGGCTGATTGTGTTTTTTGTAAAGTTGTAAAGGGCGAGTTGCCTTCGTATAAAATTTATGAGGATGAAAAGACGCTTGCTTTTCTTGACATTTATCCCGTCTACAAAGGGCATACACTTGTAATTCCTAAAATACATACGGAAAGTATTAGTGATATTTCGCAAAGTGATTTAGCAGCAGTCGCAGCGGCTAGTAAAAAGGTTGCTAAATTGCTTAAAGAGAAGTTAAATTATGATGGAGTTAATTTAGTTCAATCTAATGGCAAAGCAGCAAGTCAAGTTGTCATGCATTTTCACATGCATGTAGTTCCACGTTTCACAGGAGATGGTTTGAATTTGTGGACGCATGGCGAAAAACCAAGTTTTGATTTAAAGAAAATTCACGAAGAAATCACAAAATAGGCGTTAAACGCAGTTAATAAAAACACTTACTTTCCTTATTTATTTACTAATTTTTTAGTCATTTTAAGAAAACTTGTTTACAGATAGCGCGTCTTTTTTCCTTGACGGGGATGTGCCAGAACGAGTGATCTTTTAGAGACTGTATTTTTTGAATCACTTTTTTGCTCCAATCGTCTAGTTCGGTCAAGGACATCGGCCTTTCAAGCCGCTAACCCGGGTTCAAATCCCGGCTGGAGCATTTTTTTTATTAGGGTTTTAGCGTTAGCGCTTTAGTTTGGCTTTGAGTTGTTCTATTTCTTGTTCTTTTTGTTTTAGTTCAGTCACGTCGTTTGCTATGCTCATTATTCTTTTGGTTTTGTCTGAACTTTGTACTATTTTAGTTATACTACGTATCCATGCAGTTTTTCCGTTTTTGGTTTTTATTCTATAAGTAATATCATAGGGTATATTGTTTTGTTTGAGTTGCATTATGCTTTGTACTAGTCGATCTTTGTCTTCTAGGTATACTGCGTCGAACCATTCTTGTGGTGATTCGCGTATTTTTTTTGGGTCATAACCCCATAGTTTAGTGAGGGCTGGGCTTATGTACATTATTTTATCTGGGTTATTTGCGTCTAATATCCAGAATACTTCGCTAGCTTCGTTTACGATTGGTTTAAGACATTCGTATAGTTGTAGTGATTCTTCTATTGAGTTTTTTATTTTGGGAAAGTCTACTTTGCCGGTCATAAATTAACACCTAGTCGTTAAAAAAAAATTCTTTTTTAGTGGATGTAAATAACGGTTTTTGCCTTAAAAAGATTAGTAGTATGAAAAGTTCGTTTTTTTATTTTGTTTTTGGTGTGCCGGTTATTGCTATGAAGAATATGATTATCCAGAAGAGTAGTTCGAATTGTTCTTTGAGTGTAAATAGTAACATTTTTTTGTTTATTTGGATCCTTTGGAGGGTATTGCTATTGCTAGGAGAAAAACTAAAGCCCAAAATAGTAGTTCGAATATTTCCCTAAACTCCATATTTTCTATTAAACAAGTAGAACAGATTAATCTTTTCATAACCCGCAATATATTGTTTTAAAGTCTAAGCGTGTTTTTCTTAGTAATTATGGCTGTTTTTGAATGGGCTCATCGCAATGGTTTTGTTAAAACATATACTGATAACAATAGAACCCCCCACACTGTGATTAGACTTGCCAATGGTAATTTACTTGTTAATGAGTTTAAGGCTGAAATTCGAAAAGCTGGTGGTCTTTTGAACTTTTTAGCAATGGAAAACACCCCTGTTCCTATTTTGTATGAAACTATGACTCGTTGGAGTCATGAAGATGGCGCGCCTAAGTTTTTTTTAAGTCACCCGGCTGTTCTTAGGCATGAGGTTTTGAAAGTTTTAAACGGGCAGAAGTTAGTTAAGCGAATTAAAGATAAGAATGGCAAACGTCATCCGGTGGTTATTTTGGATAAAGCTTTTCAAAAGATTCCGGGAGGTAAGCGTTTTGTTGACGTGATGAAGAATTATCATGGCGGCGAACTTGAGTTGCCGCGGATTTTAGGGATTCCTGTTTTATATCGAAGTGGCTCGCAGGGTAATGATAATCATTACTTGAGTAATGATTTGGTTTTTAGAAATGAGTTTTTGAAATTTGCGCGCAGGCATAAGCTCTTCAAAAGGTTTGTAGATGCTAAAGGCGAGGTACATAGATTGATTGTTTTGCCTGGAAAGCTTAGGGACACTCCTAGTGGTCGGAGTTTTGAAAATGCGCTTCAAAGACGTGCTAAAAAAACTAAAAGGTCTATGGGCGAACATTTGACTAGTTTAGTTGAAGTTCCAATTGTAGCAAATTATAGAGGTAATTCGGAAGATAATTCGTCTATTCCGACGTATTTGTCGCATCCGGCTGTTTTTAATCACGAGTTTAGGCAGTTAGCTGCAAGTAAAGGATTGCTCAAACGAGTTAGTGGTGAAGATGTTTTAGAAGTGCCGCATACTAATTTGCATGCGTTTTTGCGCGAACACTTTGAACCATATTTACACGTGATGATTAGATATTATAATGGTAGTAATAAAAATAATTTAGAAAGTTTAACTGGTTTAAAAATCCGCACAAGGTAAGGTTTTAGTTAGAGGTTGTTTCGTATTACGCGTTCTATGTCGAATGCTATTCCTTTGGGTTGTGAGGTTATTTCTTCTGTTGTCATTAGGGCTTTTGCTATGCAGAGTAGTTCTTCTTTTCCGGTGTAGATTGCTACTAATTCGTCTTTTTTGATTCCTTTGGATAACGCGTTGATTCCGGGAATGGCTAGGTCTGCTCCGGTTGTTATGGGTTTTATTGCTCCGTCTGATACGATTACTTTTTTGAGGCCTGTTACGTCTTCGATGTTGTGGATGTGTTTTGATAATTCATCTTTGCCTTGTTCTTTGTATAGCCACCATAGGTCGGATAGTTCTTGTAGGGTTATGCAGTTTTTTTCTGTGAATTTTCCGGCTTTGGTTCTTCGTAGTTCAGTCATTTCGGCTTTTGCGCCAGTTAGTTCTCCGAAGTCAAAACAAAGGTTACGAATATACGTTCCGGCTTGTACATTTGCGCGATACAAAACGCAGTTGTCTTTTACTTCGATTACTTCTAGTTCGTGTACTTTTCTTGTGCGTAGTCGTTTGGCTACTGCGCTTGCAAGTGGCGGGGTTTGGTATATTTCTCCGCGGAAGTTATCCATTACTTGTTCTACTTTGTTAAGTGGAAGGGGTTTTTCGATTGTCATTAGGCAGACGTATTCTTTGTCTTTGTCTGCTAGGTAGTTGGCGGCTTTGGTTGAGTCGTTGAATAGAATTGTTAGTACTCCTGATACGTTATAGTCTAGTGTTCCAGTGTGACCGGTTTTGCCAGTTTCTAGTATGTTTTTTACGAATGCTGAGACTTCGTGGCTTGTTGGCCCTACGGGTTTGTCTACGCAGAGTACGCCTGTTTGGAGTTTTTCTTCTAAGTTGCGTTCTGATGGCTTTTTGCCGGCAATATATTTCTCTTGACGAAGGATAATCATATATTTAAAATTACTAACAATATTAGTAGATTGTTACCATTTTATGCCTTTGGAATTAATTGAAAGTAAGGTAGAATACAGGGGCGCTAATTATGAAATTAAGCATTTACCCTTAATTGACGCGCAGGAGATTATTCGCACAGTAAACTCTACTCCATTAGATATTGTTGGAATTTATCCTAAAGTTGAACGTTTTAATTTAGTTAAAAAAAGCGGAGTACAAATGCCCGTTGCAGTTAGGTGGATTCGAATAGGGGACTTGAATCAACCGCCTGCTGAAGATTTATTTGAAAGTTTAGTTGAAAGTGCTAAAAGGAAGGCGGCTATTGTTGAGAGTCCTATTGCTTTTATTAGAAACGCGCATAAAGTTGGTATTATTACTACTTGGAAAAAAGATACGGTGCCCATGCCTGTGTTTTTGCTTGACAAAAATGTAAGTAGCGAGCGTAAGATTAAAGCATGTGTGACGTTGTATCGCAAAATTGCGCGGTTGCATGCGGCTGGTTTTACTCATTTGCATCTTAATCCAGATAATGCGCTTGTTGATAGTAAGGATCAGGGCCATATGGTGGATTTTACGCAAATGAAGCGTTTGACTGAATTTCGTAGATGGGTTGATTTAATTAAGTTTAGAGCAAGATTAGGTAAGTATGTGCATGGCGATTTACGTAAAGCTATTGATAGTAAATTAAGAGCCGCGTATGAATTAGAGTATGAAAAGCATAGGATGATCGTGTGAATTTTTTTGCGTAAGTAGTATTAGCTTCAACTTTTTCGAGCTATTTTGATTGAGATATACTTGGGTATAGCTTCGAGTTTTTTTAGGTTGTTTTGTGTGAAGGGTTTTGGGGCCAATTTTTATGGTCCGAGTTTTTTCTTTTTGATGTGTCCGGTTGTTCTTAGTACGAAAAAGGCTAGTAATCCGCATAAGGCCAGTAGGACATCTGATTCTAATACCATGTTTCTTTTAAGCTTGACTCCCGCTTTGGGGTAGGTTTGGTTAAAAGTGCGCTCTCGTGTTTGAGAGTGGGTTTTGTCTTGCACAGGTCAACTAAGTAGTGAACTTAGATTTGACTTGAAAAAAAACTGCTTTTTTCATCCCCCGATGAAAATTTTGTTGTTTAGTTTTAAATTAGAATAGGGTTTTTGGGTTTATATACGCGCGTTTTTAAGAGGTAAAAATTGAAGGAAAAAAGGTTAAATTGGTTCGAGGTGCATTACGTTGCATCTTCTTAGTTTGCCTTTTTTGTCTTTGATTTTGACGAATGTTTTGTCTACTAGTTCGGTTATTTCGACTTCTTGGCCTGCTCTTCTTCCGGTTGTTAGGATGCATTTTGCGCCTACTTGGATTGCTGTCATGTTTTAAGAATTACACCTTTAAATATTGCGTTTTTTTTATTTTTTGATTGCTTTTTGTATAGAAACAGGTAGCTTTTGTAGCTTTGTTCTATTAAGATTACGGGCGATGATGGTTTTTATTTGTTTTGAAAGGGGGTTTTCGCGTTTTAGGTTGTTGTTTGCGGCGAGTTTGGCTGCTGCGACTATTAGGGCGGCGACTTGGCTTGGCGTGAGTCGTTCCGTATTGACTACTAAGTCTAGTTCCATTCGTTCTTTGGTGATGTCTATTTTGTAGTATTCTTTGTATCTGGCGATGTTTTCTGCGTCTCTGCGGTTTGTTTCCATGCGGACTTGGTGTAGTGTTTTGTGTTTTTCTCTTGCGTGTATTCTTTTGGCTCTCTCGTTTGGTGAGGCGTGTAGCCATACTCTTAGGTCCGCGTCTGGTACTAGCCATGCGGCGAGTCTAGTTCCGACTACGCAGTTTTTGTTTTTTTCGAATATTGATATGATTTTGCTGTCAACTAGGTAGTCTATTGTCTTGTCTTTCATTGCTAGTTGCTGTATTTGATCTAGAGTTAGGTCGCTGTCAGCAGCTAGGTTCCTGAATGTGTAGTTTATGGCGGGGATATTAAGTAATTTAGAGACGTTTGCAACGGCAGTTGTGTTGCCGCAGCCGGATAGTCCAGAAATAGCAATCTTCATAAATCTATATAGCGTAAGTGGATTTAAACTTTAATGTTTTTGAAGATGATTATTTTATATGGCAGTAAATCAAAGTGTTGAACGTATAGAGCAGGCTAGTGCTAAGGCGCGTTTTTTGAGTAAATTAACTACACACCACGGCAAAAATGCTAGGGATGTTGGAGAGGTTATTTTAGGTAATTTACGAGATGTATCATTTCATGAGCATGATGTGGGCGGCGTTAAGTTGTTTAAGGCTTTTGGTTTTAGTACTGTGGGTAGCCATCGTGTTGTGGTAACTACTTTTAAGCCCACTCAAAGATCGCTTGTTAATCCAGATATTCCTATTACGATTAGTTTTGGAGATAACGCGCCTAGTGTTTTTATTGTTAAAAAAGGCGCGAGCAGTTTTGCGTATGGCGCTACCGATAGTGCTGACTTCAATGAGCATAGTGGCGTTCGTAAGTTGGTTGAGGATTTGCAGTCAAATGGTTTGCGTAATGTGAATGAGTTAAACGAACTTGCGCAAGAGAGAGGTAAACATTATGCTACCGTTACTAGTGGTTCTAAGCGTGGTTTGGTTAATATGTTAAAGGAGATTATAATTGAAGCTGGGCATGAAGAGTTGCATCCGGTTATTGACACGCTTACTCGTAATATGACCGTTACGGAGTTGCATGATAGTCGTGATGTTACTAAATTGATTGGTAGTTTTGGAAATAAGCCGCACGAATTGAGTAGTGTTATTTTTCATAAAGGTAAAGGTAATCCTCGTTTTAAGCCCCTGCTTAGTGTTTCGCAGCATGTTGGCGATTATGACACGCACAATTCAGTTGTTTCGGGTGGCGTTCATGTGCTTAAAGATTTAGAAAGCGGTGAATTGGTTTTTACTCATTTTGAAGATGATGATTATTTGAAGAATAATCCTGGCGTTGCAAGAGCCGTTGAGTTGCTTAAGGCGCATGGAATTGAAGAGCGTTAGAAGTAGTGTGTGAGTTCTTGTTGTTTTTTTTCTAGGCCTTTTATTTTTGTGTCTTCGTGGCTTGCGTCGTATTTTAGTTTGTAGAATTCGAAGCCGTAGCCGTCGAGCATTTTTTTGGCGTTTTCGGAGATGTCTGGCGCGCATATCATTCCGCGTACTTTGCAGTCTTTTCTTTTGGAAACTTCCTCAACGTATCGTTTCAATTGAGAAACGGCATTTAGTTCGGCTTGTCGTCTTTTGATTTCAATTACTACGAGCGCGCCGTGTCTGTCTCTTGCGAGAATGTCTATGTGTCCTTTGGCGAGGGGGGATTCTTGTTGTACTGGAATTAAGCCTGGTTCGATTAAGTGTAAGTCGTTCATTAATAGGTTTGATAGGTCTTGTTCTGTTCCGAAGAGTTGTATTTTTTTGTCGTCTTGTAAGTCAAATGAGTGGCAAAAGCTTATTTCTTGAAATGTTACTGTTATTTGTTCTGATACTTCTCCTTTCTTTTTGCGTACTGCGCTTACGGTTAATTTACCGAAGTCATCTATGTTAGTGAGGATTGCTGCGCCTGGGCCTTGATAGTTTATAGCTGCCATTCCTTTGCTTTGGTGTACGAGGAATGTCCCGTCTTTTTTGATTATTAGCATTCTGTCTCCGTTTGATAGTTTGCTTGCGGCTCTTCCTTCGTATTTGACGCTGCAAGTGCCGATTGTCATGATTAGGTGTCCTTGGTTTAGACTTTGGTCAATTGTTTTTTTTGCATCCACGGCGTTCATTTTTTTTTCACGTCAGCGTTTGTGGTGTATTAGTTCTTGTTCTATTGCGTGTAGCGCGCGTATGTTTACTTTGGGGAAGAAGTTGCGAGCGGCGGCGGCTAGTTCTATTAGTTCTTGTCTTGATGGGGGGTAGTAGCCTGCGGCGAGTGCGTAGTCTGTCGCAGGAGTCCATTGTTCTAGAACGTATAAGTCAGCGAAGGGAGTGATTTCTTTTGCTATGTATTCTACTGTTGTTTTTTTGTTGTTTAGGCCGCCGATTACTGGTGTTTTTACTTCTCGCATTACGCTTGCGTTTTGCAATATTGCAAATGTTCGTACTATTCTTTGGTAGAACAGGGCAAATTGCATTGTACCTAGAGTTTTTGTGTAGTTGTTTTCTTCGAGTTTGTTTTGAATTGTTAGTGAGACGTAGTTGACGTTTGGTAGTAGTGCTTTGAGTTCTTCTGGATAAAACCCACTGGTGTCGATTTTTACTTTTAGGCCGTTTTTTTGTAGTTCACGGCATAGCGGTAGTAGTGCGTTTGATTGTAGGCAGGGTTCGCCGGCTGTGAATACTACTGCGTCGATTCCGTTTTCTTCTTTTTCTTTTAGGACTGCTTCGAGGAAGTATGAAATTGGGGCTTTTTCGTGAGTGTGAGTTTTTGGGTTTATTGGAGATAGCGCGTCGTTAAATGGCGTGCCGGCTAGGTTTATTATGGTCGAACAGCGCGCAGGGTATGCTTTTGAGTCGCCGTGGATTATACTATAGTAATTAATTTCCATAAAGTTCTAAGATTTATTCTTGTAAAAAAGAATTTTTTTGAAGTGTATTAGTGTTTAGTACACTTAATAATAAAAATTGACCTTTGAACATGTTGCATTTTAAGTTAAAAGAATTACTCGCAAGGAATGGTTTTACGAGTTTTACTAAGATTCAGGAAGCTGCAATTCCTCGTATTGTTACTGGTAGGAATGTTTTGGTTATAGCGCCGACTGGTTTTGGTAAGACGGAAACTGCGTTTTTACCTGTGCTTTCAAATATTTTAAAACTTAAAGACGCAAGTTCGGGAGAACTAAGGGGAATACAGGTCATTTATGTTACTCCTTTGAAGGCTTTGAATCGTGATATTACAGAGCGGCTGACTACTTGGTGTGAGTCTAGTGGTGTTACTATTTCGGTTAGGCATGGTGATACGACGTCTAGTCAAAGGGAAAAGCAAAAGGTTAACCCGCCTAATGTTTTGGTTACTACGCCTGAGACGCTTGCTAGTGTTTTGGTTGCGCCGATTTTGTGTGACTCGCTTGTGAATGTTAAGCATGTGATTATTGATGAGTTGCATGAATTGTTTGGTTCTAAGCGTGGAACTTCGCTTACTTTAAATTTAGAGCGTTTAGAGGAGAAAGCGCCTGGCTTTCAGCGTATTGGTTTGAGTGCGACTATTGGTAATGAAGCAGAAGCAGCGCGTTTTTTGGGCGCGGATGTTGAGATTTGTAAAGTTGATTTAAAACGTGAAATTGACTTAACTGTAAAAGTACCGGCAGCGGCTCCGCAGGAAATTAAAACGTTAATTAAGACTAGTAGTGAAAGTGCTAGTCGTGTTTATGAAATTGAAAACGCGATTCATAGTCATAGGAGTACTTTGATTTTTACTAATACGCGTTACGTGGCTGAGAGTCTTTCAACTTTTTTAACTTCTTTGGAGAGTCTTCGTGGAAAATTTGCAGTACATCACTCTTCATTATCTAAGGAGACTCGTTTGGATACTGAAAAAGAGTTTAAAGATGAGAACGGAAATTTAAGAGCAGTTATTTGCACGTCTAGTTTGGAACTTGGTATTGATATTGGTAAGATTGATCATGTTATTCAATATGGATCTCCAAGGCAAGTTTCTCGTTTGTTGCAGCGAGTTGGGCGCAGTGGACATAAGTTTAATTTGAAAGCTAAGGGCACTATACTTCCGATTGATGAAGTTGATTTAATTGAAGCAGTTGTTATTTGTAAACGCGCAGCTGAAGGTAAATTAGAAGAAATAAAGGGACAGCAAAAGCCTTTTGATGCGCTTGCGAATTATTTAGCCGGTTTAACTTTGGATTATCATTCAGTCACTTTGCAAAAAGCGCTTGATATAGCGCAACGATCCGAACCGTATAAAAAATTAAACCGTAAGGAGTTGCTTGTAGTTGCGCGTCAACTTGCAAGTAGTAAAATTTTAGACTTAAAAGAAGAAAAGAAATTCGTAGTTAAACAAAGTGAAGAAGAAGCTACGGTTGGTAGTGAAGTTGATTTTGAAAAGAGTACTATTACGACTCGTGGCACCCGCACTAGGCTGTATTATTATGAGAACGTGTCTATGATTGCAACGGAGAAGAAGTTTTTCGTAAAAAATGCTATCACTCGTAAAAATGTATCTGTGTTAGATGAAGGTTTTGTTGCAGAGTACGTAAAGGAAGGCGCAGTGTTCATATCTGCAGGTAAACCTTGGCGAGTTAATGGAATTGACGAGGTTAAAACGGAAATTACTGTTGAACCGGCAGGTGATTTTACCGCCGCGGTGCCGGATTGGTTGGGAGAAGAAATACCCGTGACTTATGACGTGGCGCAGGATGTTTTTAGCGTAATGAAGCATTACGCGAATTTAAGCGAGAAGTACACGTGTTATTTTTCTAAAGCTGAAGAAAATGTGTTGAAGAGTTTTTGTGAAACGCAAAGCAAATCCTTTACTCCTAGTACTAGTGAAATGGTAATCGAGAGTAAAGATGAAGTTACTGTCATTCACTCCCCTTTTGGTTTAAAGGTAAACGAAACATTGGCAAGAGTACTTGGTTTACTGCTCGCGTATAAAGATAAAGCACTTAGAGTGCGCGCGCAAAGTTATGCAATTACGCTTGTTTTCTCTAGTGAAGTTTCCGCAGTTGAAATTGAACGCATTGTTAAAAGTCTTGACCCAGCTAAGCTTGAGTATTTGATCGAAACTGCTGTGCTTGACACGCCTGCGTTTAGACGTCGTTTTATTCACGTTGGAAAACGATTCGGTTTTCTTTCCAAGACGTGGGACGCTAAAGGAGTAAATCTGAAGAGAATTATAGCTAAGCTTCCTAAGGATAGCCCGATTATTCTTGAAGCGCTAAAAGAAGTCTATTCCACGTTATTAGATGTTGATAAGACAATTGAAGTAACGAGGGCAATTAAAACACGAGATGTTTACGTTAAGTCAATACAGCATTTGCGTGAGAAGTTTTCCCCATTGGCTAAAAACGCGTTAGACCTTGGCGGACTTGGAGAATTATTCGCGCCAAGCGAACCTGTTGAAGCAATTCTATCTTCGTTTATTGAAACGGTTAAAGACAAAAGCCCACGCTTAATTTGCACTCACTGCAAAAACGCTTTCACCATATCGCTTCGCGATTTAAAATTAAATGACAAAATTGCATGTGTACACTGCGGAGCTACACAGATTGCTAGTGAGCAGTATGAAGAGGCTATTTTGAAGAGTAAGCAAGGTAAGAAGCTTAGTAAGGAGTTGAAGAATAAGCTTGAGGACGCGCAGAGCGCGATGAGTCTTATTTCTAGTTACGGCGGCAGGGCGTTATTCGCGTTAGAGACGTATGGCGTTGGCCCCGCAACTGCAAGCAGATTACTCGCACGGCTGCACACTACTGAAGATGCGCTTTTCACTGACCTTTTAGAAGCACAAAAAACATTTTTAAAGAACAGAAAATACTGGAAACTATAAAACAAGATTGTGATTATTTATGACGTTTACTTTTGATATTGAGCAGTTTACCATAGCCGGTAGGCTTACGGAAAAAACTAAGCAGAAGGTTGTTATTGTCGTGCATGGTTTTGCGGATACTAAAGATGGCCGAGTGGCTAGGATGTTTGAGGAGTTTTTCCTTGAGAATAATTATTCGACGCTTGCTTTGGATATGCCTGGAGCTGGTGAGAGTAGTGGAAATTATTATGATATTTCTCCTCGTTTTGAGGCTAAGGTTATTCACAAAGCAATAGATTTACTTAAAGCTCAAGGCTACAAGGAGATTTCTTTGTGCGGTCATTCGCTTGGTGGCACGGATTGTGCAATTGTAGCTAGTGAAATGAAATTACACAAAGTGTTTTTGATTAACCCGGTTGTAGATCCCCGGGAAACGTATGGCTTGTGCGAAAAACTAGGCCAGTTCAAAAGACGTGTTGATGCTGATCTTGAAATTTTTGGCGTGATTGTTAACGCGCGTTTTCTTAAGGCGATGCCGAATTTAATGGATCTTTCGTATCTCCTAAAGAACATTGTTATAATTCAAAGCGAAAATGATGAGTATTGCCCGCAAGCTACAAGTAAGTTGTTTTTTGATTTAATTGCAGACAAAAGTAAAAAATTTTTACTAGTAAATGGCGCGAATCATAACTTCACTGAAGAAGAAATGAAAGCACAGCTACGCGAAAAGTTAAAAGAAGTTATTTAGACCATAAGTTAACGAAGTGCGCGTACTCGTCCGAAATCTTTTTTACGGCTAGTTCTCGTTTAATTTTACCTGCTGCTAGTTCTAATAGCGGAGTTTGGAATACTGTTCTTCCTACTGCAAATCCTATTACCCCCGGTATTTCTTTGGCGGCGTTTAGCCATTGTTCTACTTTGTGCTCATTCTCCCCGCGACCTAGGACTATGACTCCGGTTTTGGCTTTTTGGTTTACCGCGGCAGACACTACAGAATACATTGTTTCTTTTTCGTCTTCGCCTTCTATTTTCCAGATTTGTGGTTCGATTCCTGCCGCGTGTATTTCGTTAATTGCTCTTATCGTAAGTTTTGCTCTTTCTTTTGCATCGAAGTTTTCTTTGCCGTACTTTTTGAGTTGCAAATCGTTTGGTATTACAAGGAGTTCGAAGAGAAAGGGTTTGGCTATTGATTTGCAGTAATCGTGCAGTTCTTTTAGTCTTTTTAGTTGTAATTCATTGTCTGTTTTTTTGTTTTCTGGGTTGTATCTAACGAGTACTTTTATTATTGTGGGTTGGAGTACTTTGATTGTTTTTTTGTAGTCGGGGTATTCGAAGTCGAATATTTCTTGTCCGCTTTTTTCCATACATGTGGCGAATATGACGCCGTCTTTTGCTGCTCTTTTCATCACGGTTTTGCCGTATTGTGAGTCGACTAGAACGGCAGAGTTTTGTTTGGTTACTGTTCGCTGCCCTACGCATTTCATATACGCGTCGTAGATTATCTCTTTGTAATTTTCAATTTGTTTTACTTGTTCTTTGGATGGTTTTGCGCCGTCTTTTACCCCTATTATTTTGGCAAAGCTTGCTCTGTGATCGAAGGGTAGCATTAAAAGTTGAGAGCCAGGAGTGTAATTCATTTGTTTATAAATCTATAATTTATTACACGGAGGAAGGTTAAAAATACCGCACGGGTTTAAAGCTGTAATGGATTATCGTTGGGAAGAATTGAAAGGACACCATTTGCTTAAAACTATTCCCGAAGGGTCGGCGGATGTTGAAGTTGGTTGGCTTACGTATTCTAAAGATCATCGGGAAATTCATGTTTATGACCCAGAGGACACTAAAAATGTAGTTCATAATCGACATGGTTTGCCGCGTGGGAGTAAAGTTACTATTTCATTATCTGTTAGGGATAATGAACTTAAAGTTGAAGAAAATGGCAAGCCGGTTTCACGGCTGAAGGGCGCTTTTTTCTTGTTTGAAGCTAAGCGTTTGTTACATATTCGCGGGCGTAATCCTGAAGCGGAAGCACTTGGTTACCCTAAAATTAAAGAGGCTAATGATACACATAAAGCGCGTCTGCCTATGATTGACAAACTTAACGTTTTGAGATATTTATTTAAGGGCAAATAAGGCGATTAAAGAGAGCCTTTTTATCCCTTTAACTTCCCAATTTATTTACTAATTCTAACATTTCTTTTAGACTATCTTAGGTTTTTTCTTTGGTAGTCTCAAAGAGACTTTCTTTTCATTAAAAGAAAGTATCTTTGCGGGGGTGGCAGAGCGGTCATTGCGCCAGTCTTGAAAACTGGTACTCGTAAGGGTTCATGAGTTCGAATCTCATCCCCCGCGCTCTCATTTTTTAATTAATAACGCCTACTTTTTTGTATGAAGCTTGTTTTTGTTGGTGGCGCGCAAGGGGCAGGTAAGAGTAGTTTAGTTGCGCTTGCGGCTCAGAAGCTTAAAGAAGAAGGAGTTTCTGTTTTTCATTTGGATCCGGGTGAGTTTATTCGCGAGTATTGTGCGCGTAAGAAGCTTGGTCGTTTTAGTGATTTAGATTTTAAAGAACAAATGCGGGTTAATCGCGCGGTGTTAAAAGAAGTTAAGCCCGTTTTAAGTAAGCATGACTTGGTTTTTGTAAGTACTCATTATGCAGTTAATACAGTTAAAAGTAAACCAGATGAATTAATTGACGTCCCATTAAGAATGCCATTAGCTGAGCCCTTAGTTGATAAGGCGAGTCATTTGGTTCTTTTGGATGTTGACCCAGAAGAAGTGCACCGGAGAATACGAGGAGATTCTCGTAGGCCAAACACATGGGAAGATGTTTCTAGGAGTGTAATTGCGAATAAATTAAGCGCAAGGGCGCTTGCTAAAACAAGAAAATTACCACTAACAGTTATCCATAATAATCGCGATTTACAAAAAGAAACAATAGGCGAATTAGTGAAGATTGCAAAAGAAGTTATACGTAAATAGTTTTCACTGGAAGTTTGGTTTCGTCTTGTTTTTTAAATTGAAAGTCGTCTTCTTTTATTTGAGATTATGGTTGTTGATTGGAAGAAGGCTATTGATGGTTATTTGAATGCTAGTCGTAAGCCTGGAAGAATACTTGAGGATCATGTTTTTTCTCCGTCTATGATTGGCACGTGTCTTAGGCAGAGTACGTTGAATAAGTTGGGTTTGAAAGAGTTTGATGTTGATAGCTTGGCGAATTTTGAAGCGGGGACTATGCTTCACGAGTGGATTTCAAACGTGGGCGCTACTAGTGAGTTTAAACTCGAGTTCGAAAAAGAAATTACTCTCGAGGTAGACGCATTAAAGTTTCATGGTTTTGTTGACTGCTTTGATGGTGAAGTTGTGTACGAGTTTAAGACTACGGGCGATGTTGAAAAGGCAATTGCGTGGTGGCCAAATGAAACGTACATCCGGCAAGTTACGGTTTACTTAAAAGCGCTGAATGTACATAAAGCACGTGTCGTGTTTATTTCTAAGACTAGAATTAATGATGTACGTGAGATTGACGTTTTTTACAGCAGTGAAAAGTTTAGAGAAGTAGTTGACTTTTGTACTGCGGTTATGAATGCAGTGAAAAATTATAAAGAATCAAAAACACTCCCCGCAATTTGTGGTAAGTGTTTTGATTGTCGTAAAGAACAAATTGAAATGAATCGAGATGAACTTAAAATTAAAGGTAAGTCCACTCAATTCACTTTGTAGTTTATTTTGTTTGGAATGTTTGAAGCATTGCGTCTACTTTTTGTTTAGTTGTTGAGTCGTTTTCTTTGTATAGCGCGCTTATTCCAAATGTAGTTGAGCCTTTGTTGAATAGATAGTCGGTTTGTGTTGTTCCTTTTAGCGCTGAGGCAGTTATTTGGAACGTAGCTTTTACTGCGGTTTGTCCTTGGAATTGTACTTCTTCGTTTGATATTACGGTTACGTAGTCGTTTGCTTTGTTGAGTTCAATGACGTGCATTTCTTTTAGTGTAGGCGGCGCTCTTGTAGTATACGTTTGATAGGATATGGTTAGTCCGGTTAGTTCGCCGTCTATTTGTTCTACTGGTGTGAATATTACTTCTTTTAGGTTTGACGTGTCATCGTTTAGTTCTTCAAATTTCCAGTCTGCAGGGTATTGTATGGAAAACGCTGCAGAGTCGTAAGTTAGTGTTTTACTTTCGCTTTGAGTCGCACTGGTTTGAGTAGTTGTGTTGGTTTGAGTGTTTGGAGTGTTTGAGTTAGGGAGTGGAGTTGAGTTTAGCGTGTTTTGTTCTACTGGCGCGGCGGGTGAGTTTAAACAGCCGAGTAATAGAACTGAAACTAGTAATATTGAAATTAGGGCGTATATTTTCATTAAAAAAACCTCTTTTTAGTTGTTTGTAATTTAAGAGAAGAGCAGTAGAGTATTAAAATTATGCTAAAAAAAAGGGGGAAGAAGGGTTATTTCTTTTTGGTTAGAAATACGTAGCCTGCAATTAGTATTATTACTAGCGCCGCGGTTGCTGCGATTACTATTGAGTTATCTACGCCTGGAACTATTGGCGCTGAGTTAATTAGCGTAGTCGCGTTTTGTTGGGCGTTTGCGTTGCTGGCGTTGTTTGGTTTGGAAACGTCTGGCTGTACGTTAACGTTTATGCTTACGTTTGCAGGTCCTTGAGCGGCTGGAGCTGCGGGTGCGACTGCTCCTCCGTTTGAGCTTGAACCGCTGCTTGATCCGGATCCGCCTGAACTTGAAGAACCAGAACCACCTTGAGCGTTACCAGCTGCATTAGCACCTTGTGCGTTTAACCCGCCGGGGTTTTGGTTTATCGCAGGTTGTTGACATACGCTAGTGTTAGTAACTGCATATAAGCAGTAGCTTCCATCTGCGTTTACTAATCCATTTTCGTAGAGGCAGTTTTGGTGTATGGCGTCGAGTACGCTTTGGTCTATTCCGGCTAATCCGCCATATATTACGTAATACATTGCAGCTTCAGTACATGCGCCTGAGACGGGGACTGGGCGTCCTTGTGCGTTTAGTATGGTTCCTTCTAGCCATGAGTAGTTTAGTTTATCCATCATGCTGCGAATCTGTTCTACTTGTAGTTGTGCGCCGGTGGGTTTTACTAAAAATCCTACTTTGCACATGTCTTGTGATAGTTTTGGCGTGCAAGTGTTGACGTAGATGTCGAGTGCTTGTTGGGCTTGTGATACGTTTATGAGGGTGCCGTTTATTTTGAGGGCTGCTTGGTTTATTTGAACTGCCGCGCGGGGGTTTGCGTTGGGCTCAGTTGTTACGAAGTTTCTGAGTGTTGCATTGCACCAGCCGTTTTGAGCACAGTATACGATAGAATACCAGTAGTTTACTCCTGGAGATAGTCCAGTTACCCGTACGGAATGGTTTATTGCAAAAGTAGCGTTGTTAGCTCTAAAGTCGACTATTTGTGGCGGCGCTGCGGGGTTGGGGTTGTTTCTAAAAACGACTAGTGATGCGTTTGTTTGTGGTAGTGTGTCCCAGATTAGGTTTACGTAGTTGCTGTGTATTTGTTCGTATAAGTGTGTCATTTCTGGTGGCGCTAAGTTAATTTGACCATTTAAGTCAACAACTGGGTTTAATTGGAAGTTAAAATTACTCGGAGCGGCACTAGTTGCGCCGACTAAAAGTAATAACAAAAGGGTTAGGTTTATAATTTTCATAATAAAATACGGACCTCAATAGAAGAAAAAGGTTTACACTAAGAAAAAAATAACATTTATTTTCAAAAATTGTTAGCAGAAGTTGTTAGAAAGGGAATAAAGTGAGTTGAAAAAAGTTTAGTTTAGTGTCATTTCGACGTGTACTGAGTATGGGATTCTTATTCTCATTACTTCTCTTAGTACGCGATCATCAGCTTCGATTTCGATTAAACGCTTGTGTACTCTTAGTTCCCATTTTTCGTAGGTGTCTGATCCATCTCCACATGGAGTCTTTCTGGTAGAGATTTTTAATTTCTTTGTTGGAAGGGGAATTGGTCCTTTTAGTGGCACGCCTGTGCGTTTTGCGATTTCGTTTATTTGTTGGCAGACTTGGTCTAAGTCCTCAACTTGTCTTGATTCTAGTTTAATACGTGCCTTACTCATAAAAATCAACTTATAAGCTTAATTCCCGAATTGTTGCTTTTCTTACTTTTTTTAATGTTTCCCAAAAGTTGGGAAAAAAAGAAAAAAATTAGTTGTAGAAAAGAAAAAGGGGAAGAAAGGTATTTATACCTTTCTTGGTGTTACGTCGAGGATTACTCCTGCTGCGACGGTTTGTCCCATATCACGCATTGCAAATCTACCTAGTGCTGGGTAGTCGCTGAATTTTTCTGCGCATACTGCTTTGGTTGGTTTGATTCTAACTACTGCAACGTCTCCAGTTTTGATGAAGTCTGGGTTCTTTTGTGCTGTTGCACCGGTTTTAGGATCTTTCTTTTCGATTATTTCAGTGATTGTGCATGCGATTTGGGCTGTGTGCAAGTGGAAGACTGGTGTGTAGTTCTTTCCGATTGCGGTTGGGTGGTTTAGTACTACGATTTGTGCTGTGAATTCTTCGACTACTAGAGGTGGTTTGTCTGGTGATCCGACTACTGATCCTCTTTTGATTGCTTTTTTGTCGATTCCTTTTACGGTGAATCCGATGTTGTCTCCTGGTACTGCTTCTGGGATTGATTGGTGGTGCATTTCGATTGATTTTACTTCACCGATTACTCCTTCTGGCATTACGATTACTTTGCTGTTTGGTTTGAGGATTCCTGCTTCAACACGTCCTACTGGTACTGTTCCTTGTCCAGTGATTGTGAAGACTTCTTGGAGTGGGATTCTTAGTGGTTTGTCGGTTGGTTTCTTTGGTTCGATTAAGTTGTCGAATGCTTGTACGAGTGTTACTCCGTCGTACCATGCCATGTTTGTTGATTTTTTGGCGATGTTGTCTCCGCCGTATGCTGAGTATGGGATGAATGGAATTGTTTCGGTTTTGTATCCCATTGGTTTGAGTTTTGCTACGAGTGCTGCTTTGGTTTCTTCGTATTTTGCTTTGTCGTAGTTTACTGCGTCCATCTTGTTGATTCCGATGATGAATTGTTGTACTCCGAGTACTTTGAGAAGGAAGGCGTGTTCGATTGTTTGTGCTTGGATTCCGTCTTTTGCTGAGCATACGATGACTGCTGCGTCTGCTTGTGATGCTCCAGTGATCATGTTTTTGACGAAGTCTTTGTGACCTGGTGCGTCGATGATGGTGAAGTAGTATTTTTGTGTGTGGAAGTCTTTGTGTGCGATGTCAATGGTTACTCCTCTTTCTCTTTCTTCTTTGAGTTGGTCCATTGCGAAGGCGAATTCGAATGTTGCTTTTCCGAGTTTGGCTGCTTCTTCTTTGAGTTTGCGCATTGTGTTTTCGTCAATTGCGCCAGTGTCGTATAAGATTCTTCCGACTGTGGTTGATTTTCCGTGGTCGACGTGACCAGTGAAAATTAAGTTTAAGTGTGGTTTTGCTGCCATTGTTTTTATAATTCACCTATGTTTTTTAACATTTATTTGTTTTTTTCAAAGTTTCAACTGTCGTACTGTACAGTTGTTGAATATTACTTTTTTTTGAACTTTCGTAGTTTTTTTGTTCTTTGGTTTTAAACGGTTTTTTTAGAAATAGCTATGTTAAGCCAATAACCTAGTCGATTGTACTACGTAGTTTGATTTTCGTATATAGTATTTATTCGAGTTTAGGTTTAAAAACATTACTCTTTAGAAGAGAAAGGGAAAAAAGGGAGTTAGAATAGTTTTTTGCCGGGTGGTTTTCTTGCTAGAGGGTATTTTGGCGCGGCGGTTCTTGTTTTCCAGTAGACTAGTCCTGCGATTATTACTATTACTACTACTGCGATTGGTATTAGTGGTAGTTGGCTTGTGTTTGGTAGTACTATGTTTTGTGCTAGGTCTGTTGAGTTGGTGTTGTTTGTGTTTGTTGCGTTTGCAGCAGTGGTTTTTACTGTTGTTGGCGTGGTTGCTTTGGGTGGAGTGTATTGTGTTATATCTAGTACTATGTTTTTGCCGGTTATTGATATTAGTTTGAGTTTTATGTCATCTTGTTTGTCGCCGGTTACATCATAGGTTTTTTCTTCTCCTGTTGCGAGTGTTACGTCAAATGGAGTGGATGCGAGGGTTAGTGTTACTTTTCCGGTTTCTATTTTCTTGACTTGTATTCTGTGTTGTTCTTTTTGGTGTGTGTAGAGTAGTATTCCCTTGTCTCCGATTTGTGTTCTTCTTGTTTCTTTGTGTGAGTCGAAGTCTGGTAGTGTTCCTACTTTGTTTTCTGCGATTGTTAGGGCGATTGTTGGGTTGTTTGTGGCACTGGTGGTTGATGCGCTTGCGCCGCTGCTTCCGCCTGAGCTTGAGGTGGTTGAGCTTGCTGCGCTGGTTGTGATTGTGTATGGTCCGGTTGTGTTGCAGTTTCCTGATGTGTCGCAGCTGGTTACGTTGTAGTAGTATAGTGTTGATGAGTCTAGGCCTGATGCGGATCTTGAGTGTGCAGTGTCGTTTTCTGAGTTTGATGATGTTCCGTCTAGTAGTGCGGTTGTGTCTCCGTATTTTAGTGTTGAGTTTGCTGGTTCGTTTGTTGTCCAGGCGATTGTGAAGCCGCTTGATGATGTTGAGCTGTTTGTGACTGCGGTGATTTGGGGTGCAGTTGTGTCTCGTGTGAAGGTGTACATTGTGGAGGCTAAGTTGCCGCTTGTGTCGTTTGCGTAGATTGTGATGTTTTGGTTTGTTCCGGTTGTTATTGTTGCGGTGGTTTGGTTTGTTGTTGCGTTTACGCATCCTGCTACTGAGACGTTTGTTGTTTTGTTGATTGAGTACCAGCATGAGTGTAGTGCTGTTTCGTCTGTTACTGA
This sequence comes from Microcaldota archaeon, assembly GCA_964514805.1. GTDB lineage: Archaea > Micrarchaeota > Micrarchaeia > Norongarragalinales > UBA8480 > CAZERP01. Next base: position 37,228 of record CAZERP010000002.1, read on the forward strand.
GAAGTTTATGGTTAGTGTTGCGCTTGTTTGGTTGGTGTTGTTTACGGGTAGGTTTATTGTTATTACTGGCGCGGTTGTGTCTGGTATTGTTAGTGCGATTGTGCTGGTTTGGTATGCTCCTTGGTATGGTGCTTGTAGTATTAGATATGTTTGGTTTGTTGCGGTTGAGTTGGTGGCGTTGATTGTTACGTTGCTGAAGTTGAATGTTCCGGTTGAGTTGACGCGTAGTGCGGTGATGTTGAATAGTGCTGATTTGGTTGTGGTGTTTAGTGATTGTATGGAGTAGTTTGTGACTGTAACGTTGGCATCTAAGTTTGTTGTAGTTACGTTTAGTGGTTGTATTACGTATAGGTTTGAGCTTGATTCTGAGATTGCAGTTATGTTGCGAGTGCTTAGTGTTGAGTTGTATAGTGTTACGTTTGAGGCGTTGCCGATTGTTAGGTTTCCGTAAGTTATAGTTATTGTTTCGAGGGTCATTGGGCATTGGGCATTGATTGCTGCTGTGCCCCCGGTTGAGTTGAAGATTGTGTTGTAGGCATTTAGGCGTCCTCCTGCGCAGTGTGCTGCGGGGATTGAGGTGAATTGTCCGTATATGCCTGAGTTGTATAGGTTGGTTGTTCCGTCGTTTATTTTGATTACTGATCCGCTGTTTCCGTAGTGTGATCCGGTCATGTTGGTTACTGTGAGGTTTGATTGTGAGGTTAGTGCGGTTGCTGCGCCTCCTGCGTTTACGTATCCTGTGAAGTTTGTTATGTTTACGTTGTTGGATCTTAGTGCGTAGATTAGTTTTGCTCCGTTAGTTGATGTGTTTCCTGTGATGTCGGTTAGTGTTGAGTTGTATACTCCGTTTGCGCCTAGTTCTATTCCTATTGCGGGGGTGTTTGTTGGGCGTACGGTTATGAGTGTTAGGTTTGCGTTAGTTACGTTGTTTAGGTATATTCCTTCTGTTCCATTGACGGTTACGTTGTATATTGTGATGTTTTGTATTTCGTTTCCTGAGTTGTTTACTAGTATTGAGTATGCTGAAAAGCCGTCGATTCCCTCTCCGAGTTCGCAGTTTTGTAGTGTGACGTTTGATGAGTTTGTTGCGATTCCTATTTCGGTTGCGTTAAAGGAGCTGTAGTTTATTCTGTATCCTGCGCAGTTTAGTACGACGTCGTTTGTTGTAATATTAACACATGCAGTTGGGTTGATTCCTGATTCTCCGCTTGACCCATCACTAGTTAGATGTCCAGATAGTGTATACACGCCAGGGGTTGTTATTTCTCCGCAGGTTAAGGGAAATATGGCATTTGCGGAATTTGTTAGTATTATTAGGAGGGTTAGGGAAAGTAGTACTGCTAGTTTTTTCAAATTTCTAATTTTTCACACTCTAAGGGGTTATTTTTTTGTTTTAGTTATTAACGGGATGGGCTTTATATTTTTTGTGCGCGGGTTTTTTGTAGTTAAATAGTTTGTGGTTGGATTTGGTTTTCGCAGTATTGGCATTGTAGTTGTAAGGGTTGTTTGTTTTTGACTATTGCTGTGCATTGTAGGTCGCGTTCGTATTTTGTTATGCAGTTTGCGTTTTGGCAGTCGATTACTCCGGTTATTTCGTTTGGTAGTTCTACGTTGAATTTTTTGATGACTTGTTCGTTTTCGATTATGTTTACTGTGGCTTGTGGCGCGAAGAGAGCGATGGTCGCAGTTTGTGTTTCGGTGAGGTAGATGTTTTCTATTTTTAGCATGTCTTTTTTGCCTAGTTTTTTGCTATCTACGTTCATTATTACTGATACTACGTCTTGGTGTGTTTTTGGTAGTTTTAGTATTTGGTATGCGCGCATTGCTGTGCCTGCAGTTAGGTGGTTTAGTACGGTTCCGTTGCGTATTTTTCTTAGTCTGAATTCTTTTGTGTCATTTTCCATAAGCGTGTTCACCCGAGGATTGCGTCTAGTAGCGCCATTCTAACATATACGCCGTCGTTTGCTTGTTTGAAGTATTTTGCTTTGGGGTTTTTGTCGACTTTGGTATCTATTTCGTTTACGATTGGTAGGGCGTGTAGGATTATGGCGTTTGGTTTTAGTTGGTTTACGAAGTTTTCAGTGATTAGGTAGGTGTCTTTTAGTCGGTTGTATTCGTTTAGGTCTGTGAATCGTTCTTTTTGTATTCTTGTTGAGTATATTACGTCGCAGTTTAGTGCCGCGTTTAAGTCCGCGGTTTGTATGTCGTTTTCGCGGGTGTATTTTTGTGGCATTTTGAGTTCTTCTGGTGCTATGAATGTTATTTGTACGTCGTATAAGCGTAGGGCGGTCGTTAGTGAGTGGAGTACTCGTGAGTATTTTAGGTCGCCGATCATTGCGATTTTGATGCCATCTATTTTACCGAAGTGACTTCGTATCGCGTAGAGATCTAGCATTGTTTGTGAGGGATGTTGGTTTGCGCCGTCTCCTCCGTTAATTATTGGTATTTTTGATATTAGTGACGCGTATTTTGCGGCTCCATCTCTTGGGTGTCGCATTACGATTGCGTCTGCGTAGCCATTTACCATTTTGATTGTGTGTGCTAGTGATTCTCCTTTTACTACGCTTGTGGCGTGGATGTCTGAGAATCCTAGTGTGCTTGCGCCTAGTCGTTGTGCCGCGCTTTCGAATGATAGGCGAGTTCTTGTTGATGGTTCGAAGAATAGTGTGGCGATTATTTTTCCGGTGAGTGTTTTTACGTTTTCTTTTTGCAAGTAGTCTGCGCGTTGGAATATTTGTTCGAAGTCTTCTTTTGTAAAATCAGAGATTGTTATTACGTGTCTTTTTTTTTGAATCATATTGAGGGCGTCTAAGGTGATAGGCGCGTAGTGTTTTTAAGGAGATCGAAGATTTTTTTGCCTAGCATTATGTTTTTTTAGTTTTGCTACGTAATTTCTTTTTCGTTTTCTTTGTGTTTTTGTTTTCTTTTGGTTTTTCTTTTGTTGGCGCGTATTTTTGCATTAAGTGTTTGTAAGTTTTTTCGCTGATTCTTCCATCTATTAGAGCATCGTCTAGTTTTTGTATTTTGGTTTTTTCATCTTTGGGCGCGGTTTTTGCTTTGATTATTAACGCAGTTAGTAGTATTAGTGCGATTGCGATTAATGCTAGTCCGAATTGTTGGGCTGCGTTTAGTTCTTGTTTGGGTGTGACTTGTATTGATGCGGTGATTTCTTTTGAGTTGTTTGGTACGCGTATTTGTATTGCGTCTGTGGTTTGGTTTTGAGTCGTGTTGGTTTCAGGTATTGTGAATACGGGTGTTGGCCTTGGGTTTTGTGCTTCGAGTAGTATTTGGTTTTTGTTTTGTTCGAAGTTTTGTGCTAGGTATATTAGGCGTAGTGCGTTTGGCGAGTAGTCGTCTTGGTTTTGTGCGCTGAGTTGGACGTTATATAGCGCGTTTGTGTAGTAGAGTTCGGCCCATATTGAGTTTGAGTTTATGTATTTGTTTTGTATTGGTATGTTCGCGTTTTTTGCTGCTTGTGTTTGGTTTTGTTCTATTTCATTATCTGCTTTGTTGAATGCCATTGCGTATTGTAGGTCGTAGGTTGCTGCGAGGTAGTTGTTTTGTGCGATTGCGATTTTAGCTGTGTCTATGTGGTCTTGGAATTCTTCGTTTGTTGTGTTTGTTTCTATTGCTTGTTTTAGTAGGGTTAGTGCATAGGGGCGGATGTTGTTTTCATTTAGTTCGTCGCCTGTTTGTTTGGCTTGTGTTGATTGGGCCATTTTGTTTGCTGCGTTTATCCAGTTTCTTGCAATTATTATTTCTTCTAGGTATTCATTTGGGCTTGCGTTTGGTTCTTCTTGTATTGCTTGTTTTATGGTTTGTATTTTGTTTTTAGCCCATGTATATCGCATCTGGGCTGCGCTTACTGTTTCGAAGTTGTTTGTGTTTGGTTTGGTGGTTTGGAATTCGTTTATTGTTTGCTGTGTTTCTTTTAGTAGGGCGTTGAATTGTGTTGGTGATATGTCTTGTAGTAGCATTGTTTCTAGGTTTATGTTGATTAGGAATGCGGTGTTTGCTGCGGAGTAGTAGTATCCTTGGTCTATTGCTTTGGTGGCGGTTGTGATTGATGTGTTTATTGCTCGGATGTTTGCTTTTACGCGTTGGGTTTGTTTGGTGTCGTTTTGTAGTTTTTGTTGTACTTTGGCTAGGTTATCTACTGCGCGTTTGAGGTCGTCTTGTGCTATTTGTTTTAGGAATGTTGTTTTTTGTGTTGTGTCGATTGTTTTGAGTTGTAGTGTTTTTATTGCGGTTTGTGGCGCGTTTGGGAAGGTTACTGCGTTGGGTGTGAATGCGTATGTTACTGCTTCGGTTAGGTTTTTGACTTCTATTGCTTGCATTGTTCCGTTTGATATTTCGTTTGCGTATATTACGTAGTCGAATGCGTCGATTGTGCTTTGTCCTTTTGATATTAGTACTAGTTTGAGTTTGTTTTTTGCGGCTGCTTGGAGTTTTTCTTCTACTCCTCCGACTGGTCCGATTTCTCCTTTGTCGTTTATTGTTCCGGTTACTATCATGTCTGTTCTTAGGGGGTTTGGTAGGTTTTGTTTGGCTAGTTCGCTGTATATTACTAGGGCTAGTGCCATTCCGCCGGATGGTCCGTCGATTTGTTCTGCGTTTGCTACTATGTCGATGTTTACGTCGTAGTTGTCTGGTTTGAGTTTTAGTAGTGTTGTTGCGGCAGCCATTGCGTGTCGTATTGATAGTTCTGTGTCTTGTGCTACGAGTGCGTTTGATATGTCTGTTCTTACTTTGCCAGTCCCACTAGTTGCGGTTGCGGAGATTGTTGTTACTACTCCGTTTCCGTTGGCGTCTACTGCTGGTGCGTTGATTGTAGTAGTTGCATTAGCTATGGTTGCTAGTAGGATTGTGATTAATATGACTAGGAGTGAGAGTTTTTTCATAGGTAGATAAGAAGAATGTTGGCAGAGGTATTTTAAGTTTGTTAAAGGGGGTTTTGGTGTTTATTGGAATATTTTCTTTATTTTGTTTATTGCTTTTTGTGAGAGGGATAGTTCTTCTTGTTGTATGTTTAGGTCTAGTTTGTCGCTTTCGTCTATGTTCCAGTCAATTTCTTGTTTTTCAGTTTGTTGGGCAGTGTGTATTTCTGGTAATTGTGAGTAGAGTTCTATTTTACTTGGTTTTTTGGTTTGGCTTGTAGGTTGTGGTTGGTTGTTTGGTTGTTGTTTGATTGGAATTTGTAGTTCGGAGGTTGGTTGTACTATTTGTGCAGGTATTGGTCTTGTCATTGTTTGGACTACAGGTTGTGGTTTGGCGAGTGGTTGTTCGTATGATTTGTTTATTTCTTCGACTAGTTTGCTAGTTGATTTGTGCGCAGTGTAGTTTTGGTAAAGTTTGTAGGCGCCGATTGCAATTGCTAGAATTAGTACTAGTAGTAAAATTATTTCGTAAGGGAATGGCGCTGGGGCTTGGCGTGTTTCTTCTTGTTGAGTTGCTTCTCGTATTGGTTTGTTTAGTGGCGCGTCCGGGGTTTGGTTTCTTGTGCTGCTTGTTTTGAATACGGTGTTGTTTTGTATGATTAGGTTGGTTATGTTGGTTGTGTTGCCGTTTTTGTCGTGGAAGTCGTTTGAACCGCCGCCCCCGCCACTGCTAGATACTACTGGAGTAGTCGTGTTGAAGTTGTATGGCCCGGTTGTGTTGCAGTTTCCGGCTAGGTCGCAGCTGGTTACGTTATAGTAGTACGTGGTGCTTGATGTGAGTCCGGTTAGTGGTATTGAGTGACTGGTTGTATTAGTGTTATTTGTTGTGCTTGAGCCGAGTAGGATTGTTGTACCGTATGTGATTGTACTGTTTGCTGGTTCGTTTGTGTCCCAGGTTATTGTAGTGGCTGTTGTGTCGGGGGTTCCGTTTAGTAGGTTTAGTATGTTGGGTTTGGTGTTATCGATTCTAATTGTTAGGTTTACTGTGTTGTTTATGTTGTTTGATGAATCGTTTGTAATTGCGGTTATTGTGTAGTTGCCATCTTGGAGTGTAGCTGTGTTTAGTGTTGTGTTCCAGTTGGTTGTGCTTGTGTTTGTTGCGGCAAGGGTTAGTTGTACTCCTGTGTTGTTTGAGATGTTGAACTGTGCGGTACTTATCCAGAGTGTTGTTGTTATTGTTGCGTTTAGGTTTATTGTGCTTGATAAGTTTGAGTTGTTTTCTGGGTTTACGAATGTTACGGCGGGACGAATTGCAGCTAGTTCTATGGTTATTGTTTGGTATGCGCCGTTTTGTGTTGAGTTTAGGTTAAACATTGTTGAGTTTGTAGTGTAGCTTGTTTTGTAGGCGGTGACGTTTATTTGTGAGTAATTGGTGGGGATCATACTTCCTAGGTATATTAGTGTGGTTATGTTTGCGTAGAATTGTCCGTTTGAGTCGCTGGTTCCGTTGATTAGTATTGTGCTATTGGTTATGTTTACGTTTGTTGTTTCTAGTGCGCTGGTTGAGTTTCTTGTTGATATGTTGAGTGGTTGTTTTATTGTAAGATTTGAACTTTCGTTTATGGTAATAGCACTTGTAGTAAAGCTTGTGTTTATTGCAGTGACATTTGATGTGTAGTTTAAGTAGAATGGAGTTGCTGATGAGGCTAGGTTTTCGGAGTATATCGTGTTGTTTTGTGCAGAGGTGAAGTTATAGCTTACTGATCCGATACCACCTTGGAATGTGTTTAGTGATGAGTTTGTGTTGTTTGTGCTTTCGAAGTTGATGTCTCCTTGTGTTGATTTTTGAGTGAATGTGTTTTTGGTTATGAATGCAAGGTCGTTTGATCTTAGTGTTATGCAGTGTGTTGCACAGGTTTGGAAGGTGTTGTTTGAAATGTAGGCGCCTTCTGAGCTTACTATTAGTATGCCTCCAAGGGAGGAGTTGAGTGTGTTGTTTGATATGTTTATGTAGTGTGCGCCGATTCCTAGTATGTCGAGGTTTTGTGAGTCTATGTAGTTACTTGTGATGTTTATTGCGGTTCCGAATGCGCTTAGTGCGAATTCGTCTTGGCCTATTTCTCTTGCGAGGGTTATGTTGTTGTTTACAAAGTTTGTTTGGTCTCCGATTATTACTGCGCTTGATTCTAGAGTGGTGTTGTATACTAGGTTGTTTTGTATTGTTGTGTTTGGTCCTGCGGTGTAGATTGCGGTTCCGTTTGTTTGTGTGAATGTGTTGTTTGTGAAGTTTGCTGCGTTGGCGAATGTATATGCGCCGCCGGTTGAGTTGTAGAATGTTGAGTTGTATATTGTGAAGTTATTTCCTTCGCTGTATGCTACGTAGCTTGTGGAGTTAGCGGAGTAGTCACGGAAGTTGCAGTTTGTGATTGTTGTGTTGGTTGAGTTGCTAAAGATTGCGTATTTGGCGTTTGGTCCGGCAGAGTTTATGTAGTAGCCGTTGCAGTTGATTTGTACGTTTTGTGCAGTTACGTTAAAACATACTATGTCAGTTACTGATTCGTTTGCAGTTAAGGTAGTTACAGTATTTGGAGTTGAAAGTGTAGTGCATTGCGTTGTGGGTGTGTTTGTTGCTCCGATTGTTACGATGAAGTAGGAGTTTTGGTATGTTACGTTTGTACGGTTGTATAGTACAGCGGTTCCGTTGTCGTATGTGAAGTTGTGTGGAGTGTGGTTGGTTACTCCATTTTCATTTACAGATAGTAAAGTTAGGTTGAATAGGGCAGTTCCTTGGGTGTTTGTTAGTCCCGTGTAGAGTTGATCGCCGGTGCTGTTGAGTACAAAGTAGTCTTCGTTTACTACCGGGGTGCTCATGTTGTAGATTGTTAGGTTTATGGGTTGCATTACAGTGATTGAGCCATTTCCACTTACGTTTAACCCGCTTGAGTTTGCTCTAAATGTACTGTTAATTATAGTAATATTAGAGAAGTGGTGTAACATACCTCCGCCGAGTGTTATGTAATCGTATGAGACTGGGCTTATGTGAGTGTCATTGATGCTGGTTACGTTTGAGTTGCTTACTGCGGCGAGTCCAAATGTTACGTTTGTGATTACGTTATTATAAGTTGTTAGGTTGTCTGCGCTTGATGCGCTTATTGCGCCGCGGAGGTTGAATTCCATTGCTACTTCGTTTAGGACCATGTTTGTAAATGTGTTGTTGAATATTTGTTGATTTGCGCCAAATGCTACGATACCTGCCCCTGCAGTAGATGAAACGTTTACTATTGTGTTTCGATATGCTTTTGAATTATTTCCAGATATTAGTATGGCGCTAGTTACATTGGTGAATTGGTTGTCGTAGATTAGATCATTTGCACCGTAAGTGGTTATAGCCGTTGTTGGGCTGTTTAAGAATGTGTTATTGTAAATGTAGTTCCCGCCGCCATTTAATGTGATGAATTCGCTTGACTCATTAATGATCGTATTATTGAATATTCTTAGATTTCCATTAGTATTTTGGAATGAAAAGGTTTGTCCGGAGAAGTTTTCTATATGTAAGTTATAGAATGTTGAATTGGCAACGGGTTGTGAACCAAATGAACTTTTGAATCCCACCAGTCCAAAGCCGGCTGAATTTATTATATTTAGATTATAAAAAGTTTGATTTACGGTGGCGTCGTCTGCAAATGCTAGGTATACGCCATAGTAGAAGTTTTGTATTGTTGAGTTGTAGAATGTGAAGTTTGACGCGTTTACTTGTACTGCTTTTCCATGGTTTGTGAATAGTACGGTGTCGAAGTAGTCAAATCCAGTTACCGTGCAGCCGTGAAGGGTTACGTTTGTTGCGCTTACGTTTATTCCTATTTGTTGTAGTGTTGAGTTGGTGTTGTTTATTGTGAATCCATTGCAGTCGACGTCTACGTTTGAGGTGTTTAGATCAAGGCAAGTTGTACTTGTGCTGGTTAGATTTGCGTTGAGTCTCCAGCTAGTATCAGTTAGGTTATTTACATCTGTTCCGCAGGAGTTGATTAGTGTAAGCGCAGCTACGGTTGAAGTTATTAAAAATAATGATAGTACAAGTAAAGCAGTTTGCTTCATTTTTTTACCATTAAATTAGTTTAAGGAAGTATATAAACGGCTAATTTGTGCCTTTGGTTAGTTTGCTTAGTTCTTTTTTGTGAGCGTCTCGTTGTTTAACTATTTTGCTTTTGCCGTGCATGTGGTATTTTTCTAGCATCATTGCCGCGTGAGTACCTCCGACTAGGTGTGGTAGTATTATGTAGTCTGCGCCGGCATCGTATAAGTCTATTGCATCATAAGCAGTTTCTGCGGTTAGTATTACTATTGCGTTTTTTGATTGTTTTTTAACTTCTTTTAGTAGCAAGTGGTTAGCGTTTTTGTTAGTCGTTGTGGCGAGTAGTATTTGGGCGTTTGAAAAGTTTACGCTTTTTATAAATTCTAAGTCACTCACGTCGCCATATACTGCGTTTATTTTGTTTTTGTTTAG
>CAZERP010000003.1:0-1121 GCA_964514805.1 Microcaldota archaeon
TCTTTTCTTTTTGTTTGCGCAAATCTTCGAGTTCTTTTTTCATTTTCTCGATATCCACTCCTGGCGCGTCGATTCCAGCGTCAATTTTCTTAATGGAAAGTTCAGCGTGACGTTTTACACGAGAGTCTAAGTGTTTTCCTTCCATAATCTCCTTCAAACGATCCTTAGCTCTAGGGTCGCCAAGGTCTCCAAGTGAATTAACCGCAGCAAGTTGCACTAAGATGTATGGGTCTTTAGTTAAATCAAGCAAAGTTGTAAGCACTTTGTCTTTGTTTGTACTTGTTTTTGGAAGTTGACGAATCGCACTCAAACGAGCACGTTCAGAATGGCCACGTTTGGTTCGTTCTGCAAGTAATTCAATAGCTTCTTTAGTACCTAGTGCAGTTAAAGCGCGAATTGCACCTGCTTGAACTTCATCCATGAAACTCTCACGGTCCAAGTTCTTCTTTACAACTTCCAACGCTTTTTCGTTTTGCGATTTACCTATAGCTGCAAGTGCTGCCATTGGAACTACGTAACTATCTTTTACATCAACGTACTTTCTTGCAACGTCAAAAGCAGTGCTAGTGTGGAATTCTCCAATTGCAGATAGAATCGCGCTTTTCACGCGGTTATCTTTAACTTTTTCAAGACATTCAATTAAAGCGTTTAGCGCGTGATCAGTTTCCATAGATTCTAACGCGGAGGCTATTTCACATTGCACGCCCCAGTATTTATCCTTCAAAAGCGCGCTCTTGAGTACCTTAACATTATCTAGTGTAGAAACTTTAGCGAGATTGTACGCGGCTTGAATTCTAGCAAGAGGATTTTCGCAATTTTCAAGTTGATATTGCCACATTGAGTTATCCTTACTAAAATCAACCTTCTTTAACAGTAAGTCAAAGTTAGGGTCAAACATTACAAGATCTGGCTTTGCGTCAAATTTGTATTCAAAAGTGTGATCGTTCTTTTCAATCTTAATCTTCTGCTCAACGTTTTTGCCTTTAACTACAAAACCAAGAGTAAGCAGTAATTCAAATAGCGGCGTTTCTCCGTCTGGTTTTTGCTTTTGAATAACTCTCACGTGCGCTTTTTTGGTCTTTTCATCCCACCAGTAATTCACTTTAAACTCAGGATGGCCG
>CAZERP010000003.1:1131-44861 GCA_964514805.1 Microcaldota archaeon
TGTAGCCGGTGGTTGATCTAAATGCGTTGATTAAATCAACAGTTTCAACATTCTTGTGAGCATTACTCATGACGTAATTATTTATTGTCTTCCACCAGAGTTCATCGCCAACAGTTTTACGTAAATAATGCAAAACGCAGCAACCCTTCTGGTAAAGATGACGGTCGAATAAGTCACTTGGCTCTTTGTAAGTAGCTGTAACTATCGCGCGGCGGTGTTCATTAGCATCTTCGTCAAAATAGGCTTGCGCGTCTTGGAATAGTTGATATAAGAATTCATCTTTGCCTTTGTCTTCTTCGGTAAACACTGCTGAAAAGTAAGTAGCAAATGACTCGTTAAGCCAGGCGTGACTCCAATCTCTACATGTAAGTAAATCGCCGAACCATTGGTGCGCAAGCTCATGTGCCATAAGTTCATCTGGCCAATCTGGAGTTTCATTACGAGAAATAACGTCTTGAAGTGCTGAATCGGTTTGAGTAGTGCACGTTGTGTGCTCCATTCCTCCATAAATAAAATCAGCAACTGCTACTTGCGCGTACTTCTCATAAGGATACTTAACGCCGATTTTGTCACTAAAAACAGTCAAACATTTACTAGTCTTAGAAAAGGCGCGTTTAGCGTCTTCAATTTTATCCTTCTCAGCAAAAAACTGTACATCAACATTGCCCCATTTTTCCTTGTGTTCGGCAAATTTACCAACTGCAAAAGAATTCAAGTAAGTTGAATTTGGGTAATTCATCTTCCAGTAGAACGTTTTCTTGCCGTCTTTTTCTTCAACTTTTTCAAGCTTGCCATTAGCAACGCCAATAAACCCAGAGGGTACAGTTAAAGTGATTTCGTTTGTGCATTTAGTTTCAGGTTCATCGTGACACGGATACCAATACCTAGCTTCTTGCGCTTCACTGTGCGTCCAAGCTTGCATTGGTTTCTTTGGGTAATCTTTGTCTGGTTTTATGAAAAATAAACCGAGTTTAGGTTTGCTAACTTCGTATTCAATACAAACAACTTGTTCGTCTTTATTCGCGTTTTTATTGTCTACTAACAGCAAGTCATTTTCGTATTTGAATTCCGTTTTCTTTCCATCAACTTTAACGCCTTTAATTTTCATATCGACTGCGTTAAACTGAAATTTATCGAAATTATGTAACTTATGGGTATCAACTGTGCACGTGCCGGTTAGCGTTTCTTTGTCAAGATTTACTTCTAGTTCGAGTTTTAGGTGTTTAGTTTCAAATGCGCGATCCTGTGCAAATTGAGGACTTGCGCCACTCAAAGCAAAACGCGGGTCAAAAGTCTTACTACAAAAATCAAAATCTCTACTCACTGACATAATACACTTCACTCCTAAAAATAAGCAATTAACTATTGAAATTAACTACACTTGTAAAATTTATAACCCGATCTCCTTACGCGCCTTACTCTAAAAAAACCAACGAGGGCTTAGTTTCTGTTTTTTAATATTGCCTTTCAATTAAACTAATAGAAGTAATTTAAAATGCAGTTTAATTTAGCGCTTAATTTTCCGTTCTCGAACGCAGCCAAAGCCCTAGCCAAAACAACTGCATTAACCTTTTCAATAGACGATTTAGAATACGCAAGAGAACTAGCAACACAAGTAATCGCCGGACGGGCTAGAACATGGCCTGCTTCAAGTGAACAAGAAAGTCTCAAACTCTATGCAAACTCAAGACTACTATGCTTTGCTAGTCAAAACTACGCCGTGCAAAGAGAATTTGCGACCAATTACGCAAAAATAGTAAAACTAATCATCAAGTCAAACGAAAACTTACTACAAGAACTAGCAGCAGATCTAATCACGTCACTTAGGCAAGAAAACCAAGACGAATACTCCGTAGATGTATTCGAACTACTAGCAATCGCGCCAGACTTATCTAACGCTAACCTTGCAAAAGCAAGAGTAAAACTAAACACAGAACAACTAACAGAACTAATAGCAAACTACTCACAAATCAAAACACTAGACTACTCCGGCTTAGACTTAACATCAATACCACCTCAAGCTACTACAATAGCAGCTACGCTAAAAGACGCGCTACCAGCTAAAATACAAGCCAAAGCAGAAGGCAAAGCACTCACAAGACCATACATGCAAAAAATACTACAAGGCGTCGGAGAAGGCAAAAGATTCTACGGCGCAATGGCCCTAGCAATCGCCTGCCAAATGGACGGACTATCCAAAGAAGCCGCAGTTTCAGTTCTCGAAGAGTATTGCAAGAACTGCTCACAAGGCGCCAACCAATTCACAATAGACGAAGCCAAAAGTGCAATCGAATGGACCTACAAACGCCCATCAATCAGACTATCATACGAAAAACTAAAAAGCCAAGGACTAGTAACCGACGACTCTACTACTAACGCTGCGCGCAAAAAAACCGAACGCGAAACCAAAAACAAAGAGGCGACCGTCTAATGAACGAAACACAATTCATAACCGTCCACTTCAAACAATACTACGAAAAAACTACCATAATTGCGCCAGCGATAGAAAAACGCGAATTCGGATTCGGCAACACCAAAAAAATCGACTTCAGACACAAAAGCTTCACAACACAACCCGAACTCAAAAACTACCTCATAGCAAACACTCCAAAATACACGTCATTTTCAACCGCATACTACGAATTCCCCTGGAGCACGCCAATGGAAAAAAAAGAATACCAAGGAGCAGACCTAATATTCGACCTCGACAACACATACCCACAAGACAAACACCCAGAAGCGCCGCACCAAGATTTCCTCTGCAACTACTGCATATCCAAAGTAGCACAAGACACGCAAAAACTAGTAGAAGAATTCCTAATACCAGACTTTGGATTCACCCAAAACGAACTACACATAAACTTCTCCGGCTCAAAAGGCTTCCACGTCCACATTAGAAACGAAAAAGTCAAAGAACTATCACACGACGCCAGACGCGCAATCGCAGACTACATAACCGGAAAAACCCTAACTGTAGACTCAATATTTCCCAGAAGAGCACAAGCCAAAAACGCGCCAAGAAACGGCCCCACAGCAAACACCCGCGGCTGGCTAGGCAGAATAAACCAAACCGCGCTAAAATACGTACAAGAAAAAGGACCAGAAAGACTACAAGCATTCCAAAATCTATGCAGCCAAGGAAACTGGGCCACATTCAAACAAAAAGAACTAGAACACATACTAGACGCCACAACACGCGACAACGCAGTACAAATAGACGCGCCCTGCACATTCGACCTACACCGGCTCATACGATTACCCGAAACACTACACGGAGACTCAGCACTAATCGCCAAAACAATAAACGCCGCCCAACTAACCAACTTCAACCCACTAACTGCCGCGTCGGCATTTTCTCACTCCGAAAAAGTCAAAATAAAACTAAACGAACCACACACATACAACTTCACAGCAAAAGAACACACTACAACCAAACCCACAACCGAAAACCAAGAAACGCCCCTACAAATAGCACTAGCACTCATATGCAAAGGCAAAGCACAACTAGCATAACCTAATTAAAAACTTTCAACACCCGTAATTAAACATGACTGACGGTCAATTTAGCTTTGAAGAACTACGCAAAGTACAACTCGCAGAAAAACACTACTCCGTACTCGCGCCACTAGCCGAAGACTACTACGACACGTACGGCGGCTACATCGAACAATACAAAAAACAACTACAAACAAGCTACGACTTACAAAGCGCCAAAGTCTACGAAAACGCCCAACTAATAGTAAAAGACATTCTAAACACTCGCTTACAAAAAATAATTCTAAGAGCAGTAAGAGACTCACAAAACGGAAAACTAAACACCGACGGCCTAGCAAGACAAGAAAAAGAATTCTACCTCAAAGCAACCAACCTACTACGAGAATACACAGAAAGCATAGCCAAAGCCAAACCACTAGCCGGCCAAACCACACAAACCGCAACCGAACCAACATTCACAAACAACACACCCAAACCAATCCAAACACCCGCAACCGGCCAAATGCAAATAACCATACTAATAGACCTACCCGAATTCGTAGGCCCAGCAGGAGCCCCAATCGGCCCATTCACCAAAGGACAAACCACACAACTAGACGAAAAAGACGCGCAACTACTAATCAAAAGAGGAGCCGCAAAACAAACCTAAAACTGACCTATAAAGACAGGCTTTTTAAAGTGTAATTTCCCTATTAATATCATCTAATTTTGCGAGTTTTTTTAAAAAAACTAGAAAAATTAACAATCTGTAATACTTTTAGAGGTACGATTAATCTCAACATGATAGTTCCAAAACAAATGAAAAGCTTTTGCCCAACCTGCAACAAGCACACCGACCAAAAAGTCAAAGTCACCACAACCAAAATCAAACCAGGTAGAACACTAGCCTACGGTACAAGAAAATACGATCGTAAACTAACAGGTTACCACGGTAAAGTCAAAGGTAAAGCCAAAGTCAAAAAACAAGGAATCAGAAACAAAATCATGCTCGAATGCGTCGTATGCAAGAAAAAACACGAACGAGTAATCAGCGGCAGAATGAAGAAAAAAGCCGAAACCAAGAAGTAAATCCTTTTTCTCTTTTGTATGAGAAAAAGCATTTATGGAAAAAGAGAACCCGCTCGCTATGCGAGCTCCATTAGGTGAATTTAATAATTATGAGTAGATTTGTAAAAGCAACATGCACATGTGGATCATCCCAAGTATTCTTCGGAGACGCCAAATCACAAGTTACCTGCAATTCATGCGGTAACGTCCTCGCAACACCACAAGGTGGAAGAGCAAGAATCCAAGGCGACATCCAAGAAATACTAGGATAGGAATCTCAATGCCTGCACCAAACGAAACTCCCAAGAGTTTCAACCCTTCTTATTCAGCGCCAAACCCGGCGATATTCTCAAAAGTACAAGAGAAAGAACTAGTAATCGTAACAATCAAAAAAGTACAACCCTACGGATTCTTCGCAAGCTTAGATGAGTTCGAAAACGTAGACGCGTTCTGTCACATATCCGAAGTTTCAAGCGGATGGGTAAAAAACGTACGCGACTTCGTAAAAGAAGGACAAAAAACAGTCGCAATGGTCCTAAGAGTAGATAAGGAAAAACGCCAAATCGACCTTTCACTCAAACGCGCAAGCGACATGGACAAAAAGCGCAAACTAGAACAATACAACCTAGATAAACGCGCAGGCAAACTACTAGAAAGAGCAGCTCTAAAAATCAAAGCGCAAAACGAAATCAAAGACGTCCAAGCAATTCTAATTCAAGCATACGGCGACCTTTGGACTGTATTCCAAGACGCCTACGACGAAAAGAAACTACCAGACAAACTCTCAGCTGCATGGAAAACGGCAATTACTGAAATTGCAAAAGTAGAAATCAAAGAAAAAGTAATCTACTTACGAGCAGAGTTGAAACTCAAATGTTACTCTCCAAACGGAGTAGAAACAATCAAAAAATTACTAACTGACATTTCAGAATACGGAACTAAAACAGTTAAAGTAGATGTTTCATACATCGGCGCTCCAATATACTACGTAGACTTAACATCAAACGATTTCAAAACAGCAGACAAACTACTAACCAAAATCGAACGCTACATAGAAGACAACGCCAAAAAACTCGACATCGAATCAACAATAACTCGCTTAAAGAAATAAAACCAAGCGACGTTTTTTCTTTTTAATTATATCTAGCGTAACGCTTTTTCTTTTTATTTTAGTTTGAGTAGTCTCCCGTCGCGTCTTGCTTTTTCAAAAGCCCATTTGTTAAATAGTAGTGCAATTGCGCCCCACGCGATTAACGTTATTACTGTTAATGTATAATCTGCTTGTCCTAGTCCGTAACTACTTTTCACGATGTTAAACGCTTGAGTAGTTGGAAATATCAATGCAATTTGTTGTACTATTCCGGGAAATAGTGTTAGTGGATAAAACGCTCCAGAAAGCACACTAAGCATATCTGCAATAGCAAAATTCGCCGCAAACGAGTCACTTCCGTAAAGGTACGCGCAGCCAAGAAAAATCAAACCAAGTTCAAGCCCAAACAAAGCCAAAACAAGCAACGCCGGAACTGCAGTTAACATGTTGAAAGACAGCGCGCCAAAAACTAACACGTAAAATAATAGAAAAATCGACGTGACTACCATAGTTTTTATAATAGCTAAAACAACTCCAGCCGCTGCGAAATCACGAAGGCGAATTGGACTTGCCATAAGCTGATCGATCGACTGATCCCAATACTCGTCCATGTAAAGAGTAGTAATCTCAATAGAGAAATGGTACAAAACTCTCCAACCTAAAACGCCGACAAAAACGAACGCGAAAAGATTCGAATCCTTAGCTAAAAACGCGGTCAATAGAAGAACGGATATGAGAAAAGTTAACGGCCAAATAGTAATATCAAATAAACGAAAACTATTCGCACGTAACGTACTAATTCCCTTCAAAACTTGTGCATGTGCTCGGCTAAACATCTTTAATCAATAGCCTCCTTTATTTTTCTTCTCTAGAACTAATTTAGTGAAAACTTCTTCTAAATCTGGTTCTACAATTGTAACTGCTTGCGGTTCAAACTCGCTTTGAGCAGCTATTTCAAAAACACGCCTTGCAGCAGCCCGATCACTTACAGTAACATCAACGTGATCTTTTGTAACTAGTACTTTCTGCACTCCTTTTAGCCCGTCTATTTTGTTAGCCGCGTCTTTTGGTTTAGCGCAAGAAATGCGAACAACTTCACGTTCCTTTACTAGTTTCTTTAATTGCGCAGTAGTACCAAGCGCAATTATTCTACCGTGATTAATCAAAGCGATACGATCACAAAGCATCTCCGCTTCATGAAGGTAATGAGTAGTAAGCAAAATAGTCTTACCTTGCTTTTTCAACTCCAAAATCTTTGCCCGAAGCGCATTTGCCGCTTCAATATCCAAACCCACAGTAGGCTCGTCTAAGAACAGTACATTTGGGTTATTGCAAAGCGCCTTAGCTAAAAAGAACCTTTGACGTAAACCAGAAGAATAATCACTTACGTATTGATCCTTTCGATCCCAAAGGCCAACTTCCTTAAGCAACGCGTCCCGTTTACCGGCATCAAATACGTTATACAAGCGCATGTAATACTCAAGCATTGTACTTGCACTCATGCCGCGACTAGCGCCACTAAAGCCACGCATTACATTAATTCGGCTATGAAGTTGCGTATAATTATCAACATCAATACCATCAACGACACAAGTACCTTCATCTTTACTAACAAGTCCAGTTAATATCGAGATAAGGGTAGTTTTTCCCGCGCCATTAGGCCCAAGTAGCCCAAAAACTTCGCCCGTTTTAATTTCTAAATTAATATCCGTAAGCGCCTTAACCGTCTTACCTTTAGATCCGAATGACTTGTACAAGTTTTTGATTAAAACGGCGTTTTCGCTTTTCATAACACTATAATTAAAATCACTTCTTTCTCTTAATACTATCACGAAGAATGTTTAAACTAATGAAATGCACAGAGTGCAATATTTACACACTAGAAGAAAAATGCCAAAAATGCGGCAAACCAAGCGTAATCGCAAGACCACCCAGATACTCAAAAGAAGACAAATACGCAGCATACCGACGCAAAGAAAAATACGGCGTCTAATGAACACGCTTCATCTGCTTATTTAACTCTGCGCTAAATTGGCGCGGCTTTTTATGTGGAGCGACTTTTAATAATTCCTTAACACTGCTGGGAAGTAAACCAGTTGAATGCATTAACTCTTCAGTTAATTTTCGCAAGTTATCCTTAGCGAGCTCGCCAGACGCGTCGCTCTTCTGAGCTAAATGTAAGTTAAACTTAACTCCTTTAGAAAAACCATTCGGGTACTCTAAAAACTCCGGCTGCGCGGCAATCACATGAGTAAGTATTTTACCATGCAATTTAAGTGCCGCACTTTTTACCCCCTCGTCTAAATGGCCAGTTGCAATTTCTTCTAAATATTGTAAGTACCTACCAACTTGTCTAGGTCTAGCTTTTGCCACTAATTCGACATGGTCAACTTTTTGTAATTCAGTTGCCGCAGCGGGTTTTAATTTAGCTGCAAGTAACAAGGGGCGATGCGCCGCGCCGAATACGCGTATGTCATTTTTAGTTGGTAACTGTAAGAAATGTATTTGAGCAAAGGGCTTAGGGCTTTCATAATTAAACACTACATGTGGCGCTTCATATTGAGACTTAACTTCACGAAGCATACTGACAATTACATCATCTAAATTCACAGCACTTGCGTTCATTTCATCTTCTGCGCCTACGGCGGTAATTGCCGCGTTGTTTTTAGCAGTAAGTGGAATTTTAACTCCATTTTTTAAAATCGTAAACTTAACTCCATATCTTCCGAGAATTTTTGAAAGTGTATTCACTGCGCGTGTCATGTTTAAAATAAGTAAACGTGTATTAAATTAGGTATGCTATTTATATGATTGATTTTAATAAGAGTCACGTTAAAGAAAAAAAGAAACTCAAACTAAAAAACGCGTTAATGCTAGTGGGGTTACCTGGAGTTGGCCTAGCGTCCAAACTTGCAGTCGACTATTTAATCGATAGTTTAGAACCAACACACTTTGCCACAATATACTCCCCTCATTTTCCAAACCAAGTAATAGCCACAAAAAACGCGTTCCTACGTCCATTCAACTTTAAGTTTTACCACTTAAAATCAGGAAAACAAGACATCGTATTACTAAGAGGAGACGTACAACCACTAACAGTAGAAGGACAATACGAAGTAACCTCAACGGTACTAAACTACTTTGAACACATTGGCGGAAAATACGTAACTACAATGGCTGGCTTTGTAACACAAGATGCAATGAGCGCAGTACAAGCCAAAAAAACCTACACGCCAAGACTATTTATCGCAGGTACAAACAAAAAAACACTAAAAGAAGTAGAAAAGAAAACCGGCGCCAAAAAAATCGACAACTACATGCCAATAGTCGGCCTAGCAGGACTACTACCTTCACTTGCCCCAACTGCAGGAATAACTGGTACATGTATGCTAGTAGAAACCGGAGACGCGCAGTTAGACGAACCAGCAGCAACGACACTAGTAGCTGCTTTTAGTAAACTAACCGGTAAAAAAGTTAAAGTCGAAAAACTAAAGAAAAGAGTAGACAAAGCCAAGAAAAACTTAGCTCAACTAGCACAACCTCCACAAACACAACAAATGCAAGCACTACCTGCCGTAGAAGCAACCGAAAACCAAACTCCCGCAGACGTACTTCGCTACATTAGATAAATTTTTATAATAAAAAAAATGGTGAGAAAAAACACATGGGTATTTTTGACAGTGTAATAAACAACGTTACAAGCTCAGTTAGTAGAAATGTTAACAGCGCAGCTTCAAACGCAGCTACAAACGCAACCGACTCAGCAATGCAAGCCGCAATGAAAAAAGCAGCTCCAAAAGCTAAATGCAAAAAATGCAAAGCAGACTTAAAAGCAGGAGCGAAGTTTTGCGAAAAATGCGGGGCAAAAACAGAATTAACTTGCAGCAAATGCAACACACCTTATACGGAAGGAACTAAATTCTGCGCAAGTTGCGGAAACAAACTAGAATAAACCCTTATCTTCTTTTTTCCTTCTTTTTCTTTTTTGCTTTTTTAATTTCTAGTTTTAAGCTACATGCTTTACAAAATTCGCTTGACGCGTGCTCGCCACAATCCTTACATTTACCTGCTTTAATTAAATCTAATTGTAAATTCTTAGCCTTTTTCTCATCTAGTTTTTCTTTAGCTAAGCGAGCTTGCAGTGCTAAGAAAGACTTAACTATGTTAAATTTAATTCCAGGGTGCTTAGACTCAAGCGTGTTAAGCATGTCTTTAATTTCTCCTCTGAAACTATCACTAGAATGCGGG
The DNA here is from genome assembly GCA_964514805.1 of Microcaldota archaeon. Lineage (GTDB taxonomy): Archaea > Micrarchaeota > Micrarchaeia > Norongarragalinales > UBA8480 > CAZERP01. Next base: position 11,012 of record CAZERP010000003.1, read on the forward strand.
CACTCTTGTAAATGAAAAGGTAATTCCTTAAGTACGCAATACAGCGCGCACTCCCTTTCAAGACAATACACTAGTGGTTTAATTCTTGGCACGAATAATTCCTGCTTAAACTTGTGCGACGTTGCCCCGAATCGATTCATGCGCTCTGGTTCGTTGCGCATTAAATTCATAAACACAGTCTGCGCAGTATCATCTGAATTGTGCCCAATTGCAAGTTTATTGCACTTAAGTTTACGCGCAGCTAAATTCAACGCGTACTTACGGAATACTCCGCAGTAACTACATGCGCCTCTCCATTTATCTAAATCTTCTTTGACATCTACGATGCCATCCATTGTAGTTGAAAATAGATCTTTGTAGGTGAATACGTGTAATTTAAGACCGAGTTTACTGCACAGCTCTTCTGCTTTTACAATCGCTTTATCACGATAACCTTTGATACCTTCATCAATACAAATCGGCACAATCTTAATCGCGCCAATACGCTTTGCCATTTTGTTTAAAACGTAAAGTACAGCTGCCGAATCTTTTCCACCGGAAACTCCAACTCCGATTACATCGCCTCTACGAAGAAGACCAAACTCACGATTAGCTTTAGCTACTCTCTTTTCAAAAAGCTCACAAAAACAAATCGCACAGTAATCACTAGGCCCGTATTCGAGTCTAACTTGCGCGGGTCGCTTTAAACACTTATTGCACGTAATTTCGTCAGTCATATCGGTTTAAAACTCTAAAAATAGTTACTTAAATATAACTTAGAAATTTCCGGGAATAAAAACTAGCCATGTTAGAGCAAATTATCACACTTATTCAAACATTATACGATGTACCTAAATTAATCTCACTTGTAGGCTACGCCGGACTTTTCTTAATAATATTTGCCGAAACCGGCCTCTTAATCGGCTTTATCTTACCGGGCGATTCGCTCCTATTAACTGCAGGGGTTTTTGCAGCAGCAGGATACTTAGATATTTGGATTCTAATCCCATTACTATTCGCAGCAGCAGTAATAGGAGATGCTTTTGGATATTACTTCGGTAAAAAAGTAGGCCCCGCGCTTTATAGCAAAAAAGACACATGGTATTTCAAAAGAAAACACTTAAAGTACGCTCAAGATTATTACGAAAAACACGGAGGAAAAACAATAGTACTCGCAAGATTCGTACCACTTGTTAGAACTTTTGCTCCAATAGTCGCAGGAATTAGCAAAATGAAATACTCGCACTTCTTCATGTACAACGTAGTAGGCGCATTACTATGGGCAACAGGATTAACACTAGTCGGCTACGTACTAGGCAACGTAGTACCAGACGTAGAAAAATACATCCTCCTAATAATCGCAGCAATCGTAATAATCTCAACACTACCAATAGCAATCAAAGTAACCCAACAAAAACTAAAAGAAGCAGAACAAGAAGAAAAAGAAAAAAACTAGCCGCCGTATATTACGCCAATAAACTCAACTTTATCCTTATCAGTTAATTCTTTGTCTGGGTGGGCTATTTTTCCGTTAAGTTTAATGATTCCAGTTTCAAGATTAACCTTGTGCTCTTCGAGCAATTGACGGATAGTCTTCTTATCCGTTAATTTAAGTTTAATTGGAGCTTTACAGTCCATTGTAAGTGTAATATTCATATTATATGTAAAAGTAAGGGAAAAGGTAGGTAATAAAAACTCTCATCCTTCGTATATTTTCATAATTGTTTTTGCTTTTTTTAGATGTTGGACCACGGGGTTGTCGTTAATACCATAGCTCTTTTTCCGTCCAGAATAGAAAGCAGTGAACTAAATAAAAAGAATAATCTCAAACAAGAGAGTGTTAACCATCTATGGGAATGTACAAATACATGAAAGACGCCTTCCAAAAATCATACAAAGAGAAGGATGAAGCTCTAAAGAAAAGAGTAAGAGCATGGCGCAAAGACGGCGCAGCAGTTAGAATCGAAAAACCAACTAACCTAGCACGTGCCAGAGAACTTGGTTACAAAGCCAAAAAAGAAATCGTAATGTCAAGAGTCAAAATCTTAAAAGGAGCAAGACGCAGAAAGAGACCAGACTTAGGCAGAAAACCAGGAAGACAACACAAACTAAAGAATCCAGGTCAAACTCAAGAAAAAATCGCAATGCGCAAAGCACAAGCACGTTTTCCAAACTGCACAATGCTAAACGCATACTACGTAGGACACGACGGACAATACGCATACTACGAAGTAATCATGCAAGCAACAAACTAAACTTTTCCTCCTCTTTTTTATTCCTCTTTCACTCTACTAATGCTTATTAAAATGGACGTTAACTTATTCAATCCGCTTAATTTGAAGAATTTTCACAAAGATGATCAAATTCTCCACGAAGCAGAAAGCAAAAGACTAACAATAGAAATTCCAATCACGGCTATTCTTAACTCTAGTTTTGTCAACCGCGCCAAACTAATAAACAACCTTCGTATTTTTCTAAAAAAACTAATTAAAAGAAAAACGCCTTTCGTTTTCACGCTTAACAGTAAGGATAAGTACGAAGAGAAAAACGAAAGAGAACTAACGGCAATCTTGCAAATGCTCGGACTTACATTCTCTCAAGCGAAGATGCAAGCGCAAAAGGCGATTCGAAAGTGAAAAAAATCACGTTCCTAACAGGCAATGCGCACAAAGCAAGCGAAGCCGCAAAAATACTAGCGCCACTAGGTTACGAAATAGAAATGTTCGCAGCAGACTTGCCCGAGATACAAGAACTAAGCGTAGAAAAAATAATCACAGAAAAAGCAAAAAACGCGCGACTATTCGTTAATACGGACGCAGTGATAATAGAAGACACTGGCTTTTTCATCGACGCATACAACGACTTTCCCGGCGCGCTAGGAAAATTCGTATTCAAAGGCATAGGATTTCCTGGCTTGCTAAAACTTGCAGATGACGTAGATAAGCGAGCTAGATTCAAAACAGTAATCGCCTACATTCCTGAATTCGAAGACGAGCCAATGTATTTCAAAGGAGAAGTTACAGGTAGAATAGTAAAACCCACTGCGCAACCGCCGGCTAATATGCCATTCGACGCTATTTTCATCCCAGACGGATATGAAAGTACTTTTTTAGAATTAGGCGAAAACGTGAAAAATAAAATTTCGCACAGAACCAAAGCATTAAACGCACTCGCGGCGTACTTAAAGGAGCACGAAAAGTTATGATGCGTGAAAAGAAACGTTACTTACTCGTAAAATTCACAGGAGAAGAAAAACTAACTAGTGAAACCGTAAAACACCTAGTCTACGAAGCAGTCTTTCAATTTATAGGAGAACTAGGCGCGTCAAAAGCAGCAGTACAAGTAGTAAAATTCAACGAAAAAACACAAACTGGAGTAGTAAAATGCGCGACCGCTATGCTAGAAGAAACAATAGCCGCATTTGCCTTAAAAAGATACTAGCACAAAAAACCAGTTAGAATAGAAACCCTCAAAGCAACCGGCCTAATCAACAGACTAAAAGACACAGCTACTTAAGTGCGCTTAGTGCTTTTTCAAGCAACTTACGATCCTTATTCCAGTTACGGTTATCATTTGGATACGTAGTAACATGTTGCGTGATAGCAAAATTTAATCCACTATGCTCCTTAGCCGGCGCAGGGACCATTTTACCATCTTTACCTTGCTTTGTAACTCTAATTTCGCCACTTTCAAAAGAGATGCGATACGTAGCGTGTGGAGTTAATTTACCTAACTCATTTTCCTCGTATTGGTCAACATCGTCTCCGAACTTAACATGGGGGGGTAAATCACCATGATTATACAAAACATCCACGCCCTTTTCAGTAGGCTTAACTGATAGTTTTAACTTAGATTTTTCCGGAGTTCCTTCATGAAATTCATGTACTCCATTAGTATGTCGCCAAAATCCCATTAACCTTAATTCAACCTCTCGTGATTCCTTAACAGCGTGTGGGTTTTAAAAGGTGTTTTTGTCTTATATTATTTGCAGTGAGAGAAAGAAATTTACAGTTTTTAACCCTTCGAAAAACATGCGCTGGGTCTTGTTATTTAGTGTAATTTATTAAAGTTTATCTGAGTAATTAGTTTTCGAAAACTAAGGACTTTTTTTCTCTAATGCTTAAAAAATTTTTTTAGTTTTTTTTAACCAAAAAAAGGTAATAGGTGAAGTTTTTATGTACCCTCCACAACAAAGCGCATATGACCGAGCAATCACAGTATTCTCCCCAGACGGACGTCTATTCCAAGTAGAATACGCAAGAGAAGCAGTAAGAACCGGAGCAACTTCAATAGGAGTAGCCGGAAAAGAAGGAGTCGCACTCGTAGCACACAAAAGAATCACAAGCAGACTAATCGTAGGCGAATCACACGAAAAGATTTTCCAAATCGACAAAAACGTCGCAGCAGCATCAAGCGGACTAGTAGCAGACGCAAGAAAACTAGTAGAGTTCGCAAGAATGGAATGCCAAAGACACCACCTAACATACGACGAATTCGTACCACTAGAAGTCCTAGCAAAGAAAGTCGGAGATCACATTCAATTCTACACTCAATTCGGAGGAGTACGCCCATACGGAGTATCACTCTTAATCGCAGGAGTAGATGGCAACACGCCTCACTTATTCGAAACCGACCCATCCGGCGCCTTGTTTGAATACAAAGCAACTGCAATCGGCAGCGGAAAGAAAGTCGTCGAAGAACTCTTCGAAAAAGAATACAAAGACGGCATGAACCAAGACGACACAGTCAAACTCGCACTCAAAGCACTCAAAAAGAGCACTGAAGACAAATTATCCGAAAATGTAGTCGACGTATGCTACGTTTCAAACGGAGAATGCAAAATGTACTCTCGCGAAGAAATCGCGCAAATACTAAAAACGCTATAAAGTTGAAATTTTTTAAATGTCTGGAATTGAAAACACAATAATCGCCCGAATGACCATTGCAGGCGAACACTTCGAAATACTCGTAGACCCAAAAAAAGGCTACGACTACAAAGTCGGAGCAAAAAAAGACCTTGCAAATGTCATAATGTTTGACGAAGTCTTCAAAGACGCCAAAAAAGGCGAAAGGCAAACAGACGCCGTCTTGCAAAAAGCATTCGGTACAACCGACTTCTCAACCATCTCTGAAAAGATAATGCGAGAAGGAGACTTACAACTAACAACTGACCAGCGAAGAAAACTCGTAGAAGAAAAAAGAGTTAAAATTATAGCTTTAATTGCAAGAAACGCAATGGACCCAAAAACCAAACTACCACACCCATTAACAAGAATAGAAAACGCGCTAGAACAAGTAAAACGATTCAACGTCGATCCTTTCAAATCAGCAGAAGAACAAATGATGGACGCAATAGAACTTTTACGAGAAATAATACCAATTTCAATACAAAAAAGCAAAGTCGCAGTCAAAATTCCCGCAACGCATGCGCCAAGAGCATACGGGCTACTCAAAGAATATGGGGTACAAAAAGAAGAATGGGCAGGCGACGGTAGCTTAGTTGCTATGCTTGAAATGCCTGCGGGAGTACAAGCAGAATTCTTCGATCGCTTAAACAAACTAACAAGCGGACAAGTAGAAACCAAACTACTATAAAACTTATAAAAAAGAAAAACGAAAAATTACAAAAGAGTTGAAAATGAAAAATATGAACGAAAACGATCAAGGCAAGTTCGTAATGCCTGGAGATCTCATCTTAAATGAAGAGAGAAACCTCGAAGGAACATACAGCGAAAACGGAAAAACATACGCGGCTGTAATATCAATACTAAAAGCTAACCAAATCATACCCCTAAAAGGAAGATACGTTCCACACTTCGGAGACTTCGTAGTAGGAATCGTAGCAGAAGAAAGATTCAGCGGTTACACAATTGACTTAAACGCGCCATACAATGGAAACGTTTCAAGCAGAGACTTAATGGAAGAACTCAAAGTAGGCGACGTAGTACTAGTCAAAGTAGCAAACGTAGACGAAGTTAAAAACGCCCTCCTCGCAGAACCAAGAAAACTAATCGGCGGAGAAATAATCGAAGTAGAACCAGTCAAAATACCAAGAATAATCGGCCGCAATTCAAGCATGGTTTCAATGATCAAACAATACACCAAATGCGAAGTCACAGTAGGCAAAAACGGAAGAATCCACCTCAAAGGCGGAGACACAGCCAAAGCCCTAAGCGCAATTATAAAAATCTGCAAAGAATCCCACACAACCGGACTAACAGACAGAATAAAACAATACCTAGAAAACTAAAAACAAAAAAATTTTTACGGTGATATAATAAATAATATGAGTTACACAGGAACAGACAAGCCACAACTAATCATGAAAGATGGCACAAGAACAAGCGGAAGAACACTAACTGACATTCGCGACCTCAAAATCACATGCGGAGTCCTAAAACAAGCAAACGGAAGCGCACTAATCGAATGGGGAAACAACAGAATAATCGCAGCAGTTTACGGACCCAAAGAAGTATTTCCAAAACACATGACTGACCCATACAAAGCAGTCGTAAACGCAAGATACGTAATGACGCCATTTTGCTCACTAGAAGAACACGGACGAGCCGGACCAAACCGCAGAAGCATCGAAATCTCAAAAGTCGCAAAACACGTCTTCGAAAACACAATACTAACAAACCAATTCCCAAAAACACAAATCGACATACACATGGAAGTACTCCAATCAGACGGAGGAACCAGAATCGCAGCAATCACAGCCGCATCAGTAGCACTAGTCGACGCAGGAATACCCGTCAAAGACCTAGTCTGTGGAGTAGCAGTCGGTAAAATCGACGGAAAACTCGCAGTAGACATCGACAAAATCGAAGACAACTACGGAGAATCAGACGCAGCAATAGTAATCTCACCACGAACCGGAGACGTACTACTAATGCAACTCGAAGGCATCCTAACTCCAGACGAAGTAAGACAATCAGTCAAACTCGCACAAGAAGCCAGCTTAAAAGTAAGAGAAAAACAAGCAGCAGCCCTCGCAGAAAAATACGCCCTACTAGACGTAGAAAACGGCAACGAGCAATAAAACAAAAGGTGAAATTTATATGATATTAGACGAAATCAAAGCCGGTTATGTAAAAGACTTAATCGCAAAAGGACAAAGAGCAGACGGACGAACTCCAATGCAACTACGCCCAATCGAAGTCAAAATCAACCCATACGAAAACCAAGAAGGAGCAGCATGGGTCAAAATGGGAGACACGCAAGTATTCTGCGCGGTCAAAGTAGACCTAGCAACTCCATTTGGAGACAGACCAGACGAAGGAGTACTCGCAGTAGGATGCGAATTCTCACCAATGGCACACCCACAATTCTTCTCAGGACCACCTGATGAAAAATCAATCGAACTAGCAAGAGTAGTAGACAGAGGCATAAGAGCAGCCAACGTAATCGACCTCAAAAAACTCTACCTAGAAGAAGGCAAAGTACTAGGAGTATTCATAGACATCCACGTACTAGATCACAGTGGAAACCTAATCGACGCAGCCGCACTAGGCTCAATGATCGCTCTTCAAAACGCTCGCTTACCAAAATACGAAAACGGAAAACTAATCCGCGAAGAACGTACTGGTAAACTACCACTCAAAAACAAAGTAGTCACGACTACCTTCGAAAAAATTAATGGCCAACTAGTACTCGACGCTACAATCGACGAAGAAAACGCATCAGAAGGAAGACTAACATTCGGAGCATCAGAAGACGGATTCATCTGCGCAGCACAAAAATCAGGACAAGCTCCATTCACAGCAGCAGAAATCGACCAATTAATCGACGCGTGCCTTGAAAAGAAAAACGAGCTACTAAAATACGTTTAAATACGTGTATTTTTCTTATATTTTTATCACTTTTTCTTAAAAATCTAAACAATTTTAAAAAAAGCAACAGAGTTTGAAATATTTAATATGGGTTCACGATACGGAGTAACAATCAGAAAAAACGAAGCAAAAGTCCTAAAAAACGTCAGAGCTAAACACGCTTGCCCACAATGCGGAAAAACAAACGTAAAACGCACCGGCAACTCAGTCTGGCAATGCAGATCATGCCAAGCCAAATTCACAGGCGGAGCATACCAACCAGCAACCGGACCAGGCGAAGCAGTAGTAAAATTCCTCAAAGGACTAATCCACCAATAATTCCCCCCCTCCTCTTTTTTTTAACTAATTCTAAAAAACCATTTTTTTCACTAAAAGTTTAAATACGTCTAGTTGTAAATTTCTAAGTATGAAACATAATTTTCCTAACCGCAAACAATCAGTCCAAGTAGCCGTACTAGTAGAACACAAAAACAAATACCTCCTACTCAAAAAAGAAAAAAAAGAAAGCTGGGAAATACCCCGAGGTACAGTTAACTTCGCAGAACACCCAGACGCCGCAGCAGTTAGAAACATATTCGAAGACACTGCCCTAAACATATCACCACACTTCGTAGACTTCACTGACGCAGAGTTCAGGCACAAACACGGAGAACACGCCCACTACGTCTTACTCATTTACACGGCTAAAGCGCCAACAAACAAACTAACCCTACACGACGAAGACCTCGACGAACACAAATGGGTCACAGCAGCTCAACTAGAAAAAGAAGACCTAGATTCAGTATCACAAGAAGTACTCAAAACACTCAAAACAGAAGGCAAACTATAACTCGTACAAAAAAATAGCAGTATACTTTTATATACGTAAAAATACACTTCAAGTAATACTAAAAATTTCTCTGGTGATTTAACTTTTTAATGGCTCTACCACAAGTTCTCTATGTATATTCAAATCTTAAAGGCGCGCAATACAGCGCTAACCTAAACGCGCCAACCAAAGAACAGACTAGTCAAGCAGGAGCAGACTTCTATTCGATTACAGTTAACAAGACTATGGAATACGCTCCAATCGACGCGAGTAAAGTCAAAGCGCCAAAAGTAACCGACTTCAAATCACTCACCACTCAACTAGGTGCGTTAAAGCAAAAACAACTAGACGAACTAACCGCCGGAGCAGTCACGTTAAAACTAGAAAAACCAACTGATGAAAGCGCACTCAAAAAATACGAAGAAAGACAAAAAGCACTCGCAGAACTATCCTCAATAGCACTCATCTCAACAATGTTCAACTCCGCATTCACACTTCCATTACCAAAAGCAGCAAAACCACCAAAAAACGAAGTAAGACTCGCAGCAAGTCTTGCGGATTGGCAAATAGTCAAAAAAGTCAACCTCGACACTGCAGAAAACAAAGAAATATTTTCAAGCCTAGTATCAATGAACGCAGCCCTCGACGCCAAAATACCAAGCTTACTATGCCAAAATGCCGAAGGCTACGAGCAAATGCTTGACAAAACACTAGCTTTGCTACCAGAAAGAAGAAACCTAACCAGACTTCAACAATTCTTGCAAGCTGAAAACTACGACGCGACAAAGAAAACATTAAGTTCGTTCACCACCGCCGCGCAACTTCCAATGCTAATACACCACTACTACGCCAAAATATTCGCACGCTGTGGCTTTAACCCACACATCTCAACCGAACTAATGAGCGCAGTATACCCAGAGTTAAAAATCCCCAAGCCTAAAGGCAACTTCGGGTCCAAAAAGAAAAAATAACCCTTAAAACGTTGCTTTTTTAACCACTTTCATTCCTTATAATTCTACACAAGAAATTTACTAATTGTCTAGTCTTTTTCTTTTCCAAACAAAACTCTAAAACGAACATTAATTTAACAAACATGGGGGATTGGGACAATCTGGTTAGCCTGATAGCTTTGGGAGCTATTGATCTGAGTTCAAATCTCAGATCCCCCACTTTGAACTTTTTCTTTTCTTTGTAAAAGAAAACGTTCATTAAAAGAAAAACCCACTTTTGCTTTTGTGCAAAAGTTCCCGTGCGCAGCACGCACGAGAAAAGAGAGTTTTAATTCCCGACTTAGCTCAACGGTAGAGCATCGGTCTGTAGCATGACACGCACACAATAAACACGTGCTTGTGACGTAGTTAACCGACGGTTGCTGGTTCAAATCCGGCAGTCGGGACTCACTCTCTTTTCTACTCGTTTTAAAACAGAATAATAACTATTTTTAACTGTCTACTGGTTAATTTGTAATTAGTGAATTAACATTAACTTATGGCAAGTGAAACTAAAACAAGAGAACCTCCATTAAAAAAACTCGTAGATAAACTATCACCAAGAGAAAAAACCCAAGAACAACTAAGAGCGCAACGACGAGTAGTTATACCCGTTGACCCAGAAGTTACGCCGAAAGAAGTAAAAGACGCGGCAAATGCAACACAACACGCCAGATGGGCAAGAGCATTTGGATATGGAATGGTTCCCTTAATCGCCGCGCCAACCGCGCTTGCCGCGCACGCATTCACAGTAGCCCCAACATTTACTGTGGGCGCAGTAACTGCAGCAGGAGTTGCAGGTACGGCGTTATTTGGGTGGATTGGCAAAAAAGCGCACCAAGACGTTAAAGAATTTAGTAAACAAACTGAAAACGAAATAGCTAAACACGGATTAACTTATGCTAGTGCTGAAAATAAATATCCTGGATTTACTACTGGAGAAAGCGCCGCGCAATCACACTCCGTGGGACACGTTGGTGGACTTATGGGCGCGCAAATAGTACTCACAAAAAAACAACCCGGTCCATTAATGCGATTATTTCATAGGACAAGATTTGCAATTAAAGGAAGCGCGCCAGAACAATTAAACAAAAAACTTCCAACTCTAGAAGAATTAAGAAGACAATACGACAGAACAGATAATCCATTTATTAAGAATCGAATTCATACGATCTTCTCGTTAACTGATGCTATGAAAAACTTAGATCCTGCCTCAGAAGAGTATTCGCAAAAAAGCAAGGAAGTAACTAAATTACTAAAACAACACGTTTCTTAATTTCCTTCTTTTTTTATTATTTTTATTAAATTATTAAGGCAACTCTTAGCGTCTCTTTTGAGTCGGTTTTCGTCTTGGTTTTCTTTTGACGCGTGTACGTATCTGTTTCTTAATTTTTGCACTTCACGAAACCACGCATTACAATCGTTAGAAATCAATTTCAATTCTAATAACACATTTAAACGGCGGTCATGTTTTGCGCCTGTAACATCTAAAAGCTTCTTTTCCTTTTCCGGTAAATTATCTTCAATTAAATCTAGTGCCAATTCTTCTGCGATAATTCCACTAGTGGCAATGCACGCTAGGTACTGTTCATTAACATAACAAAAAACAGCTTCCTTCAAACGCGCAGCAGTTTGTTCATTAACACTACTCGCATGTATGTCTTCAAGTTCTGCAAGCCTTTTCATTTGTTCTTCGTAGTTTACAGTAAAACCCGAAAGGCCACGAACAAAGCCACCTTTTGCGTCAACTAGTTCTTCAAATTTTTTCTTAGCTTCGCTACTAGTAAGCTTAACTTTAGGCAATGTGGAAAAGCTTGCTTTAAATGAAACTCTTTTAATCATGGTTAAAACTTTAACGTTTTATGCGTATTAAAGATTATCCAGCTAATAATCAAAAAATAGATTTAAATGGTTTCATCCATAACGTATAAAAGCCTTCCAACTCCTTAATTTCTTTACAAGTGACAGTAAAAAATCTAATTCTGCTCTCTAAAAAACATTAATCAAAAGCTTCGGTAGTGTAGAGGCCTAGCATTCAAGATTGTCACTCTTGCGACCCGGGTTCAAATCCCGGCCGGAGCGCTTTATTTTTATAATTGATAGCGGCGGCTTTAATTAGTTAATAGTACGTTTGGTTATTTCGGTTAGCGCGCTTGAGTAGTTTTTGTCGTATTTTGCTTTTTTGTTAAGTGAGTCTAAAAGTTTTTGCGCTGTTTTGCTTATGTTTTTTCCTTCTTTAAGTGCGGCGTATACTAAGGTTAGTGTAACTGGCGCGTATTGTTGTAAGTGTTGGATTTCAAGCTCGTGAGTTTTTTGAATCGGGTACCAATTTGGGTTTACTGTGATTCTATTTTGTATAGCTTCAATAACTGCAATTTTTAACTCACTATTACAATCGGTGTATAATTCGTTTAACTGCAAGGCATTGCCGCTAGTAATGAACGCGTAAGTTAAAGCATAGGTTGCAAATCGTTTTTCACGTTTTTTATTACTACGTTGCGCATTTTCTAGTAATAAACCGGCTTTTTGTTTTGTTTTTTCATTTAACAAGGCAAACGCGAGTGCTTGAGCTGCAATTTCACTTACACTTATTTTCTGTACTCTATCATAATCTGAGTCGCTTAGTTTTTCTTTAAGTACTTCAAAAAAAGGCGTTATATTTGCGCCAACTTCTGCTGCGTTTCGAATTACAAAAGTTGCGTTAATTTTAATATTCAGGTTTGAACTGGTTAGGCATGGAATAATCTCAGGAAACGCTTCTGATGTATCCACATGCAGCGCGTAGATGGCTAGTATATTTAATGTTAAAGAGAGGTTGTTTTGTTTTTTTATTAATTCTACAAAGACAGGAATTAACTGGGGATAAACAAGTGATTGGGATCTAGCCCGGTAATATAAGTCGAGTAATATTACATTTGCCTGGTTAGTCGTTAGTAGATTAGTTAGGCTCGTCCAATTTTTCTGCGCAAGTGAAGTAGAAACAACGGTTTTGACTAAGTTTAATTCTTTTTTAGAAACTACCATAATTCGTTTAGTATAAGCAGGTATTGAGTGTTTTTTATACTCGTAGTTTCTAATTGTTTTTGTATTGAATGAAAAAACGTTATTTTTTGTTTGTTGTTTTGTTTATTATTGGTCTAGTCAGTGCTATTTACGTGTGGCATTTTGAGCCATACACTTTAGCTAAGCTTGTGTATTACGCGTCTAATTCTTTAGTTCGAATGTTTATCGCTTTTGTCCTTTCAGTACTTTTCGCTGTTTCTTTTGGCTACTATGCAGGTACGCAAAAGTGGGGGGAAAAAATCTTAATTCCCTTGTTTGACTTGCTACAATCAGTTCCTACGCTAGGTTTATTTCCTATCGTGATAATTTTATTCATCACGTTGTTTAACGGGAGTAGAATTGGAATTGAACTTGCCGCGATTTTCTTAATTTGGATGTGCATGGTTTGGAATTTAATTTTCGCAGTATATGAAAGTATTAAATCAATTCCAAACGAAGTAAGGCACGCAGTAGAATCCACCGGGCTTAAAGGTTGGATGAAATACCGAACGCTATACCTTCCTTCTGCAGTTCCTGCGCTTGTTTACAATAGTATACTGTCATGGGGTAATGGTTGGTACTTTTTACTTGCTAGTGAACTAATTTCACTTGGTAACGCGACTTATAGGTTGCCTGGGCTTGGAGCTTTCTTTGTAGATTCAGCAGCAAAAGGAGACTATGCGTCGCTTTTCCTTTCAATGTTTATACTTGCAATTATAATCTTTCTGATGAATACGCTTATTTGGAAGCCGCTTTCCGTATGGGCGTCAAGATTCAAATACGAGTCATACTCAGAATCAGCAGAATATACTGTGTTAGACAGTCTAGCGGGAGATTTCACAATTTTTAGGACTTTTCTAAAGAAAATGAACTACGCGATTAACTGGATTTTTTCAACTGCAGATAAGATAGCCTGTCAAATTTACCTATACACTTCTAAAAAATTTGGAGATGCTAAAATTTTTTCAAAAACAATGCACACCATAGTAATCGCGCTAGCTGCCATTTTTAGTATAGCATTTGGTTACATTCTTTTAAGATCATTAATAATCATACCTGCGGGAGTTGAAAAAATTCCCTTCGCGATATTCGTAACATTCCTAAGGCTACTTGTCGCTTTTGCAATTTCATGTATATGGGCAGTACCTGCCGCAGTGTACCTAGCGTCTAATAAAAAGGCAGAAAAAATTCTACTACCTTTATTCGAATTAACTGCAAGCTTACCTGCCACCGCGTTCTTTCCACTTGTAGTCGCATTTGTCGTAAGCATAACTAGTAGTTTCGAACCCGCGGCAATTGTCTTACTAGTCACCGGTATGCAGTGGTATCTTTTCTTCAATGTTTACGGCGGCGCCAAATCAATTCCATCCGACTTAAAACAAGCAGCTAAAAGCTTTGGACTCAAAGGCAAACTCTATTACACAAAACTAGTACTACCCGCAATACTACCCTCTTTTGTAACTGGCGCAATCACCGCAATCGGCGGAGGATGGAACGCAGTAGTCGTAGCAGAATTCATATCATTCGGATCAAACACGTACCAAGTAAATGGAATTGGCGCGCTAATCGTTCAATCCCTACAAAAAACAGGGGACGTTCACTTCCTAGTACTATCCCTTACAGCAATGGTAATAACCATCTTCACTCTAAATAGACTAGTGTGGGATCGGCTTTACAATTACGTTACTACTAAATTCAGAGTTGACTACTAAACAATGGCACTACTATCAGTTAATCATGTCGCGAAAAGATTCGTCGAAGGTAGCAAAGTCTCTACCTTATTCCAAGACGTTACTTTCGAAATGAAAGAAAACGAAATAATCTGCATCGTAGGGCCATCTGGCTGCGGCAAGTCAACTTTAATTCGAATGATAGCCGGCCTTGAAAAACCAACCGAAGGGCACATTCTATTCGCAGGCGAAGAAATCGACCCTGCAGATCCTAAAGTATCTATGGTATTTCAATCATTTGCACTACTACCTTGGCTTAACGTGCTGGATAATGTAGCAATTGGCCTTGAAGCAATGGGCCTTTCAGAAAAAGCACGCAAAGAACGAGCACTCAAATTCATAGAAAAAGTAGGACTCGATGGTTACGAAGAAGCATACCCTCGCGAAATTAGCAGTGGGATGAAACAAAGAGCAGGCATTGCAAGAGCACTTGCTACTGAACCAGAATTACTTTGTATGGACGAACCCTTTTCATCCCTTGATCCGTTTACTGCTGAGAACCTTCGTGATGAAATCTTACAACTCTGGAAATACAAAGAGTTTCCAACTAATGCAATTCTCATGGTCACACACAATATTGAAGAAGCAGTTTACTTAGCGGATAAAGTAATCGTAATGGCAGGAAAACCCGCAAAAATTCTAAAAGTAGTCGACATAGACTTAAAGCGACCGCGTGACAAAAAGAGCAAAGCGTTCTTTAAGTACACTGACGACATTTACACACTTTTAACCTAAGGTAAAAGATACGAATAAAAGAATAGAAATTTATTAAATAATAAGAACAAAGAGGCAAATTAAAAATTAAAATATGAACAGCTTACCGGACTCAGGAATGTCACGAGTACTTGGCTTTCTTGAGATTGTAAATGACACGCCAAGGCCGTGCGATGTGGATGACATAGCGGCAGAATATGACTTAGATCTAGATGAAATTCTCCCCACTGTAGAAGCGGCAGAATTACTAGGCTTAGTATTAGTAACTGAAGGCGAAATAGAACTAACTTCTACGGGTAATAAGATCATTCAAAGTACTATTCAAGAACGCAAGAAACTCTTACGTGAAAAAATTGCTGCTTTGCCTTTAATTGAAAAGTTTCATGCGGAGCTACGTAAAAAAGGCGGTAAAATGCATAAAACCAAAGCAATTGAACTACTAGAAAAAGAACTCTTTGCCAAAGAAGCAGAAAAAACATTCAAAAAAATAGTAGAATGGACGCGCTACGCCGAACTATTCAAATACGATGCAAACACTAAACAGCTAACCGTAAACAAATAATAATTAGACTCGTTTTTTTGGAAAGGTTTTGGGCTTCATTTCCTTCTTCTCTTCTTTTAAAAAAGGTCTGCCTGTATTGTTTTTTCCAAATCGTGGGGGATTTTCTGCGTTAAGGGGGGACAAAACGCTTTTTCTTTTTAAAAATAATTCTTAGTTTGTAATTCGTTGGTTGCAATTGACGCGGTTGCTTCTTGAACTTCTTCAAAATTTCTAATTTCTTCTAATTTTTCTTGCAAATCTGCAATATTTTTGCATTTCATTGTGAAGAATGCGCAAGGTTCGCCTGCCAAGGGGTATATTGAGTGTAAGTTGAATTTACCTGCGTACTTATTTAGACTTTCAAAAAAATCGCCATTGCCGGGTTTGATTTTTAGCGTACCGACGGCGATAAGGTCAAAGCCAAGTTTACTTTCATCTAAGATTACGCTGTATCCTTTGATGATTTTTTTTTCTTCGAGTCTTTTAAGACGTAGGGTTATAGTAGAATGAGGGACTTTGAGGTTAGTTGCTATATCTGCAATACTAATCCGCGCATTAGTTTGCAAAACTTTTAAGATATTCGCATCTAAATCATCAAATTCCTGCGATTCTAACATATATAATATTAAAATGATGGAATTAGTATATAAAGCTTATGCTATTAGATGTGAAAATTACAGTTTTAATGTGTTTTTGTTGTGATTTTTGCAAGAATTAGTAAGAAAAAAGAGGAAAAGAAGGGGTTTAAAGTTTTAAACTTTTAATTTTAGCTACTACTTGATCTAATACTTTGTCTTCATCTGGCTTGCCGCGAACTGAGCCCATCAAATAGCGTTTCAAATCACTTTTCAATTGAGCATCTTCTTTGGATTGAAGCATAGTAAGATCTGGTTTACGCCATTCTTGCGCTTCAGCGCCATCAATTAAAACGGTTAATTTATCGATACTCTCGCCGTTTAATCCTTTGTACATTTTTTCTTTAAATTCAACTTTAGTCATAAATAATCCACTCTAAACTGTATATGTAAATTTACCTGTAGCTGCAACTGGTCCATCGACTGTGCCACTAGCATCTCTAACTTCTAAACCCTTGCCAGTAACTTGGCCGGTGTATTGTTTGTTTGGGTTTGGCACGTAAAAGTAAACTTTCATTTCGATGGTGTGTTTGCCTGGTCCTAATGCATCGAACTTAGCGCCTGCGCCTTTGCTAGTTAGTTCATCTTGAAAACCAACCCAACCTGCTTGATCTGCGTCAATATTCCAAAACTTACTGTGAAAATACGCGTATTTTTCGCCATCTGCGTATAGTCTGTATGCGTATGAAACTGCGCCTGATTCTTTCACATAATCTCCGAATGTTTTACCGAAAAATATCCTGCAAAAAATAGCATCGCCTTTCTTAAAGTCACTCTTCAATGATACACTTTCGGGATTTGCTTTTGGAATTTCAACGTTTGCAAAAACAATAGTCTTTGCTTCACCAACTTTTGCCATACTAAAAAAAGATTTCACCTGTTAAGCTTACAGCTACAACATTTAAAATTACATTATCTATCTGCGTTTAAATTCCTTCAAACCTGCTTTAGCTGCATTAGCTATTCTGCGCCAAAACGATTGTGAGTTGCTAGACTTTTCTAATGGGATGGCGGGTAATGTCATGGTTTCTCGCCTAGGGCGCTGATATTTCGGCATTTCATCTCCGCGGGATATGCGTTTTAAATCTTCGACAACAGTTGGAAGTTGCTCAGTTGAAATGCCCCATTTTCTTCTAAATGCGCTGTCTCTTTGTAAATTATCTGCTAGACTATTACTAAGTTGCGAAATAGGTCGATTAGGGCCTTTAGGTTTAGCTTCATTTACGGGGGGTGGAGTTACGGTGCCTGCGCGGTTACGTAGAGATAAGACCGAAAGTAACGCGTGCAATTTAGCACCATCTTTAGTAAAAACTAAACGAGGTAATTTTAATTGTACTCGATCAGGGTGACGTGCTAAATTGATATTTTCTTCACGTAACAATTGCATGAGATGAGGATTTTTGAATAAATGCTCTTTTTTGATATCAATTTCGACATGTCCTTTTCTTACAAGGCCATGTTCTATTAGCACTTGACTGCGTACATCATTTTTATCTAATTTAATGCTATGTAGCGTCGCATTGCCCAGGTGCTCTAGTGTTTCGCCTATAAAATGACCGAGTGGAGTAAGTTTAAATTTATCGCCTTTTGCACCTAATTTAAGTCTAACTAGTTCATTTTGTGCATTGTGCGCCGCTTCAACTTCATGTGGGCGAATATAATGTTTATCTAAATGAACGCCCATCAAAACTCTAAGCTTCATATTTTTAGATAAATCAATTTTATCTTCTCCTTTATCGGTAGCGGTATCAAAAAGTAAACTAAGTTTAGCTCCTGATTTAAGTGCCGCGGCGGGTAGTTTAGGTGGAACTGGTTTTGGCATTGGGGTTTCTTCGAGTTGATATGGATCATTCGAACCGTAGCTTGCAGTTTGACTAAAACTAGTGCCTGTTTTAACTGCTGGAATTGGTCGCATTGCAGGTTTGCCTTGAAGACTAGGTGGTGTAAATCGATTAGTTTCATTTGATTTAACTATTGCGGGTAGTTCCGATGGGATTCTACTTGGTTTAGGTTTTCTAGAACGTTTATTCTTCCGATCTCTTTCCTTAAGTGCAGGATTACGTTCAGGTCTTTTAGGTGCGCGTTGTTTTAAAACTTCTAATGGATTTGGCTTTGAAAAAGGTAGTTTAGTAGTGTTACCTAGGTTTGATTTGTAAAAATTACTAGTAGGTGTCGCTTTTTTGAATCCTTGTTTGCCCATTTTAAAACATTCGAGAAGTAGTACAAATTGCTGATTTAAAATGATGTAGGTAGTTTTTGTTTTAGTATTAGTTATGCCTCCCAGTAGGGGAGTATTAGAGGTGAACGACGTGTGAAAAAAAGAAAAGTGTCGTTCCAGAATCCAAAATAATAATAGTTGATGAGTATAGTGTAGCAGCAGCTTATTTTCCCATCCATCAAGATAGTACTCATAATGCCGTAGAGATGCTTAACTTCCAGGTTCGAAATGGGACTGGGTGTATCCATCTCCCTATGGCCGCTAACAAATATTTATTGTTGCTAAACATATATAAACCTTTTCTTTGCCCTTTAGCAAGAAAAGACTTCAGAAGAGTCTTTTTAAATATTCTTGTATATATTTATTCAAGCAGTTTTTCACTTTTAGCACAAGCTATATTCTTTTAGTGGCTGTGCAAATTTTTAAACGGGGCTTTTGAATTTTCTCTTGATTTTCTGCGCGTGCATTAACTATTTAGTAGTAAAATAATTTAAAAAAAATTTCACATCTACTATTTAGTACGCCGTTTTTCGCAAGGCAATTTCAAGTTAAAATCAACGACTCGTTTTTTTCTATCTAGGGGGATTTTTAACATATATGGCAAAGTCTGATTCTGATTCTAAAAAAACAAAAGAACCTAAAGAAGCAAAAGAACCAAAAATTCGCAAACCAAGAAAAGTAAAAGAAATACCAGTAGTACCAACTGAACCAATAAAACACGCATTAGTACCTAAAGTAGCCATTGCAACCAAAGAAGAACTAGATGAACTAAAAGCAAAATTCGGAATTACTCGCGATAAATTACCTCTAATTATACAAGAAGATATTGCAATCGCATTCTTGCAACCAAAACCCGGCGACGTAGTAAAATTCACAAGAAAAAGCTTGACCACCGGAGAAGACACAGATTACTTCCGCTTAGTAATAGCAAACTAAGCATAACAACGCATTACTTTTTTTCTACTCCAATTTTTTCCTCTCAAAGTGAAATTATAATTATTTTTTGGAAGTGTATGATATGTATCCGTCTTTGACAAAACAATATTTAAGAGAAAACAGTTTAGTAAAACAATTCCTAGACTCCTACAACAAATTCGTAGATGAAGGAATGCAAAAAATCATCGAATCATCACCCGTAATCGAACCACAAGTAGAAGGATTACAACTCAAACTAGGAAAACTTCGCGTCGAACGCCCCATGGTAACCGAAGCAGACGGTTCAAGAAGACCACTCTACCCAATGGAAGCACGCATGAGAGACCTTTCCTACACTGCGCCAGTATTCCTCGAAATGACCCTAGTAGTAAAGGGAGTAGAAAAAAGAACTGAGGACGTATTTATCGGAGAAATCCCAGTCATGATTAAAAGCAAACTCTGCTACTTATCAGACAAAACAAGCGAAGAACTCGTCAAAATGGGAGAAGACCCAATGGACGTAGGCGGATACTTCGTAGTAAACGGAACTGAAAAAAGTTTAATCACAATGGAAGACCTCGCCCCAAACAGAGTACTCGTAAGCGTAGACAAAGCCAAAGGAGAAGTTAACGCCAAAGTATTCTCAACAAGACTAGGCTTCAGAGGAAGATGCACAGTAGATCGTGCAAGTGACGGAAAAATCTCAATCACACTACCATCATACTCAAAATCACTTGAATTAATCCTCGTACTAAAAGCACTTGGACTTGACAAAGAAGATGACATAAACAAAGCATTCGGAGAAGACCCACTCGTATTAAACGACGTACTAATCAACTTCGAAGGAACTGAAGCCAAGAACAAAAGAGAAGCACTCGAAACAATCGGACGAAGAGCAGCTCCCGGTCAACCAGTCGACTATCAAGTAAGAAGAGCAGAACTACTACTCGACCACTACTTATTCCCTCACATCGGAGTAGACGCGCCTAGCAGATTAAACAAAGCATTCTACCTTTGCAGAATGTCTGAACGCGCAGTCAAAGTCGCATACAAGAAAAGAACTCCAGATGCAAAAGATCACTATGCAAACAAGAGATTGAAGATCGCAGGCAAATTAATGGAAGATCTATTCAAATACGCGTTCCAATTCTTAGTCAAAGACATTACATACCAAATCGAACGCGCAAACGTACGTGGAAGAAAACTTTCAATGTTCGTCGTAGTAAGACCAGACGCGCTAACTGACCGTATCAAATACTCACTCGCAACCGGAAACTGGGTCGGAGGACACACTGGAGTTTGCCAACCAATCGACAAAGCAAACTACATCTCTTCAATCGCATTCCTTAGAAGAGTAACCAGCCCCCTAGCCAAGAAACACCCTCACCACAAAGCTCGTGATCTTCACGGAACACACTTCGGAAGATTAGATCCTAACGAAACTCCAGAAGGTCCAAACTGTGGTCTTATCAAAAACCTTTCAATGTTTTGCGAAATCACAACTGGCGCAGATGAAACCAAGCTTGAAAAAATGGTTAAGTCTATGGGTGTAAACCTAAAATTATAAAACGAAAATAAACGGAGATTGATGATTATATATGACTGAAAAAGCAAGCGTTTTCATAAACGGAAGATTCATAGGCTTTAGCGACGACGGAGCAAAACTAGCTAAAGAAATGAGAGACAAAAGAAGAAGCGGAGAAGTTGACTTTCAAACCAACGTCGCTTTCTACAAATCAACAAACGAACTTTTCATAAACACTGACGAAGGACGTGCAAGAAGACCATTAATTGTAGTTAAGAACAGAAAATCAACCTTAACTCAAGAACACGTCGCAAGTCTTGAAAGTGGAAAAATAACCTGGGCGGATTTAGTAAGACAAGGAATAATCGAGTACCTTGACAGTGAAGAAGAAGAAAACACGCTCATTGCATTAACTCCAAAACACCTTGAAGGCGCAGGAGAAAACACTAACTACACTCACCTTGAAATCGACAACTCAACTATTTTAGGTTACGCTTCAAGTCAAGTTCCATTCCCTGAATATAACATGGCTCCAAGAGTACTCATGGCAGCTCAACACACCAAACAAGGACTTGGTCTATACTCATCAAACTTTAACTTAAGAACTGAAACAAGAAGTCACATTCTATTCTACCCACAACAACCACTAGTACAAACTGACGCTTACAAAACCGGTCAAGTTTTCCGAAGACCATCAGGACAAAACTTCGTAGTAGCAGTACTATCATACTATGGTTATAACATGAACGACGCTATAGTCGTAAACAAATCATCAGTAGAACGTGGACTTGGAAGATCAACCTTCATTAGAACATACTCAACCGAAGAAAGAAGATACCCAGGTGGACAAAAAGACAAATTCGAAGTACCACAAGAATATGTACAAGGATACCTAGGACCAGAAAGCTACAGCAAACTAGACATTAACGGAGTCGTCTCACCAGAAGAATACGCAGGCGCATCAAGCGTGCTAGTAGGTAAGACTTCACCTCCAAGATTCTTAAAAGAAATTTCAGCACTCGATGTTGAATCAGAAAAAAGAAGAGAATCATCAATGGCAGTACGTTCAAACGAAGAAGGAATCGTAGACGCTGTAATGATCTCAGAAACACTAGCCGGAAACAGATTCGTAAAAGTAAGAGTAAGAAACACCTTCATTCCTGAAATCGGAGACAAATTCGCTTCAAGATTCGGACAAAAAGGAGTAATTGCATTACTTGCCAACCACTCAGACCTTCCATTCACCAAAGATGGAGTAACTCCAGACTTAATGATCAACCCACACGCTATCCCTGGTCGTATGACTGCCGGACACTTACTTGAAATGTTAGGCGCAAAGGCCGCAAGCATGGATGGAGTAATCAAAGACGGAACAGCATTCCACGGAGACAAACAAACTGACTTCGAAAAAAGCTTAGAACAAAACGGATTCACATTCTCAGGAGAAGAAACACTCTACGATGGAATCACCGGCAAACCAATCCAAGCTAAAATATTCATCGGAGTAATCTACTACCAAAGACTACACCACTTAGTATCACTCAAGATGCACGCTCGTTCAAGAGGACCAGTCCAAATGCTCACACACCAACCAACAGAAGGAAGAGCAAGAGAAGGAGGACTTCGTCTTGGAGAAATGGAACGTGACTGTTTCATTGGATACGGAGCAGCCGCCTTGCTAAAAGAACGTATGATTGACAGTTCAGACAAGACAACTGAACTAGTATGTCTTGAATGTGGATCACTTGCAGTACACGACAAAGTCAAAAACAAGAAATTCTGCCCAGTTTGCGAATCTGGCCAAATCGACGACGTAGAAATGTCATACGCCTTCAAACTACTCTTAGATGAGTTGAAGTCAATCGGCATTTTACCGAAGTTAAACCTAAAATCACAAGCGTAAGTAAATGAAGTAAAAAAAATAAGAGGTTATGTATTATGCGAGTTATCGAATCAATTAGCTTTTCAATATTTTCACCAGAACAAACACGCAAAATGTCGGCTGTAAAAATCACAGTACCTGACACATACGACGAAGATGGTTATCCAATCGGCGGAGGACTTGCCGACCAACGACTCGGAGTCGTTGACCCTGGTCTTAAATGTAAGACTTGTGGTGGACGCATGAAAACTTGTGTCGGACACTTTGGTCACATTGAACTAGTAAGACCAGTAATCCACGTAGGATTTGGAAAAATGGTCTACCAATTACTCAAAGCTACTTGCAGAAAATGTTCAAGAGTATTAACTGACGCAACTGACTTAGATTCAGTAAAGAAAACTTCAAGCTGCCCTCACTGCAGTGAAAAACAACAAGTAATCAAATTCGTCAAACCAACTAACCTTTACGAAGGAGACAGAAAATTACTACCAAACGAAGTACGCGAACGTCTAGAAAGAATTCCAGACTCTGATCTTCAACAACTCGGCGTAAAAATTAGACCCGAATGGACTGTACTCACAGCTTTAATCGTACCTCCTGTAAATGTAAGACCTTCAATTACCTTGGAAACTGGAGAAAGAAGTGAAGATGACCTTACGCACAAACTAGTAGATATTCTTCGTATCAATCAAAGACTTGGAGAAAACATCGACGCAGGAGCGCCCCAACTTATTATCGAGGACCTTTGGGAACTTTTACAATACCACGTAATTACTTACTTTGACAACGAAACTGCCGGAATTCCACCAGCAAGACACAGATCAGGTCGTCAACTCAAAACGCTATTCCAAAGATTAAAAGGAAAAGAAGGACGTTTCAGATACAACCTTTCAGGTAAACGTGTAAACTTCTCAGCAAGAACTGTAATCTCACCTGACCCAACACTATCAATCAACCAACTCGGAGTACCAACAGAAATTGCCAAAGAACTAACCGTACCAGTAAACGTAACTGACTGGAACATCGAAGCAATCAAAAAACTAGTACAAGCACACCCTGACAGAATCAACTACGTAATCAAATCAGACGGAAAGAGAAAGAAAATCACCGTAACTAACCTAGAAGAAATTCTAACCGAAATTACTCCAGGTTACCAAATCGAAAGACAACTAATGGATGGAGACTACGTAATCTTCAACAGACAACCATCACTCCACAGAGTATCAATGCTTTGCCACGAAGTAAAAGTATTGCCTGGTAAAACTTTCAGATTTAACGTTGCTGACTGCGCTCCATACAACGCTGACTACGACGGAGACGAAATGAACATCCACGTCCCACAAAACGAAGAAGCACAAAGTGAAGCATTCAGCTTAATGAAAGTAGAAGAACAAATACTCTCACCAAGAAACGGAGAACCACTAGTAGTACCAACACTCGATCACTTATCCGGTCTATTCGTACTCACAAAATACGCAGACAGTATCACACGCGAAGACGCAAGTGAACTACTCGCCCAAGCTCAAATCCAAAAAGCAGTTGACAAAAAACAAATCAGCGGCAAAGAACTCTTCTCACTATTACTACCAGAAGAATTCAGCGGAGAATTCAAAGCAAGAGACGGAAGCAAAGTAATTTTCAAGAAAGGAAAATTAACCGAAGGACACGTTGACTCTAAAATAGTAAACAAAGTAGTAAGAAAACTATCAACTGACTTCTCAGCTAAAGCAGCTGGACTCTTTGTAGACGAAGCAACTAGACTTGCAAGCGTAACCGTAACAAGATTTGGATTAACCCTATCACTAGCAGACTACGAACTAACCCCTGCTGCGCAAAAACAAATCGAATCACAAACAGCAGAAGGATACAAACAAGTAAGAATGCTAATCAAGAAATTCAAAGAAGGAAAACTAGTAAGACAACCAGGAAAAACTCTAAAAGAAACTCTCGAAGAACAAATCATGGGAATCCTAGAAGGACTAAGAAGCAACTCAAACAAAATCATCATGGATAACGTCAAACACCACACAGTAAACATCTTCGGCACCAAAGCCAAAGTAAACTTTGCTCTTATGATGGCAGCATCAGGAGCTCGTGGTTCAAGCATCAACGTAATCCAAATGTGTGGACTAGTCGGCCAACAAGCCGTTCGTGGAAAACGTCCAACTTCTGGATACAAGAAAAGACTACTCACACACTTCAAACGCGGAGACTTAACCGCCGACGCGCGTGGATTTGTAAACCACTCATTCGCACACGGAATCACACCAGTCCAATACTTCCTACACGGAGCAGGAGGACGTGACTCAGTAGTCGACAAAGGAGTAAACCCAGCCAAAACTGGATACATGCAAAGACGTCTAGTAAACGCCTTGCAAGACTTCGTAGTAGCTCAAGACATGACCGTACGCGACGCTGAAAACAAAGTCGTACAATTCAAATACGGAGACGACGCAATCGACCCATCAAACGGCAAACCAATCGCATACGGAGAACCAGTCGGAGTAGTAGCCGCTCAATCAATCGGAGAACCAGGCACTCAAATGACTCTAAGAACTTTCCACTACGCCGGAGTAGCATCTCTTGCTCAACTTGGTTTTACTCGTCTAGTAGAAATCGTAGACGCGAGAAAAACACCAAAGAAAGCAGTTATGGAAGTATACCTCAAGAAGGAATTCAGCAAGGACTACAACAAGACTAAACTCGTAGCCGCTCAAATCGAACAAGTAACACTCGACGAAGTTGCTGAAGTAAAAGAAGACTTCGAAAAGAAAGCCATTCAAATTAAATTCGACGAAGACGCGCTCAAAGAACGCCTCTTAAAACTCGAAGACATAATTGAAGAACTAAAGAAGAACGGCTTATACGAAGGACAAGGTGGAAAAACCATCACAATCAAACCCAAGGTTGACACTCTAAAGAACGTTCGCAAGATGACAAACAAGATCCGCGAAACAACACTAAGAGGAATACCAGGTATTTCAAGAGCCATTATCTTAGAGAAAGAAGGCGGCGAATACGCAATTGCAACTGAAGGTTCAAACCTCAAAGAAGTCTTCAAACTAGAAGCAGTAGACTCAACAAGAACTTCAACCAACGACACTTTCGAAATCGCACAAGTACTCGGAATCGAAGCTGCAAGAAACTCAATCATTGTTGAAATTCAAAAAGTCTTAGAAGCTCAAGATCTCGACGTCGACCCAAGACACATCATGCTAATCGCAGATGCTATGACATCAACCGGATACGTCGAATCAATCGGAAGACACGGACTTGCAGGAAAGAAAGCATCAGTACTAGCAAGAGCGGCATTCGAAGAAACAGCCAAACACTTAACCAACGCATGCATCAAAGGAGAAAAAGACCCACTAACAGGAGTAGCAGAAAACATCATAGTCGGACAAACCATCCCATGCGGAACCGGAAGAGTCAAACTCGAAATGAGCATAGAATAAATTCCCCTTTCCCCTTTCTCTTCTTTTTTTTCTTTGTGTTTTTTTAATTCTTCTGCTGCTTATTTATATTGTATGTTAATTTCTCGTTTAATTTCAACTATTAAAGAAAAGCGCAGCCCTGCTGTTGTCGGACTCGACCCAGATATTAACCGTATTCCTTCGGAACTATTCGAAGGCAAGCATGTTGCTAGTGCGGTTCTTGATTTTAACAAGAAAATAATCGACGCTTGTAAAAATAATTGCGCAGCAGTAAAACCACAAGCTGCGTATTATGAAGCGCTTGGAATTGAAGGCCTTGCGACACTAAAAGCTACTATTCATTACGCAAAGTCTGCTGGTTTACATGTAATTTTAGATGCTAAACGAGGAGACATTCCATCAACTGCTAAAGAGTACGCGACTGCATATCTAGCGCAAGGCAGTGAATTCGAAAGCGACTTTCTAACCGTTAATCCTTACTTGGGAATGGAGTCAATTGATCCTTTTGCCGATCTTTCGAAAAAATATGATAAGGCAATTTTTGCTCTTGTAAAAACTAGTAATCCGGGTAGTTTAGATTTTCAAGACGTTCAAGTCGCTTTAACTTCGCAACAGGAAGAAAAGTTAAACGCGTTACATGTTAGTACGAGTAATCATCAGACTATGCTTTGTAACTTAGTAGCGCTTAGGTTAAACGAACTAGCTTTGAAAAACACTGATGAAAGTGGTTATAGTTCTATTGGCGCGGTAGTTGGCGCAACTCAAACTAGTCACATGAAAGAACTACGAGCTATTTTACCTAACTCGTTCTTTTTAGTCCCAGGCTATGGCGCTCAAGGTGGAACTGCGCTTGATTTGAGTAATTGTTTTAACGAAGATGGACTTGGCGCGTTGGTAAATTCATCTCGTGGCATTCTTTACGCGTACGAGAAGAGTAATGACCCGAATAATTTTGAAAAACACGCACGCGAAGCGCTACGCGTGATGAACGACGAAATAAACGCAGTACTTTAGTAAACCTTTTGATTTTGCGCGATGTATTTTTTGACTTCTTCGCTTTTTTCTTTCGTAATTTTGCCGTGCTTTACGTATACGTCAAGCATTTGGGTTAAAGTCATGTTCGCGTGTAGTTGAATGCCTTCTTTGGCAAGATTTGCCGTTCCGCCTTGCTCTCGGTCAACATTAACAAAAGCATCTTTTACAATTAAACCTGCTTCTCTTAATTTGTGTGCTACTTCTATAATCGAAATGCCTGTCGTTGCAAGATCTTCAATAATCGCAACTTCTTCACCTGCGGTGTAGATTCCTTCTATTAGTTTTTTCGTACCATATTCCTTGACTTCTTTACGAGTAAAAAGCATAGGAATACCACTTTGTATTGCTACTACGCTGCCAATTACAATAGCTTTGTAAGGAACCGCGCACATCTTCTTTACATCGTTAGCGTTCATTTTTTCAGTGTAGGCTAGAGCGCTTTTTTCTAAAAGTTTAGGGCTACATGCGATGTTTGAGTGGTCTAAATAAATTGGCCCTGTAAGTCCACTCTTGTAAGTAAACGTGCCGAACTTTACGATTCCAGCGTCAAACATTTCTAGTGCAATTTCTTCAACATTCATAAATTCTAATCACTTTTTTTTAGTAGTTTCTCATTTTTTCGATTTGTGTTTCACGTGGTTTTGCTCTGCCGATTAATTCTTTTACGGATTTTACTCCTTTCTTTTCAAGTTCTTGGGATAATTCACGCTCGATTCTTTCGAATGCGAGTGGAGTTTCTTTCATTAATTGAGTTCCGATTTGTACTGCGCTTGCGCCTGCTAGGAAATGCTCAAGTGCATCTCGTCCGTTTGTAATTCCACCGCAACCAATTACGGGTGTTTTGCCTTCGAGAAGTTCATAAAATCGCCTGACTTGTCCTAATGCTACGGGCTTTACGTATTCTCCGCCTAGTCCTCCGAATTTGTTTTTAATCGCAAACTCTTCTGTATCTGCGTCTATTACGCATGTGTGAGGTACGCTGTTGATGCAGACTACGTAGTCGACTTTCGTTTCTTTTATAATGTCTGCCATTTGAATGTTAAAAATTGGGTCCGGGTATGGCGGAAGTTTTACTCCAACGGGAGTTTTGCCTGCTATTGCCTTTACGTCTGTTAAAATTTTACGACTAGTTTCGAAGTCGAAAGCAACTTGAGGTTTTCCAACAATGTTAGGACATGAAAGGTTAATTTCAAGTGAATCAATACCTGCGTCCATGTACGCAGTACATATGGGAAGGTTATCTTCGGGTTTCATGCCGGATATGCTTGCCATGACTGGTTTGCCGTATGAGCGAAGCTCGGGTATTAAATCGCAGTATGCTTTTGGTCCTAGATTAGGTAGTCCCATTGAGTTTATTGAGCCGAGTTTAGTTTCAAAATACCGTGGTTTAAGGTTTCCTTCTCTTGGCTCTTTAGTAGTAGATTTAATTAGAATTGCGCCAGATTTACTTTTTCCAAGGTCGTGGAGTTCTTCTGGTGTCATACACCAAGCGCCAGAAGCGTTCCAAATTGCAGGCGCAAAATCAATACCGAATACGTTATTACTTGTGTTTGACAATCTTACCATCCCCTTTTTCTGCTATTATTTTTCCATTATCATTAACCAATTTACCTCGAAGGTAAACCTGCTTTACTTTACCTTGGCACTCCGTGCCATTAAAGATAGTCCAATTACACTTAGTCTTTAATTCCCCGTTACGCAGTGTAGTCTTTTCATTCATATCAATTATTACGAAATCCGCGTCTTTTCCAACTTCTAGTGTTCCTTTTTCATATAATCCGAAAACTTTTGCGGGGCCTTCTGAAGTTAAACGAACAATTTCTTCCAAACTAATTTGGTTTTTCGAATAAGCGTCAAGTAATAATGGAAGAGTTGTTTCTAGGCCAGGAATACCACTAGGCGCTTTACTGTATTCTTGTTCTTTTTCTTGAATAGTATGGGGCGCGTGATCCGTAGCAATACAATCGACATACGAAAGAGAATCCCACATAGCCATTCGGTCATCCTCTCCTCTAATTGGAGGATTAACTCTGGCAAAGTTACCTGTAGCCGTAGTCACATTTTCATTCAAAAATAAATGATGTGGTGTAACTTCGCAACTTACATGTAATCCTTCGGATTTAGCTTTTTTGATTAATTCTAATTCTCGTCGTGTAGACATGTGCGCTACGTGTAACTTGGCGTTATATTTGCGTGTTAGTTTGATTGCTTTTATTAGGCTAATTTCTGCGCATTCGGGCGCGCGAAATTTGTTATGATTTTCAACTTTTTGTTCATACTTAGTGGATAATGCGTTCATGCATGCGTTATCTTCACTGTGAACTGCAATAGTTCGCTTAAACTGTGAGAATAATGTATCTAGGTGGTTTTCATCATCTACTAGTAAATCTCCCGTAGTTGCGCCGATGTAAATTTTCATCGCAACTGCGCTACTGTTCGCAGCTTCGCTGGCGTTTTTATCGGTCGCGCCGATGTAAAAACCAAAATCACAAACCGCCTTTTCACGTGCTAGTTTTTCCTTTTCTTCTAATCTTTCTTGTGAAATAGTAGGAGTAGCGTTATTTGGCATATCTAGAACCGTAGTGATTCCGCCAGCAAGCGCGGCACTTGTCCCAGTGTAAAAATCTTCTTTGTGTAGTTGACCTGGGTCGCGAAGATGAACGTGAACATCAATTAAACCCGGAAGGACGATTTGTCCTTTGAGGTCGATAACTTCTTTAGCGTTTAAACTGCCAAGGGGGGCAATTTTTCCAAAATCATCTACTAATATATCTTGATTTTTCCAACCAGTAGAAGAGTAAGTTTTACAGTTTGTAAATAGTTTAGTCATTGTTTTAACTATAATGACCTAAAACGTTTAAAAATGATTTACTAAAAAAACACACGGGAAAAAAGGGAAAATTAGTTTCTCGTCTTTTGTGGGTTTTATTTTCAAGCTTTTGATTCGGTTGTGCATTTCTATTGCGGTTTTTACTGCATGTTGCGCGAATGGCACGGCTCTTGCTTCTGCTTGTTTGTATGTCATTTTTGGCCCGGCCACTCCAAATCCAATAGGTTTACTAAACTCAAGGGATAATTGTTGCAATGTTTTACTAGTCGCATGACCGATGACTTCGTCGTGCGCAGTTTCGCCTTGAATAATAGTACCAAGACATACTACTGCATCAATAGAATCTTGCTCTAACAACGTCTGTGCTGCGAGAGGAATATCCCAAGTGCCAGGAACTCTTAGTGTCGCTGCTACTTCTCCATTTAGAAACTCAACGTGTGAACTAGCAGAGTCTAGCATTTTTTCCATTATAGCTTCATTAAATTCAGTGCATACAATTCCAATTCTAACTTTCTTCATAAATTATTTTTTCACCTTAGCTGGCCCAACGTCATCTCTACCTTGTCTTCGTCCAGTTCCTGCGCGTTCGTGCATAGTTTTTGGGCTAGTTAGCATCCAAACTGCATTTAATGCGTGTTTACTAGCGCGATCCTTAGATAGTGCATGTAAGTCCGCGTCGTTTTTTGCTTCGTCCATGTGTATGAAAACTTCAAGTATGTGTTTATTTGTCATTAGCATTGCGTGTTGTATTCCAATTGAAGCTTCATGCGCGCATTGTTTGTCAATTGGCATTTTGCCCGGCATTCCAAGAACAATTGCAATATCACAACCTCGATCTAGAAGTCGTTTTGCTGCTACGGGGGTGTCTTTAATTCCCGGTACTGTCACGTACTCAATTTGATAGTGGGGTAATTCCTTTTTCAAAACGTCGAAAACAAATTTTGCCATGTTTACGGTAGCAAAAGTAGTATCAACAACTCCAATTCTATTCATAAAAAATCAGTATTTATAATGTATTTTTGAGTATATATAAAATGTACTCAATATTGCTTGCTTTACTCGTTTATGAGTAGTTCTAATGGGCTTCCGTTTTCTAGTTTTAATGTTTTACGTAAATTCGCAGGGGCAATTAACTCTACTACGTCTTGGCCGTGATGAGTTCGATCAGGTTGTAAAATAGCTGCTTTAATTTTACCATTAATTAAACAAGGATAGCAACTAGCGCCTCCAAAGAAGCGATTATCTTCCTTAAAACTTTCTAGTCGTATTCCGGGGTGCTTTAACATGTCTAATTTTTTAGAAACATCTTGCGAGCTTTCTAATCGGATATCTAATGTGCCAGCAAAAGGCTCAAAGCCTATTTTACTTTTAATCTGTGATACGTAGCCCGGGCGAGAAAGGTAGTACGCGCCTTCGCCAAGTCCAGCCATAACACTGCCCTTAAGTTTTATTGTTTTACTTATGGTAAATAACTCGTTTAATTCGGCGTTAATTTCTTTCAACTTTTGCTTGCTTTTACTACTAAGCTTAACTCCATTCGAGCTTCGTTCAATTTCTCCACTTTCAACTGCTTCTTGCAGCCACCTAGACGCAGTCTGCTGAGAAACGTTTAACGCTTGCGCTAACTCTACGGTGGTAATTTGAACAAAATTGCTCAAAGCGCCTTTTTTAGCAATTATTAATAAAAGTTCGAAATTCAAGAACAACAAATCACTTTCGCTTTTCTAAAAATGGAAGTAATAAACGATCTATATTTTCTCCTGCGTTAATTTTTTCCATTAATCCACTAGTTTGATCTAGTGGGATGATTCCAATTAATTCACCAAATAGTCGGCCATTTGGTTTAGTTAGTGCGTGTACGGCGGGTAGTCCATGTTTTGCAATTAATTTAACTGCGTTTACTCCATGGTCGTTCATTTTTTGCATCGCTAAATTAATATCTGCGGGGGTTGCTTTTTGTTCTTCGCATTTTTGGAGTGCTTTTAATCCAGATCTAAATTTCATTAATATGTCTGCGCCTTGACGGCCATAGGTTTGAATCGCGCGTATTGTATCTTCTCTTTCATCTTTTTCTGCATGCATCACTGCCCAAATTGCGGGAGATTCATATTGTGCAAAACTGCGTAATGCAACTTCACCTAATTCACCGTGTTCTTCGTGTATTTGGTCAAAGAATTTCGCGTGTTGAGGGAAGTGTCTTACTAATATTTGTTTTACTTGTTCTATTGGTCTTTTCGGCATAATTTCATATCCACTCTTTTTCTTTTTTTATCAACGTAAATTCGCCATGTCCGGGTAGTACTTTAGTTTCTGCAGGTAGTTTGGCTAATTTCTTTAAGCTATTCTTAATTAAAAGCGCATCTCCTCCAAGAAAATCTGTTCTACCCATCGCTCCTGAAAAAAGAGTATCCCCGGTAAAAACAATTTTACTTTCTTTAGAATAAAGACATATACTGCCCGGAGTATGTCCTGGTGTGCTAATTACTCGTAGGCCTTCGGCCGAAATTTTAACTTCGTCTCCATCTTTTAGCAAAACATCTGCTCGGCTTGGTTGTAACTTAAACGGAAGTCTCCAGCCTAAATCACTTGGTTGAGATAAACTTTTCTTATCTCCTTTTCCACAAGCAATCTTAGCACCGGTCAGTTTTTGTA
This sequence comes from Microcaldota archaeon, assembly GCA_964514805.1. Lineage (GTDB taxonomy): Archaea > Micrarchaeota > Micrarchaeia > Norongarragalinales > UBA8480 > CAZERP01. Next base: position 43,773 of record CAZERP010000003.1, read on the forward strand.
GTGCATAATTATCGGTTATGTGATCCCAATGACCATGAGTGTTTACAATGAGTTTAATTTCAACTTTTAATTCTTTAGCTCTTGCGTTAATAGCATTAGCGCACGAAAGCCCCGGGTCGATCACAATCGCTTCACTTCCAGCGTAAACTAAGTAAGTATTAGTCTCAATCGGGCCAGTGACAAAAACTTCAAAATGCATATGACTTTATAAGTACAGTAGAGTTTATTTTTATATTGTAAAAAGGTAGTTCAAATGTGTGCAGCTAGAAGATTAATATCGGAACATAACAATCGTAAATTAAATGTGGCGCAAAGCCAAGCGGCAGTTAGTGGCGCAGCAGAGTTCATACTAAAAACACACGCGGCATTAAGTAGATCAGACGCAGGCAGAGTGGCTATAGAACACCATTTACCGGAATTAATGGAAAACACAGTTGATGTTAATCGTTGGAGTAGAATTAGTGAAGCAGCTCAAGACGTCCATCCCAACCACGCAGCTACTTTTGTCGGACATTTACTCCAAGTTACTGCGGCTAAAGATCGCGCGACCTTTGAACGTACGTTGAATCTAGCAAAAGAACGTACGCACGGCCCGGCTAATCCGAATACAGGTAGAACTATCTTGGCTTGGTTACGGGGAATGGTCCCCGTTAAACGCGGAAAATAAGTTAAATTTCTTTTTTTTAATACGTGAGATTTTATGGTACTTAATGCGCCTAATGAGCAACTTGATAGATTTATTGCTGCGTACAAAAGCGCGCACGGTATACGGCAAGGTAAATATGATACGATGTTCGCGGCAGCTAAAGCGCTGTCTCTTAAAATTCCAAGTAGATATCATGATGATGTTAATCGGCACTTAATTGCTTTATTTGATAGGACTGGTGGAAGTGTCGCGCACTGGGAGTTAATGCATTCTGATTTAGATAAACTTAAACCCGAAGAAAGTGTGCAATATTTGGCTAAACTTGCAAGAGATTCGCATTATAGTCCTAGGGAAGTTATTCCATATGATGAGTTTATTGACTTAGCGCAACATGCCGTTCATGAAGTGCATTTTGCTAAGGTAAGGCGTCGTTAGTTTTTATT
>CAZERP010000003.1:44871-45708 GCA_964514805.1 Microcaldota archaeon
CATCAACGAATCTGCCAGTGAGGGCTTTGTGGCGAAGCAGAAGGAACTGGAAGCAATTCCTTTCGATGAGTTTACGGGTATTGCATTGCACGCGAAGAAAGCGTATATGGCAAGAGAACCTAAAGCACACTTCGAACACGTACGAAAATCTGCTTAACTTTTTTTTCTATTTTTTTAATCGCATTAAAATGTCGCGGTTTGTGTCTAGTATTTTTTTGTTTATTTCTTGTAAGGATTTCAAAAGAGCTACGGTTTCGTCTAGTTTTGATTCGATTTCGTCTGAGTTTATGTTGCTCTTGGCGACTGTGCGCATTACTTGAGCGCCTTCGCTTGGGTCTTCTTTGCCTAGCATTTTTTCTAAGTCTACTGTTTTTTCTTCATCGCCGTCAATTTTAGTAAATTGAAAGTTTGGCGTTGGTTCATCTTGATTAGTTTGAACGGGTTTGGGTTTAGCTGCAGGGTTTTCAAACAAGTTAGCTGGAGTTTCTTCTTGTTGTGTTTTTGTTATTGGTTTACGTCCGCCGCCGATTGTTTCAAAACTGGGTGCGTCTTGTGTGCTTTGAACTGCGGCAGTAGGGGTACTTTCTTGTGTTGGGCCGTCTGTTAAGTATTGTTGTGGATTTGCTACGCCTAAATCGTTTAGGTTTGCAATTATTTCATCGTTGCTCATTCCTGAGTCTCGCATTTGTTTAACAATTACTTTGACGTCCATATTTTCTATTCAATTACGTTCGTGTAGTTTATAAATCAAGCTTTCCTACTTTTTATAGTAAATAATTATGGCAGTGGAGCTTAGCTTACCTCGCGGACCTTGGAAAAAAATAGTAAATGCGCAGT
>CAZERP010000004.1:0-39855 GCA_964514805.1 Microcaldota archaeon
TATTACAGTAGAATAGTGATTTAGGGCAAAGTCTTCGGGAACTCTGTTGGCGATTGCTTTTTCAGTTCTAAGCGCGTCGCCGTAAAAAGTGGGTTTTCTTGCTTTTTTCATGTATTCCACTAAGCGTTTTAATGGAAGGTCTGCAATTCCAGTATTTACTAATTTAGTTAGATTGGGATAGTCTTTTGCTGAGGGGCGTGGTTTTTGTCGTAATTTTTCGTATTGCTCATCGAAATGGGCAGCTATTTCATCTAAAGTTTGTTTAGGTAAACGAGTAGGTTTATTGAGTTTTGAGAGTCTTTTTTGAGTGAACTGTTTATACTCCGGTAAGTAGATTTGGTATAGTTCTTTGAATAGTTTTGATTGTTCAATTCGTTTATCTGTATCCGTAGCTTTTGGATTGTCTTGGATTTCGGTTAGCTTTTCTTCTATTTCGTCTATTTTTGATTGTTTTTCTACTAGCGCTTTGTTTCGAGTAGCCCATTGACTTCTTATTTTTTCTAGGCGTTCAAAGAATTCTTTAGCGTTTTGAGTGCTTTGAATTTTTAGAGCTTGTTCGAGTGATTTTTTAAAACCTCTTGGCATGTGGGGAAGATTTGCACTAACCGAAGTGAATGAGGGAAATTCAATTTTGAAGTCGTGTAGTTTATCACTTCCAGCGACGCCTGCAAGAAATGGCCCCACATTTACATCAGGTTGTTCAGAGTCTACTATAGTAAATACCACAGTGTTGCGTTGTTTTGTTCTTTCTAGTCTAGTTGGTATAAATTTTAGTGGATCATCCCTAAGGCCGTATTCATCATATAATGGCATTAACGCCCGTCCGAGTTCTTGAAAGCCTTGCTGTACTTGTTTATTGTGCCGTGTTTTTGCTTCTTGCAGTTCTTCTTTTATATCGCGTAAGGGGGAGAGGTTTTCGCTCATATTATTGATTCAGCATCTTGTTTTTTTAAGATTAATCACTCAATTAGTATTAATTAAAGGTTTGAATTTTTTGTTATGGCGATTGTTCGTACTCAGTTTACTATTGTTGAGAAGTTTTTGGAAGTTCCTGGCGTTTATACTATGCGTTTGAAGGCTAAGGATAAGATGGATTTCAAAGCAGGTCAGTTTATTATGCTTCATTTTCCAGACAATCCAAAACTAACTCGCAGTTATTCTATCGCATCTAGTCCGACTCGTGATTTAATTGACATTACTTTTAAAGTAGTCGGCGAGTTTACAAAGAAACTTGAAGCGGCGACGGTTGGAACTGTACTTAATGGTATGGGCGCTATGGGTCATTTTACTTTTGATGAAGTTAATGATAAGCATATCGTACTTATTGCAGGTGGAGTTGGAGTTACGCCGTTAAGAGGCATGTTACAGTACGTTTTAGATAAGAAGCTTGATACTAAAGTTACGATTTTACTTTCTTGCCAAACTAGTGATGTTATTCCATACAAGAAAGAATTACTTGAATTGCAAAAAAGCAAGCCTAAGAATGTAAAAGTATACATAACCGTGACAAGAGAAGACGCGGCATGGAATGGACCTAAAGGCAGACTAAACGCGGACACGCTACGTAAAGAAATTGAAAATCCAGCGGATGCAAAGTATTTCATCTGTGGCTTAAACGCGATGGTTGATACGCTTGCCGGCGTACTTAGTGAAATGGGCGTTGATAAAAGTAAGATTAAAATGGAAAAATGGGGTTAATAGTAGTTAACTCATGTTTGATTTCCTAAGTGACTTATTTTTACCAAATTTAGTTAAAAACCACGTCGAACGCACAGTTAAAAAATTAAATGAAATGGGCGTAGTGGACGCAGTACCTAGGTTGATTGTGCATCCGACTAAAGTAGAAGTTGAGTTCAACTGGACTATGCCTCGCCGAGCGGTTTTAAGTCATAAAATTAAAGGTAAACCTAATAGGTTAGCTGATTCTATTTTGATTTTAGAACGTAAACTTAGAACTTCCCCGCATTGTAGAGTTTTTACTAGTGATTTGCATGCTGATTTTGTTCCTTTGACGTTTAGTACTCCTTTTAGTTTACGTGCTTTAAATTTGAATGATCGAGTGAGAATACGCAGAGCGCAAGTTACTGCCGCTAAATGTAAAAAAGATTTAGAAGGTATGAAAAAGCACCATACTCAGTTAAGAGATTTGGATCACGCGTTGAATAAATTTTCTACATACAGTTATGTTTCGCCTAGTCTTAATTGTTTTAAATTAATTTACCCGCTTTCGCATCCGGGCAAAGTTCAAGTGGCGCAAGAAGAAGCTAAAAGAGTTTTGAAAAGTAGGTTAGATCAATACCATACGACTGCCGGCGAAAGACAAATTGAACATTTGTTTGATGCGGATACTTTAACTATTCCGCAAAAGTCGCAGATAAATAATAATATTGCAGAACTTGAAGCACATAAGTCCAAAATAGCCAAGCGGTTTGGGGTAAATTCTAGTGAAGTTCATTTTGCTACCTAAAACCTTTTAATGAACATTTTAGTTACTTTTACAGGAAAGATATTTTATAATGAAGAAAGAATTAGACGCGCAAATTACTAGTAAGCCTACCCTATTTACTTTAAAGAATGCATTAATCGTTTTAGTCGTACTTGTCGTTTTGACAGTTGGTTTTTTTGCTTTTACTGGCCCTTTGACACAAGAGCGTTTGGAAGATTTTACTCAAAACCCGACATCTGCAATTGAAGGTAAGAGCGGAGATTTGAATCGGCCGGCTGGTCCTTTTGCGCCAAAAATTGGCTCAGGTAAACCTGGCGAGGCAGTAACTGTTTCTGCCGAAAGTATTGGCGGCGGCATAGGTGGCAGCGCTAAGCTTGAAACTACCCCCGCGGGAGAGCCTAGGTACACGTACGATGTTAAGTCTGATGAAGAATTGCAAGTAGTACTCGCTGCGTTGTTCTTTCATGGTAAGTACTTGTTCCCTGATGCAGATACTATTACAGTTACGGTTAATTTTCCAGATAAGCCAAGTAAAACTTTTGCAATTCCAGCGGCTACTGTGAATGAAACTAAGGAAGAGCACACTAATTTTACTGAATTTTACGAGAATGTAACTGCTAACTAAGTGTATTTTAAGGTTTAAATCGTCTGAAAAGTTAAAACAATACAACTATTTTTTTGGTGTTAGTGCTTCGATCGTCTAGCTCGGTCAAGGACGCAGCCCTCTCAAGGCTAAAACCCGGGTTCAAATCCCGGTCGAAGCGCTTTCTTTGACGTTTTAGTAACTATTTTTATTACTAGCTTGCTTTATTTTATTACTAATTTTAGAGAGTTGTATTGATATTATGAAGAGTAAAATTGTTAAGAGTATTAAAGTTGGAGCTGTTTTGTTCCTAGGCGCGGGCCTTTTGATGGGTTGTTTGAATTCAACGCCAGAACCTGCAAAAACTCCTGTGGTTTCTACTGTTGAAAAGACTACGCCTGTTACACCAGAAGTTCCTCAAACTACTACTCCTGATGTTTCTACGATTAACGCTTCAACTGCGGATTCTAAGAATTCTACTGAAAAAGTTCAAGAAAGTGTTTCACAAGCAGTTGCAGATGGAACTTACGCGGACACTACTAGTTATATGTCTCCGGGTGGCCGGGACTTAGTTGATTTTAGCGTTTCAGTTAAAGGTGACGTCGTAACTGCAGTTAGTGTTACTCCTAAGGATGTTGACGAAACGTCAAGCGAATATATCGCCGGTTTTAGTAGCGAGATTTCAAATGTAGTTGTTGGTAAGAAAATTAACGAACTCAACTTGCCGCTTAATGTTGCGGGCGCGTCTCTTACTACTGCTGCGTTTAAAGCATATGTAGAAAAAGTTGTTGCTGAAAATTAAGTCATGGTTTTAGTTTCAAAGTCGCAAGAGTTGCTTGGTACTTTAATTGAAATCAAACTATCTCGTGATGATGCGAGTCTTTTTCCTCTTCTTTTTAATCGTTTGAGTGAAATTGAAAAGCGTTTTTCTCGTTTTATTTCTACTTCTGAATTGTGTCAGTTAAACGCTAATCTGGGCGCTTGGCAAGTTGCTTCGAGTGAGTATATTTACTTACTTAAAAAGAGCAGGGAGTTCAACTTGGAGACCGATGGTAACTTTGACGTTACTTTGAAATCAACGTTAGATGCTTTAGGTTATGATAAAGATTATTCATTTAAAACTAAACCCGTATCTACACATAGCACTGTGAAAAAAGATTTTGAGATTGATGAAAAAAACGGAAAAGTCCGACTCTATAAGGAAATTGATTTTGGCGGCATTGGCAAAGGCTACGCCCTAGACGCGCTTGCTCGTGTGCTCGAAGAGCACGGAGTTAAACATTATTATGTGAATGCGGGTGGGGATATAATCGCGAAGCGTGATTCGCGTGAAGAGCCATGGGTGATTATACTTGAACACCCGGATGATAGTTCAATAGCTATTGGTACGATTGAATTGGATGGTTGTGCTATTGCCGCGTCGAGTGGTAATAAGCGGATGTGGGGCGATGGTTTGCATCATTTGATTAATGCTAAAACTAAACGTCCTGCGAAGGAAGTTAAAGCGATATTTGTAATTGCGCCGACCGGAATAGAAGCAGATGTTTACGCGACTAGTATATTTTGCGCGGGTTTTCTTGAAGGTATTAAACTATCGAAGAAATTGCCGGTAGAAATACTGATGATATCAAGCGAAAACAAAATGTATCAAAGCAAAGGGTTCAAAGCGCAGCTATTTTCGTAAAATAAGTTTTTTTTATAGCCAGTAGTTTTTGTTTCCGCCTGCTTGTTCGCTGTTTCCTATTGCTTTGTATTCTTTGCCGGATATTGTAGCTTTGGCTATACATGTGTATGCTGTGTATCTAATGTCTGCGGTTGTGAAGTATTTGGCTAGTTTTTTGCCTTGTATGTGGTAGATTTTTGATGGCGAGTTGTGGATTTCTAGTTTGATTTGGTCGTCTTTGTTTTCTACGATTAGTGTGTTTTCTTCTTCTTGTATTTCTACTGTTGGTGATACGGTCATTTGGCCAGTATTTAGGTCTATTGAGTATAGGTAGTAGTTTAGGGCGATTTGGTGTTGTAGGGGAGTTATGAACATTTCAAAAAAGCCTGCGAATTTTTCTAGGTTTATTCCTTGGTTGAAGTGCTCTTGGCAGCCTAGGATGCTCCATTTCCAGCCTGTGTTTATGAATGGAATGCTTACGTGTGCTACTTCTACGTATGCGAAGTTTGACTCGATTATTTTTCCTACTAGGGGCGCGAGTTCTGCGTAGCCTAGTTTTGTGATGTCGCCTTTGGCGTTTATTGTCATTTTGGCTTTTACGGGGGAGAGTAGGAAGTTTCCTTGTATTTGGTTGTATTGTTCGAATACTCCTCTGTAGGGGCCGATTTTTTCGTTTAGTCTAATGAAGGAGTAGTGGATTGAGAGTTCGTTTTCTTTGTCTTTTACTGTGATATCTACTTCAAATTCTGGGGCTAGTCCTTTCCAGGTTATGGTTTTGCGTTTGTCTTCTACTTTAGCAGTTGCGGTTTTTTGGTTGTATTTGGCGTCGCATAGTCCGTCTTCTATTGATATTGTTTTGCCGTCTGTTCTTATTTCGTTGAAGAATATTGAGTTGATTCCGTCGAATCCGATTGCGCAAAATGAGCTCATTGTTTCGTTTCCTATGAATCCGTATAGCCAGCCTCTTGAACGTGTGAGGCCTTTTCCGCCGTCGTATTGGCTTTTGGCGGAGTATAGGAAGTCGTATTTTTTGGCGTCGTTGCCTGTTGCTATGTGTAGTACGTGTTTTATTTTTGGTTTTTTGTCTTTCAGGTAAGCATCTATTGAGAATACGATGACGTCGTTTGGAGTTGCTATTGCCATAATTAGTTCGCTGCATTATAGTGAAGCGAAGATTTGCTTATCTATGTTTCGCATTTATAAAACTAGTTTGGTTAATTTAGATTATGAATAAAGTGGGTTCGTTTAGAGAGTTGCGTTTACCTAAGGAAGGTACGGTCGCGTTTACTTTTGCCTTACGTAAAAATGGACGGCATGGAGTTTGTTTGGGCGCGACGCATGCAGATACGACGAAAAGTGCGCTTGAATTAGTTGATCTTAAAGAGTTTGATCATGATAAAGCTAGTTTAATTGCCGGGACCTATCACCTAAACGATCATACACTTACTGCACTGGGCACTCCTGAGCATGTAGAATTAATTAAAAAAGTACTTAACGCGAATGGACGAATCGTGAAGTGATTTAATTATGAAGGTTGTTGAGCTTGGTCATTTTGTTTTGTATGTTACGAATTTGAAGCGTTCTGTTCGTTTTTATAATGAAGTGCTTGGTTTTCCTATGATTATTAAGAAGGATAACTTGGCAGTTTTTTCTACGGGTAGAACTCATCATGAAATGCTTTTGATTGAAATTGGCGGCGAGCCAAAAGAAAAGACTGCTCCTGAGCCTGGCTTGTATCATATTGGACTTAAGATTGGTGACTCTCATGATGACGTTGTTAAGGCGTACAAGGAGTTAGTGAAAGCAGGTGTTGTGATTATCGGCACTGGTGATCATACAGTTACGCATAGTATTTATGTTTTGGACCCGGATGGTAATGAGCTTGAGCTGTACGCGGATGTTTCAGATAAATGGAAGAAAGATAAGAACGTTATCTTAGCGCCGACAAAAATGTTAAATTTAGAGTGAAAAGTTTGTGAAGAAGTGGGTTAAAAGAACTCTTGGTGGTGTTGGAATTGCTGCTGCGATTGGCGCGGCTACTTTGCTTAAGATTGAAACTAAAAAAAGCACAGCACAACCCGCAGTAGTTACTAGTACGCGTAGTGTTAGTGAAAAGCAGAGTAAAGAGAGTTTTAAGCCTTATAGTCGAGGTTGGAGTGTTGAGAAGTATTTGCGGCAAAATATTTCGGATATGAAAGAGGCTGGTTTTTTTCATAAGGACGATAATGTTGTTTTGAAAGTTGTTGATTATTCGGACGATAAGGTTCGAAGTGTTGAGGACGTTAAAAGGCCGGGTGTTTTAGTTAAGAGCGCGTGGCCGTTGTATGAGCTTGCGCGTGCGCAGTCGAATTTGAAGTCGAATCGTCATTTGGAGTTGATTGTTCCTTTTACTTATTATTATAAGGCGCCGTCGGATGAGGAGATTGGTCGTGAGTTGAATTTGTATTCAAATGTTTATTCTCATGATACTCGTGTGACGGCTAGTTGTTTAGATTTGGCTAATTTTCATGTACGCGCTTTGAAGGCACATAATGGGGTTGCGCCGTTAAGTGAAGATGAAGTTAATTTTAGTACTATGCTAGATAAGCGCGCTTTACAGCAGTATAAGTTTTTTGAAGCGTACAATTCTACGCATGGTTTGGTACATATGTCGTCTAGTGATTCGACTTTTAGTGGTTCTGATGGTACGCTTTTTGAAGTTCAGGAAGTTAAGCGTGAAGGCGATGACTCTAGTTATGTTACTTTGCTTGTGCATGATGCGAAGCGTAAGCGTAGTTATGTTGCAGTTGCGCAGCATACTTTAGTTAGTAACCCTAGTAAAGATCGTAAGTGGTTAAGTGAAGCACGGGAAGGTTTGAAATTGCTTGTTCATGACGCGCATTTAGCTTTAAAGGAGCGTTAGTTATTCGAATTTTATTGTTTGTTCTTTGAATTGCATTTCTCTTTTCTTTCGGTTATATGTGATGACGTAGTTGTGCGTTGCGTCTCTGATTTTTCTAAGTAGTAGCATTACGGGTGTGTTTTTTCCAAAGTTTAGCATTGTGTTGGTATTAGGTAGGCAGATTTCTTCTTCACGTTTAGCTAGGGAAATTATTGGAATTTGAAGTCCTAGTTCTTCTAGTGCCTGTAGGGCTACGCCTAGTTGTCCGTGGCCGCCGTCGATTATTATTAAGTCAGGCATTTGCGTGTTTTCTTCTTTTAATCGCTTGTATCTACGGTAGACTGCTTCTTTTATTGAACTAAAATCGTCTTGCATTCCAGTGTATGATTTGACTTCGAATCTTCGGTAGCCGGCTTTGTTTGGTTTGCCGCCTATAAATTGCGTCATTCCTACTACCTTGCCCTGGTAGGATAAGTTGGACGCGTCGAAGCATTCAATAACCTCAGGCGTCACGGGGAGGTTGAGTTTTTCTTGTAGTTCTAAGAGTAAAGCGTTGTCTGATTGCAGAGTGGCGTTTTTGAGGGCCATTTCTACTAACGCTTTTTTGTCTCCTTTTTCTGGTACGGTTAGTTCTACTTTTTCTCCGCGCATTTTTTGTAAATATTCTTCGAGTACTTGTTTATCGGTGTCTTCTTTCCAGAATTTTTCGTTTACGATTATTTCTCGAGGTATTGCTTTTTGTGAGTAGTATAGTTTGAGGAAGCTTTCGAGTAGGTCTGGTTCGTAGTCGAATGTGTATTCGCGTTTGCCGCTGATTACTCCTCTGTTTATTGAAAAGATTTCGATTACGGCTTTTGACCCTGTTTTTAGTAGCACGATGACGTTTTGGTCGAAGTTTTTAACAAGGTCTACTTTTTGTTTGTCATGTAGTCGCTCTATTGCTTCGATTTGTCTCTTTTTTTCCAGGGCTACTTCAAATTTTTGTTCACTCGACGCTTTCTTCATTTCTTCTTGTAGCTTCGCTTGGATTTCTCCAGTATCGCCTTTTAGGAATTTAACTGCTTGAAGTACTTGCGAGTTGTATTCTTCTTGGTTTACTTTTTCAACACAAGGCGCAGTGCAAGTGCCAATGTAATAGTTAAGGCATGCTTTTTTTGGTAGTACGCGACACGTCCTAATTTTGAATAGTTTAACTGTTAGTTCTATTATTTCTCTGCGCGCGTATCCGTCTACGTATGGCCCGAAGAACCGTCCGTGGCTGCTAGCTCTGCGGGCAGTTAAAATGCGAGGGAATTTTTCTTCAGTTATTTGTATGTATGCGTAGGTTTTGGCGTCTTTTAGACTTATATTGTATTTAGGTAGGTGTTGTTTGATTAGCCGGTTTTCTAGTAGAAGTGCTTCGAGTTCGCTGTCGACTATTATGAATTCCGCATCTGCAATGTGACTTACTAAAACTTGTGTTTTGGCGGAGTTCACGTGCTTGTTTTTAAAATACGAAGAAACACGGTTCTTGAGATTTTTAGCTTTTCCAACGTAAATAATCTGCCCGCTAGCGTCTTTGTACAGGTACACCCCTGGATTAGTCGGAATCGCAGATAAATTAATCATTTCTTAGTTGTAAGTTCTTTTTCGTATATTGTTCGGATGTTTTCTATTTGCGTGTGGTCGATTCCGGAGTGTTTTTTCAAGTCTTGTTCTAAGTCGGTTGGCTTGTAGTTTATCATTATTGGCGCGGTTATTTTAGTTGGTTTGCCTTTGACTTCTTGGTTTATTGTATCTTCTATTAGCTTTTTCATATCTGATGCTAATTTATCTAGCTGAGCTGGTGCTACTCGCATTGCAGTTAATTGATAAGGAAATATGGGCACTGCGTATTTGTTGATTTTTTTAACTGCATCAGCTAGTGTTTGTGGTAGTCGTGGGTCGACTGGCACGCGTCCTGCTGCTTGATCATATAGTTGTTTGTAGTTTGAATATACTGTTTCTACTGCGTGTCTTACTGGGTTTATTTGTTGGACATGAAAGTAGCGATCGATTAGTTGTTTAGTTGTTCCTTTAGCTAAGTCATGTTGCGCGTCAAATGTTCCATCTTCGACTTTACCCATTATGTTATTGAAAAATACTTCGGGAGTAGCAAATTCGGCTCCAAATACGCGTACTTTTAGCCCTAATTTTCTAAAGTTTGTATAGTCCAATATACCTAGTGCTACGCCGCCTTTATCTGCCCCCCTTGGCGCAGGTATGTCGTTTTTTGCTAGTATTTTTGCAAGTGTTACTTTTAGCGCCCAGTATTCTCCTGTTAATCGCGCGTAGTCAGTAGTTTCAATTCCTTTTGGAAGGGGTGTTTTGTCAGCGTGCATAACTCCTCTAGGTAAACTAGGTGTTATTGGTAGTCCGGTTGTTTTTGTAGTTCTAGCGGTAGCTGTGGGTATTTCGCGTACGTTTTTTACTAGTACGAAGCCGTGTTGAGTGTCGATTTTGTCATATAGTGGCTTGATTAGCGTGTCGTGTATTATTTTGCGTTGAGCGAGTAGCACTTCATCCTTGCCTTTTTTAGGTGTTTTAGTTTTATCGTCATCGTCGTGGTTAGTTAAGTCTACGTCTTGATCGTCGCGAGTTACGTTTCGTCCTTCGCGCCATACTCTTAGGTCTGCGTGTGCTTTGTTTATTGTTTTGTGTGCCCAGATCACAGGAGATTCTGCATATGAAACAGTGCTTGAAGTTATTTTGCTGCCTTCGCCGAATATTTCAGTGAATAGTTTTGGGTTTAGTTTGCGTAGAGCGCGTAGGGCAAGTGGGCTGCTTGGGGCAATTGTTTCTCCTGAAAGCCATTTTTCAATTGCGCTATCCGTTCTTTTTGGATCTTCTTTGAAGCCAGTAGGTTTTTCTTTTCCAAACCAGTTGTCTGTGAAGTCGCCGACTGTTTGTAATCTTTCTTTGATTAACTCGATTGCTTTTCTTTTATCTTCTTTATCTGTTAAGTCTAAATTTCTTGCAGCTAGTGCTTTTTGTAAGTAGTGTTGTAATCTTGGTTTGTATTCTCCTGTCTGAGGGTCTTGAGTGTGTAGTAGGCCGTGTGCTATTTGGTATTCTCGATTGTGTTCTTTTAGAGCATCTTTTAGTTCATTTAGGGTTACAGAAACACGGGAATTTGTTTCTAGTACTTGGTCGCCTGGTTTTAGGTCGTCTACTAGTTTTTTCGCGGCGGTTTTTTCACCTGCTTTAACCCAGACGTACGAATTTTTTGAAATTATTGATTGCCCTGCTTGTGTTTGAATTAGCACGTGAGTTAAGTCTTTTTCCGCGCGCGTCGGTTTAGATTGTTTTGCCATGATTTTTAATTAGCCTTTTAGAGTTTAAAACTACTATTTTTAGTCTAGTAGTTTTTTTAGGAATTGGCCGGTGTGGCTTTTTTGGATTTTGATTATTTGTTCTGGTGTTCCTTTGGCGATTATTTGGCCTCCTTTTTCTCCGCCTTCTGGGCCAAGGTCGATTATGTAGTCTGCGCATTTTACGACTTCGAGGTTGTGTTCTATTACGTAGACCGTGTTACCCTTTTCGACTAAACGATTTAAGACGGTGATTAGTTTTCTTACGTCTTCGAAGTGTAGTCCGGTGGTTGGTTCATCTAGCATGTATAGAGTGGATCCGCGTTTTACTTTAGCTAGTTCGCGAGTTAATTTGACTCTTTGTGATTCTCCTCCAGATAGTGTTGTTGAGCTTTGGCCTAGTTTAATGTAATCGAGTCCAACGTCTGAGAGGGTTTGTAGTTTACGCTTGATTCCTGTGTGGTTTTCGAAGAATTTGAGGGCTTCTTCTACGCTCATGTCGAGTACATCTGCTATGTTTTTTTCTTTGTATAAAATTTCAAGAGTATCTTTGTTGTATCTTTTGCCTTTACATTCTTCGCATGTGACGAATACGTCTGGTAGGAAGTTCATTTCTATTTTGATTAGTCCGTCGCCGTAGCATGTTTCGCATCTTCCGCCTTTGACGTTAAAGGAGAATCTGCCATCTTCGTAGCCTCGCGCTTTGGCTTCTTTTGTACTTGCAAATATTGATCTTACTTCGTCGAATATTTTCGTGTAAGTTGCGGGGTTTGAACGTGGTGTTCGTCCGATTGGTTCTTGGTCTATTTCTATAACATCAGTTATTGAGTCTGGTACGTTGAGTGTTTTGAAAGCGGCTATTTTGCCTGCTACGTTTCCGAAGTGTTTCTTTAAAGCGGGTATTAGTGTTTGATTCATTAATGTTGATTTGCCGCTTCCGGATACGCCAGTTACTGCGCATAGTACTCCGCTGGGTAAGTTGACTGAAACGTCGTGTAAGTTGTTTTCATTAGCGCCGGTTAATTCTAGCCAGCCGTTTGGTTCTCGTCTTTCTTTAGGAGTTATGATTTTCATTCTACCGGATAGGTATTTTCCTGTGATGCTGTTTTCGTTAGCGCAAACTTGCGCGGGTGTTCCTTGTGCGATTACGTGTCCTCCGTGTACTCCGGCTCCGGGGCCCATGTCTACTACGTAGTCTGCTGCTCTTATTGTGTCTTCGTCGTGTTCGACTACTACTAGTGTGTTTCCTAAGTCGCGTAATCTAGTTAGAGTGTGGATTAGTTTTTCGTTATCTCTTTGGTGCAAGCCGATGGATGGCTCGTCGAGTACATAGAGTACTCCCATTAGGTTTGCGCCGATTTGAGTTGCGAGTCTTATTCTCTGGGCTTCTCCGCCGGAAAGAGTGCGTGCGCTTCGTGATAGTGTTAGGTAGTTTAGTCCTACGTTGTTTAGAAATGACAATCTGTCTTTAATTTCTTTTAGTACTTGTTTTGCTATGAATTGATCCTTTTCACTTAATTTGTCTGGTAGCTGTTCGAACATTGCAAGGCTGCGTTCTACACTTAAATCAGTTACGTCTATTATTGAGTTGCCGTCGACTTTGACTGCTAGTATGTTGTCTTTGAGTCTTTTGCCTTTGCATTCGTTACATGGGTTTAGTACCATGTATTTTTCGATTTCTTCTTTTCTGTATTCTGATTCTGTTTGTTTGTATAGCCGCATGGTTTGTGGTATTATTCCTTCCCAGCCGTCTTGCATTCTAATTGCAGCGCCAGTACTCCACATTCCGCCTTTGATTGGCTCATCAGTACCATATAGTAGAATCTTTTTTTGTTTAGGTGTAAGTTTGTTTATTGGCGTGAATACGTCGAATCCGTATTTTCTTCCGACTACTGCTATTTGTTGTGATCTCCAGGCTAAGTCCATTTTGCCGTAAATTTTTATAGCGCCGCTCATTATAGATTGAGTTTCGTCGGGCACTAGTAAGTCGGGGGATATTTCCATGTGCGCGCCTAGTCCAAGGCAGGATTGACATGCCCCGAAGGGAGAGTTAAATGAAAACATTCGTGGTTCTAGTGGTTCAAATGTTACTTCGGGGTGGTTTGTGCACGCGCCGAATGTTGAGTATATGTTTTCTCCTGCGCCTCTGTCTAGTTCGCCTTTGGATGTGTTTTTTGCGGCTTCTTCTTCATCTAGTACGATTATTGTTCCTTTGCCTGCGTGCAATGCTGATTCTACGGCTTGTGATAGTCTTAGGCGTTCGTCTTCGGATACGGTGAGTTTGTCGATTACTGCTTCGATCCAGTGTTTTTCGTATCGCCCTAGTTTCAAAGCTTTTGTGTCATCACCAAGTCGGTATATTTTTCCATCGATTCTCGCTCTTGTGAAACCATCTTTGATTAAGTCTTCAAATACTTGCTCGTGAGCACCTTTAACTCCTCTTACTATTGGAGCGAGTATGACTAGTTGTTTACCTTGGTCGCTCATTAGTATATTTGTAATATTTTCTGCGCTTTGGGGCTTAATTTTTTCACTACACTTAGGACAGTGCATTACTCCTATTCTAGCAAATAATAAACGTAAGTAATCGTAGATTTCAGTTACGGTACCTACTGTTGACCGAGGGTTTTTGCTCGTAGTTTTTTGCTCAATTGAAATAGCAGGTGAGAGTCCTTCTATTGAATCTACATCGGGTTTGTTCATGACTCCGAGGAACTGCCTAGCGTATGCAGATAAAGATTCAACGTATCTTCTTTGTCCTTCGGCGTATATAGTGTCGAATGCGAGTGTTGATTTGCCGCTTCCGGATAGTCCTGTTATGACTATGAATTTTTCTCGGGGTAAGCTTACGGATATGTTTTTGAGGTTATGCTCCCTTGCGCCTTTTACGATTATTTTATCTTGCATGTGTAAATTATCACTTTTTGTCTTTGTATTTTTCTTTGAAGTTTACTTCTTTGTTTATTTGCGCGATTGTATCACGTAGTGCTATTGCTCTTTCGAAGTCTAAACTTTCTGCTGCTTTTTTCATTTCCGCGTCTAGTTCGATTAATTTCTTTTGAACATCTGCTTTGGGCATGTGTTTTATGCCTTTTACATCCGTTTTCTTTTCTGCTATTGATTTGAATACGGTTTTAGGCGTGATGCCATGTTCTTTGTTGTATTTAATTTGCTGTTCTCTTCGATAATTCGTAACTTGTAATGCTTTGGTTATTGATTTAGTCATTACATCCGCGTAGAGCGTAACTCGCCCGTTTACATTACGCGCAGCTCTTCCAATTGTTTGTATCAAGCTACGCTCGTCTCGCAAGAATCCTTCTTTGTCCGCGTCGAGAATTGCAATGAATGACACTTCGGGCAGGTCAAGACCTTCTCTTAGTAGGTTTATTCCTACGAGTACGTCGAATTCTCCTGCTCTTAGCGCTCGGATTAATTCTATTCTTTCAAGGGAGCCAATTTCAGAGTGTAAGTATCTCACCTTTACGTTTTGTCCTGCGAGAAAGTCAGTTAAGTCTTCAGACATTTTTTTAGTTAGGGTTGTTACTAGTACTCTTTCTTTTCTTTTGACGGTTTCTCGTATATTTTCTACTAAATCTGCTATTTGGTTCTTTATTGGTTTAACTTCTACTACTGGGTCAATTAAACCAGTAGGTCGAATGATTAATTCCACTACTTGTTTTGACTTAGTTAACTCATATTCTGCTGGTGTTGCAGATACGAATATAGTGTGCCGGAAGTATTTCTCGAACTCTTCGAATTTCAAAGGCCTGTTATCGAAAGCGCATGGGAGTCTAAAGCCATAGTCCACTAGTGCTTTTTTGCGCGCGTAGTCTCCATTATACATTGCTCTCGATTGCGGAACTGACTGGTGGCTTTCGTCAATGATTAAAAGAAAATCTTCTGGAAAATAGTCAAGTAAAGTATATGGTTTTTCACCGGGCGCTCTTCCATCAAAGTGCCTAGAGTAGTTTTCTATTCCGCTACAGTACCCTACTTCGTCAATCATTTCTAAATCGTATTTAACTCTTCTTTCAAGGCGCTGCGCTTCTAAGTCTTTCATTGTAGGCAGCACTGCGTGCAATTCTTGGCGTATTTGGTCGACTGCTCTTTTGGTTTTTTCTTCTGGTACTACGAATTGTTTTCCGGGAAAGAGTTTGATTTCTTTTAATTTACTAATTTCAACCCCTGTTATCGGGTTAATTTCGCTTATCCGGTCAATTTCGTCTCCAAATAGTTCTACTCTTAAAACCGTGTCGTCATATGAAGGAAAGACGTCGATTACATCTCCCCTTACTCGAAATTTTCCAGTTTCTAGTATTTGATCGCTTCGAGTGTATTGCATATGGATTAATTGTATTATGAAATCTTGGCGTTTGAGTTTATCGCCGACTTTTAAGTTAATTGATAGTGATTTGAAGTCGTCTGGGTTACCTAAACCATATATGCATGATATTGACGCTACGACTATAACGTCATTTCTTGCCATGAGTGATGAAGTGGCTTTTAAGCGCATTTTTTCTATTTGTTCATTTACGCTTGAATCTTTTTCGATATAAGTATCGGTTGCGGGAAGGTAACTTTCTGGTTGGTAGTAATCGTAATAGGAGATGAAGTATTCGACTCTGTTTTCGGGGAAAAGTTCTTTGAGCTCCTGATAAAGCTGAGCAGCTAGCGTTTTATTGTGCGCGAGTACTAGTGTTGGCCGGCCGTAGTTTTTTATGACATTAGCCATACAAAAAGTCTTACCTGAACCCGTTATTCCTAGAAGGGTTTGTTTGCTGTATTTTTTGAGACCTTCGGTTAACTTTGCTATTGCGTCTGGTTGTCCTCCGGCGGGCTTGAAGTTAGAGATTAGTTTAAAACTCATTTAAAGTATCAGGACTAGAATTAGGAGTTTAAAGGAATATAACCCTCACTGGAAGAGACGGGTCTAGCATTATATCTAGTCATAAAAGTAGAGTTTTGACATTAGAAACTAAACAAGGTATGTTAAATATACCTAGACTGAGTTATATTTTTTGAAAAAAAAGAACACAAAGTAGCAAAAGTAATATCGTTTGTGTTTATTGGTGAGTGGATTAACGTTGTTTAAAAAATTGGTACTAGTATTAATTACATTAATAGGATTTTCTCAAGCATTAGCCGTATGTAGTACGATTAATTCCGAAGGTACGACGTTATTAACTCAAAATTTGAGTCTTAATACTAGTACTTGTATTACAGTCACTAGCGCAAATGCAACCTTAGATTGTCAAGGTTTTACCATAAGTGCATTTAATTCAAGTGCAATGCTTGGAATTAACGTATCCGCCGACAATGTCACCATCAAAAATTGTAATTTTATAGACTTTATTGCAAACTATACCAGTTACGCGATTTACTCTTACGGATTAAACACCACAGTTTACAATTCTACTTTTGTTAACTTAAGCGGAGTATACAATGGACAAAATAACGCAAGTAATTTTACCAACAATTACCTATCTAAACTAAACTCTAGCGCAGGTTTTATCGTATTTTTGAACTCGAACTCAACTTTTGCACACAATAATGTCTCAAATATAACAACGCAAAATATTAACAGTGTTTTAAACATCGGAGAATACGGCGTTGTTTACAACAATACAATTTATACATATGACGCGGGAGTAAGTTTAGGAATTTACGCTGCATACAATTACGTTAATATTACAAACAATACTATTCGCAACATTACTACTCCAATATATTTACATACAACTGCGAACTTTAGCGTGATTAATAGTAATGTAATTTCTAGTACGTCTTCGAGTTCAGTTATAGTTAATGGAATTAACGCTACTATTTCAAACAATGTTGTTGAAGCGCCGGTTAATAACACGGGAATTGGCGCAGTAGGCAATTATTCAAATGTATCTTACAATACGATTTATGGCGCAGGGTATGGGCTTACTATTAATGGGCCGGATAACACCGCTAATACAGGTGGTTGGTTTGGAACTGCCGCGTACAATATTATTAGTACTAATAAAGATGCGATTCAAGTTGGCGCTAATTCATCTGTTTACAATAATGTGATTAACAATACTATTAGTGATTATTTTGGGATACTAGCGCAGTACGGAAATTATTCTCGTATTTATAATAACGTAATTTTTAACTCAAGTTCAGCCCGAGTTACCGCAGTGCAAGTTTTGTTTGCAAACTACACTACGCTTTACAACAATACCGCGTATAATATGTTTGGCGCGAATTCAAGTGGTTTTAGAGTTAATTATTCCGCAAATGTAACGATTTATGATTCTAATTTTTCGAATACTAGTACTGCTTTAGTTCTTAATGCATCAAATGTAAGTGTAATCAACTCTTCGTTTAATTTAGGTGTTAGTATAAGCAATGAGTCCAGTTTACATATTCAAACTCCCGTTAATGTCACAGTAGTTAATTTGAATGGCTCCGCATTTACAAGTACAGTTAACATATCTAATGGAGTATTCTATTCCGCAGGTAGTACTGATTCAAATGGCTATTATTACGCAAATGTAACTTCGTTGTATTACGATGGTTCAAATAGCGCGCAAAATTACTCTAACTCCACTTTCGGAGTACTAAAAGCACAGTATGGATATAACGTCACTAACTTTTCACTATCGACTAATTATTCTGGCACGTATGTTCGAGTGAATGTTAGTATACCTGATAATTTACCTGCGAGTTATGTAGTGATTACTTCTCCGGCGAATAATTCTAATCTTAGTGGATTGAACTCATTTAATGTAACTGCAATTGATAATTACACTAATATTTTCTTAGTACAGATGTCGGTCGCTAATACAAGTGGATTATTGTTTAACTCAGTTGCTCAAACTAGTGGAAATGCAAGTAACTTAACGTATAACTTTTCAGTGCTTGAAGATGGAGAGTATTTCATTACTGCGAATGTATATGACGATTACTTTAATTTCGATAATAGTACGAACATAACAATTATGGTTAATACTAGTAGGCCGCCGCAAATTAGAAACATACAAGCAACTCCTAGTACGAGTAGTATTGCTTTTTCGTGGACTACGGGCGAAAAGTCTAATTCAACTATAAACTATGGAAATACCACTGCGCTAGGTTCAAGTTCTGGCAATAGTAGTAACGTTACGAATCATAGTTTAGAATTGACTAGTTTGACGGCCGGTACGTTGTATTACTATAATGTTACGAGTTGTGATTTGTATGGTTATTGTAATACTACTGGTCCATTTAGTGTGACTACCTCTGCGTCAAGTAGTTCATCTGGTTCAGGCGGGAGTGGCGGCGGAAGCGCTAGTTCAGTTAGTTCAAGTAGCAACGCGAGCAAAATAGATTCCGGAAGTGGATTTGATTTAGTTATAGGCGAAAATCAAACGAGTAAAATTGAAAATGTTGAAAGTAAATACGTGATTAAACTCTTTAAGAACGGAAAAGTTGTTTACTCATATGCAAATTCAGCACATTCAATTACCCTATTTGGGGTTACAAATAGTAGCGCTAGTTTTGAAATTGCATCCAAACCTCAAAACGTCACCATCCGCGTAGGTGAAGAGAGAACTTTGGACATTACAAATGACGGAAAAGAGGATATTCGCGTCAAACTAATCAGCACAAACAATGACACTAATGCCGTTTTGGAATTTAGTACAATAAAAGAAATTAAAACAATCAACCAACCAGTTATCGAAAAGTCCACTCAAGTTATTGAAAGTCCAAGCGAAAACAAAACCAGCGCCAACACAACACCCTCAATTCAACTAATAATAATCGGCACGCTGGTATTACTAGCTGGTTTGTATTGGTTGAGTGTTAAGAAAGGTTCGAAATAAACTTAAGCTTTGCAGTCTTGTCCGGATATGCATGTTGATTCGTCTTCGGGTAGGCCGCGTTCTGGGCATTTTTCTGATGGTATACATGCTTTGTCTGTGACGCTTGCTAGTTGGCTCTGGATTAATTCAGGACCTTCATTACCATAAGTAATTAGTATTCGGTCTAAGTCTTGGGGTTTGTACGTGTCGAATTGATAGTTAGGTTTATCGTTTACAAACATCTTTAGTGCACCTGCGGCGGAGTTGCAGTAGGTTTGGTTTTCGGTTGTAAAGCAAGTAGAGTTAAGGTTCATATTTAGGCTTGTGAAAAACATTCCTAAGTTAACTGTACTCATGTGTACGTGTATGACGTCTCCGTCCATGTCGTGTAGATGTACGAATTGACTTAATTTACTCGCATTTGTACTCATGTATTTTTCTTGTGTGAAGTTAAACATTTCTCCGTTTAGGTATACTTTGAAGTCTGCGTGGACGTGAATATCCCCTAAGTAAGGGTCGGTTTTTGGAGTTAAGGCGTTTTGTATGTACATTATGACGATTAGTATGATTATGAATGCCATGACTACGGCAAGTGCTTTTACTTTTATATCAGTAATTTTAATTTTCATTTATTTTTTCACGTGCAGTAGTTTGTTTGTTATTTCTGCGCAGTATTTGCAGCAACCGTAGTGAGTGTCAAAGCAGTCTTTGTGTTCTTTGCCGCTTGCCATCCACCTGCCGCATCTTGCGCATTGTCCGTGGTAAAATTGTCGGAATAGTATTTCAGCAGGGGCTTTTTTTAGTAGTTCTTTATCTTGTAAAGATATTTCAAAATTAATATCACATACTGAGCCAGGAATTAAAGTGTATTCTTGTGGCGCGCCTTTCATAGTTTTAGTAGCTACACTTTGTTCGCATACATCGCATTTTAAGGTGATTTTGTAATTAGCCGTTGCGACTACTTTGCCATTGTGTGATATTGGAATACCGGACAAATTTGAAAAGTCAAATCCGGCGTTTAAGTGCGAAAATGAAGGCAAGTCATTCTTACTTTTGATTTTGACAAAAGCAGGCTTATCATCGTCGAAGTACGCATCGAAAAAACTTTGATTATAATGAACCGAAAACATGTGTATTTGAGTTATTAGAAATTACGCTAAGCGCGGTTTTAAGTGTTACAGTTCGAAGTCTTGTATGAAGTTTTGTATTAGTTTGTATTTTTGTAAGTAGAGAAAGCCTTTGTCTGTTAAGGTTATGAATTTGCCGTCAACTCCGGTTATTTCTCTTATTAGTCCTTTGTTTAACAATTCTTCATAGTATGTGTTGAAGTTTGTTGTTGATAAGTTGGCTTTGCGTATAAGTGGAGTTATTTTGATTGAGTTATTGCTCGCGCTGATTATTTTTAGGATGTCATATATAACTTCAAGGCGTTCGCGCTTTTTCATACTTACACCCATTTTGATAAGCGCACGTAAACTGCTGCGAGTACTAGTAGCGACATTAGTTGTAATAAGGACAGTAATTCAAGCGGTAGTCTTGGTCTTGGGGATAGCGCCCATAGGCTTGCTATCCAGAATATGAATACCAGTAAGCTTAGCGTTTTGACTTTGAATACCTTGCTTTCAGTTACAAAACTAATAGCAACGTAAATTATGAGGAAGGCGAATTGAAGCAGAGTTAGTACGTCGTTTGAATTAGTTAAAACAGACACTACTGCAAGTAGCGCGGCTAAGATTAAGCCAAATATGTGTATTTGTTTTTGTGTGAAGTTTTTCCAAAAAGAGCTAGCAAGTAAGTAAAATATTGCAAGTGTGCTAAGAAAACTCATTGGTAGTATGAATAGTACTCCGGCTATTTGTCTTGGTAGTAGTAAGTCGAATGTGAATGTTGAAAACATTACTAGTGAAAATAGTAATCTAACTACGTAAGAGTAGCCGAATAGTAGGAATGCGTTTCTGAAGTGTTTGATTCCTTCGTGTTTGGTTAGTTCGTAGCTTTCTTTGGTTTTGTAGTGTATTGCAAAGCAAATTACTACGACTAGAATGGTGTAGATTAGTTCAGATAGAAACATTGCATTTTGGAAGATTATTGCCATGTGCGTACTAACTTTTGTAAGAATAGCAGAATATAAAACAGGTGGACTTAAAGTCCATTGTTTGAAATTTTAAGTAAAGCATTTATTGTATTATAGTTTCTTGTAGTGGCGTTTAGTTTTAGTTTTTTTTCGAAGAGGTTATTTGATAGTTTTGTCTTTCCGTATCCATCTGGACAATAGAAGTAAATGACGTCGTTTATTATTTTGTATTTGTCGTTTGGCGCCTTAAATTTATCAAGATCCGCTGGGATTTCGACTGGCGCTTGAGATAATAACGTTACATAAAGCGATTCGGTTTCTTGTTTGGTAAACGGATTATTTTTGACTATTTTTTCAAAATCGTCACGAGTACGTACAAATACTAGCACTTCAAAGCCGAATTCTTTCTTTATTGCACTTTCAATTTTAACTTGTAGCTTCGCTGTGTCTTTTTCATTGGAAGAGAAGATTACGTTGCCGCTTTGAATGTACGTTTGTACACCCGTAAAACCTAATTTTTCGTACAGCTCTTTTAACTGTTGCATTGGTACTTTCTTCTGGCCAGAAACATTAATACCCCGAAGAAGAGAAATAAAAATCATGATATAACTCCTTAAGCATGTTTTTGTTCTTTTTCTATTTCATACAATGCTTCGATTCTTTTGTATGCTCTTGGGTGGGTTGAGAAGATTTCCATTATGGCGCCTTGTTTTTTCTCCCAGGCTATTGCGTGGTCGATTTCTTTTTGTGTGTTTATGTGAATTGGATGCGCGTTTCTTTCGTTTTCGCTTTGTTGTAATTCTTTAGCTAAGTCTGAACTTGAAATTGGGTCTGCTATGTAAAACGCTCTGCGCGCTGAATAGTTTGACGCGTCATTTAATGCAGGAAAGCCGTATGCAATTTTGGCAAGTGCAGTACGTAAGTGTCCGGGTTGTTTAGTCACTTCTGCGGAGTAATGATCTGCGTATAGTTCGCGGGTGCGTGATAGGTACATTACGATTAGGTTTGAGAGGAATGCTACTAGTTGTGCTCCGATTACGGTTAAAATCCACCCTGTGATTGATACGTTTCCATTCTCATCACGAGGAGTAAATAGCATTACGATTGTATAGTAGATGATTTGTGGTATCATTGACGCTAGGGTGATTACTGCTACATCCCAGTGCTTAACGTGGCCGATTTCGTGTGCGAGTACAGCTTCAACTTCATGCTGATTTAAAATTTGTAAGAGTCCGGTGTGGATTGCTATGTTTGAGTCATTTGGCGTTCTTCCGAATGCAAAAGCATTTGGAGTGCCGTCGGATACTAGGTAGAGTTTTGGAGTTTTGATTCCAGCATGCTTAGCAGTTTTTTGCACGAAGTGATGAATCCACTCATATTCGCCCGGTTCTAATTCTCTCATTCTTGTAGTCCATTTAATTAAAGTTGGACCTATTGCCCATTGAATTAGAGTTCCAACTGCCGCAAGAGCAACTGCGAAGAGTAAAGTTCCTACTATTGAGCCACGAGGGCCGTAAATTAAAGCCACGATGCCAAAAATGGCAATCATAACTCCGAATAGAAGAGTTAATGTTAGCGCGGTTGCTGCTTTAAGTTTGAAAAGAGAATTCATGGAACCTAATAATCACCAAGTCGTCTTGTTCTTAGGAATTAGTTTAGTGTTTAAACTAGTTTAATAGCTAAACGGCCACTTTTTTTAACAAAAAAAGAAAAATAAGAAAAAAAAGAGGAGAAAGGGAATATTTATCGTCTTGTTTTCTTTTTACCGGCCGCGTAGTTCGTTACTATTGCTGGCTTGCTTCTTAGTTTGATTTGCCAGTAAGCAAGTATTGCAAGCACAACTACGATTACTATTATTGGTAATACGGGAGATTGTTGTGGCGCGGGTTTGTTAGTTACTACGACTGGTTGAGTTTCTTCTTGTACTTCTGGTTGAACTGTTTGTACTGGTGTTGAAACTGGTGTTTGAACTGTAGTTGGTTTTGGTACTACATCTATTGGATTTATTTCAAAGATTACATTTTGTCCACTTACTGAAATTACTTTGAGTATTATGTCGTCTTGTTTGTCGCCATTGATGTCAAAGGTTTTTTCTTCTCCTTGAGTCATTGTTACTGTGATTGGATCTGATCGTAGTGTTAGTGTTACACGTAGCCCAATGACTTGACCAACTTGCACAGAATGTTGAGTGTTGCGGTGAGTGTAAGTTACTTTGGAATTGACGCCTGCTTTAATTACTGGGTTTGTCTTCGTGTGATCAAAGTCAGTTAATTCTACGGTTTCTCCCGCTTTTACGACGAGTTGAGGTTGAACGCTTGATGAAGATGAACCGCTACCACTTCCACCGCTGCTTCCGCCACTACTTCCACCAGATGATGATGCATTTGTAGTAAAGCTGTATGGCCCGGTTGTATTACAGGTAGTGTAAACATTGCATGAAGTTACGTTGTAGTAGTACATTGTGTTTGCAGTGAGTCCAGTTACAACTACGCTATGTGATGTTTCGTAGCTTGCGCTTGTTTCACTAGTTCCAAGTGCAGTAGTTGTACCATATTCTATTGTAGAATTGGCGATTGCATCTGTAGTCCATGTTATTGTGACGTTTGTTCTTGCAGTTTCATTAGCTACGTTGGTTATTTGTGGTGTTGATGTATTTACGTTGAAGAATCTTAGCGCGCTAGCTAGGTTTCCTAGTGTGTCGTTTGCATAGACTGTGATGTTTTGAGCGTCTGCGATTGAAACGTTTACACTTGTTTGGTTAGTTGTAGAGTTTACGCAACCTGCGATTGTAGTATTAGTAGTTGAGTTTATTGAGTACCAGCATGCGCTTATTCCTGTTGTGTCTACTACTGATATGTTTATGGTTAGGTTGTTTGTTGATTGGTTGGTGTTGTTTACTGGCGCGTTTACGGTTATTGATGGTCCAACTGTGTCGATGTTGAAGAATCTTACTGAGCTAGCGAGGTTTCCGAATGAATCGTTTGCATATGCGGTGATGTTTTGTCCAACTTGAGTAGATACTGTGGCAGTTGTTTGGTTTGTTGTTGCGTTTGCGCAGCCTGCTATTGAAACGTTTGTAGTTCCGTTGATTGAATACCAACATGCACTTAAGCTAGATGAATCTGTGACTGAGAAGTTTATGGTTAGTGTTGTTGATGTTTGATTGGTGTTGTTTGCAGGTAAGTTGAATGTTATTGTTGGAGCAGTTGATTCTATGTTAAATGTTCTTGTTTTGCTTGCAATGTTTCCAAATGTGTCATTTACCCATACTGTGATGTTTTGATTAAGTCCTGCTGCGACAGTTATTGTTGTTTCGTTGGTTGTTCCACTTACGCAACCTGCGATGGATACGTTTGCAGAGTTATTTAGGCTATACCAGCAAGCGCTAAGTCCAGATGAATCAGATGCTGAGAAGTTAAGAGTTAAACTGCTTTGGTTTGTGTTGTTTACTGGTGTGTTTACTGTAAGTGAAGGCGTTGTGGCGTCGATGCTAAAGTATCTTACTGCACTAACTATGTTTCCTGCTGTATCGTTTGCGTAAATTGTAATGTTTTGGATTAAACCATCAGTGACTGTGGCAGTTGTTTGGTTTGTTGTTCCGCTTTCACAGCCTGCTACTGAAACGTTTGCAGTTCCGTTGATTGAATACCAGCATGCACTTATTCCCCGTATATCTGTTGCGGAGAAGTTTATTGTAAGTATAGTGCTAGTTTGATTTGTGTTGTTTGTTGGGTTGTTTACAGTTAGTGTTGGCGCAGTTGTATCTATATTGAATGTTTTAGTTACACTGGCTAGATTACCTAATGAGTCATTGGCATAGATTGTAATGTTTTGATTAGCACTTACTGAAACCGTTGCAGTAGTTTGATTGGTTAAACCACTTGTACAACCTGCTACTGTAACGTTTGCAGTTCCGTTGATTGAGTACCAGCATGCGCTAACGTTTGAAGCATCGGTTGCGGAGAAGTTTATTGTTAGTGTAGTTGATGATTGGTTGGTGTTGTTTGTTGGTGAGTTTACGGTAAACGTTGGGCCACTTACATCTACTACTGGTCCATTGTTTATTTCTATTTGTAGTGGCGCGCTTTGTAGGGTTACTTCAGTTGAATTGTATAGTATTAGTGTTCCGTTGTCGTATGTGAAGTTGTGTGGCGTGTAGTTTACTGAGCCTGTTTCGTTGAATTTTAAGTAAGTTAAGTTTACTAAAGCATATCCGTTTGAGTTTGCAGTTACGTTGATTACTTCGACTTGGTTTGTGTTTAGAATAGATATGTTTGCATTAGCCGCGAGTGCGCCGTTGTTGTATATACTAACGTTTACGGGTTGTTGTACGTTGATTGTACCGTTGTTTGTAACATTTATTCCACTTGAATTAACTCGGTACGTGCTGTTAATTACGTTTATTGTTGACCAGGCAGTGAAAAATCCAGTTCCACTAAATGACGTATACTCATAGCTCACTGGACTAATGTGCGTGTCTCTAAAGCTAGTTATGTTTGCATTTGACACTGCGACAATTCCACGCGTAGCATTGCGGAACGTGTTATCGCTAATTGAAACGTTCATAACTCCAGATGCAGTTATAGCTGCTTTAATAGTAAATGGGTTGTTTGCATTTGGATCAGTTTGATAATTTTCAAATGTATTATTGTAAATTTGAGCTCCTGATCCGCCGGAAGATAATTGAATTGCCGCAACCGCAGTACCCGTATTGTTTCTAAACGTGTTATTATAGATAATTGCATTAGCACCTGAGATGGCCATAGCAGATGCAGAGTAATTATAGATAAAATTACTGTAGATAAGCGCGTTAGTTCCGGATGAGGTAATTGCTGCACCGCCAATTGAAGTGAAATTGTTATTATATACTTCTATGCTGGATCCTGATCCAAGACTTACTATATCACTAGGTATTGCGTTAAAGGTGCTGTTGAATACTTTTACTCCACTTCCAATGTTTTGGAAGAAGAATCCATACGACCTAAAGTTTGATATGAATATATTGTAAAAAGTCGTATTTGCAACTGAATCTGATCCAAATTCGCTTTTGAACGCAGCACCGGCATTATCGGATTGATTTGTAATATTTACATTGAAGACTGTGTGATTTACTGTTGCGCCTGATGCGAATCCAAAGTATACGGGGTAGTATGAGTTGTATATTGACGTATTGTAAAGGGTAAAGTTTGAAGCATTTACCATAATTGCTTTTCCATGATAGCTAAAGAAGTCAGTGTCGAAGTAGTTGAATCCTTGAATTATGCAGCCATGTAGGGTTACGTATGGCGCAGTTATGTTTATTGCCGGGCCGCGATTTGCTGTTGCATCATCAGCCAGTATTGTAAAGCCATTACAATCGATGTTTACGTTCGAAGTGTTAACATCAAGACAACTTGAGTTTGTAGTTACTGTAATGTTTGAAGTGAGTTGCCAGTTTAATGATGTAGCGTTGTTTATGTCTGTTCCGCAGCTTGATATAGATGCAGGCGGTATCGCACTAGCAAGTGCAGGTAAAAATAGTACTAGAGTTAGGGCATACAATATAAGTTTTTTCATGTGTTTTATTACGTTTTTCGTATATAAATTAGTGCGGTTAGTAGTTAAACGTAATTTAGTTTTTAAATAAAAAGTGAAAAAGAGGAAGAAAAAAGGTTTTTGTTTTAGAATCTTCTTGATGGTCTGTTTCCGCCGTAGCCACCTGAGCCTCGGTTTCCACCGCCGCGATATCCGCCAGAGCGTTGTCCTCCGCCACGATATCCTGAGTTTGAGCCGCCTTCGCGGTTTCCTCTGTAGCCACCTGAGCCACGGTTTCCACCGCCTCTAAAGCCACCTGATCTTCCGCCGCCTCTAAAGCCGCGGTTTCCTCCGAATCTTCTTCCGCCTCCGAATCCACCTCTTCTTTGGCCTGAGTCTGAGTCGTCGAATCCTTCGATTTGTGCTCTTTCGGTTCTTGGGAATTGTTCTACTGGTAGTTCGAGTTGTTTGATTTCGGTGTTTGTTACTTGTCCGATTCTTTGGATTTCTCGTGTTTCTTCGAGGTTTGTTACGAATGTTACTGCTTCTCCTGATTTACCTGCACGTCCAGTACGACCGATGCGGTGTACATATGTTGCGGCATCTCCGGGTAGGTTGAAGTTTACTACGTGTGATACGTCGTCGACGTCGAGTCCTCTTGCGGCGAGGTCGGTTGCTACTAGGATGTCGATTTGGCCGTTGCGGAAAGCGTCCATTACTCGGTCTCTTCTGTTTTGTGAGAGGTCTCCGTGTAGTGCGAGTGCTTTAAAGCCTCTGTCTTTTAGTATGTAGCCTAGTTTGTCTGCGCCTTTCTTAGTGCGTGTAAATATGATTGAAAGGGTTGGTCCTCTGTGTTTGAAGTATGTGCATAGCCCGTCGATTTTTTGTTTTAAGTCTAGTACGTAGTAGAATTGTTCTATTTTATCTACTGTTAGCTTGTCTTCTGATACTTTTACGTATTCTGGGTTGATCATGTAGTTTCTTGATAGTTCCATGATTGGTTTGGGCATGGTTGCTGAGAAGAGGAGTGTTTGTCTTTTGACTGGGCAGTATCCGAGGATTACTCCTACGTCGTCGATGAATCCCATATCTAGCATTCTGTCGGCTTCGTCTAGTACTACGGTTTTTACTTTGTGAAGGTCAAGTGATTTACGGTTTAAGTGGTCCATTACTCTTCCTGGTGTTCCGACTACAATGTGGGCGCCGTGTTTTAGTGGTCCGAATTGTCTTTCGATATCTTGACCCCCGTATACTGGTACTATGTTTGCTCCGATGTATTTGCCGAGTTTGCTAAGTTCTTCGCTTACTTGGATTGCAAGTTCACGAGTTGGTACTAATATGAGTGCTTGTGGTGCTTTTTCTTCTAAGTTTATTGATTCTAGGATTGGTATTCCGAATGCCGCGGTTTTTCCGGTTCCGGTTTTGGCTTGTCCTACTAAGTCTACGCCTTGTAGTAGTAGTGGAATTGCTTCGAGTTGGATTGGTGTTGGATGGGTGAATCCCATTTCGTCTAGTGATTTCATGACGTTTTCGTTTAGGTTTAAGTCTTTGAATGTCGCGTTTGGCATTACTTCTTTTGGAGACTCTGCATTAGAGTCGTGGCTGTGTTGTTTATTCATTGTATTTTGGTTTACCTCTTTATACGAAAAAAAGATTAGCGAGTGCTGCCGGCTCGATTGATTATGTAGCCCTTTTATTTAATTGTAGTTTAAATTTAAGACCTAAAATTACTTTGTTTAGTCTTTGCTCTCGAGGCTTTTAAAGTTCTCGTTAAATTATTTATATATTATATAGAGAGAAAAACTAGAATCGTTTCTGTTTTAGTTAAATTTCTGTTATTTTTAAACGGGGCTATATTCCCGACAAATTGCAAATTAACACGTTTACGTGTAAAACTCGCCGTCTTTATTCTAATAATAGTAAGAACAAGAGCAGTATATATACAAAGCGGTTTAGAAAAAAAGAGAAGAAAAGAAGGTCATTAGTGTTTGTGTTTTTCGTTGAACATTTTGATTGATTTTTCCAACTCTTTTTTGGCTTCTTTGGCTGAGAGGAAGTCTCCTACTGTGACTTTTTTATTTTTGAGGTCTTTGTAGTGTTCCATGAAGTATTTGACTTCTACGCAGAATTGTTTTGGTACGTCTTTGATGTCTTTTATTTCATCGAAGTATGGGTCGTCTTTTGGTACGCAGATTAGTTTGTTGTCTGTTTCGCCTGAGTCGTTCATGTTAAACATGCCAACGATTCTGCATGCGACGATGCACCCTTGGGGAATTGAGTCTCGGTTAATTAAGCACACGTCAAGTGAGTCGCCGTCTTCGCATAGTGTTGATGGTACAAAGCCGTAGTCGCATGGGTAGACTAGTGGTTCTGGAACTACCCGATCTAGTTTGAAGTATCCTTTTTTGTCGTATTCGTATTTGTTTCTTGAACCGCGTTGGATTTCAATCACAACGTTCAAATCATTTTCATTTCCACATGGAATGTCAAACTCTAAATTCATAACATTTTCACCAAATTGTTAAAAAGGGTTTAATTCTTTTAATAATTTTAAAGGAATTGATAGTTTAAAATGGATATTACATTTACGCACAATATAGAATTTAACCCTAGAATTAGTGGTGGACGAGTTTTTGGCTTAGCATTGGATTTGAACACTAAAAAAGGGCATGTGTCGTTAGGCGATGGTTTTCATGCAGATCATTATATGCGCGCGCTAGATGTGATTGGTAGAAATTTTGACGATATTGGCGTAGATGCAAAGTTAGTGGTTTTAAAAGGAGAATATAATCCAAAAAGTAAAACAGTTACTCTTGATCCCTTAAATGAACGTCAAGCTAAAGCAACTAAATTAAGTAGAGAAAAATGTCGAGATATAGTAAGAAGCGCGCTTAGCAAAACAGGACTATCAATAGATAAAATTAAATGAAAACAATTAATCTCTTTTTAAATGACTAAACTATATTAATTTCATAGTAAGTATATGAGCGAAATTGAACTTGTAAAAAAGGACGCCACATTAAAATACAAAGATAGCCGAATGGAAGGTTTAGTTTTAAGTATGGTGTTTAATCCTCATTCAAAAAAGGCAGTTGTGGCAATAGGGCATGGTAATCACCTTGATATGGTAAATGAAGCTACTCGTGAAGCTGATTTTAGGAGTCACCCTGAAAGAGCAATTGCGCGTAATGAATTGCCTGCGCTTGTGGCGCATCAGTTTGGGTTTGGCGCTTTGTTAAATGGCGCGTACAATAATGGCGTACTTACTATTCAAAAAGTAGACGAGATTAGCGCAAATGATGCGCAGGAAAAATTTGACGCGGGTGCTGCGCGTTTAGTTCAAACATTAGAAAAACACGGCTTAGAGGTTAATCACGTCAATTCTAATAATACTACTACAAATCTTACCGTGTTGCGAAGTGCTAAGCATGACGCTATTTTGAAATTATTTAAAATAAGAAAATAAAAAAAAGAGAAAGAGTAGAACGTTTAGTTTTCGTTTTGTTCTGCTGCTTTGTTTAGTCTTCGTTTTGTGACTTTGAGTGCGAAGAATTGTTCTGCTTCTAGTCTGTTTAGGTGTCCTGCGATCATTTTGATCGTGGCTTTGAGTTTGGGTGTGACGTTGTATTCAAGCGCGTTTACTCTTCGGTTGGTTTTTTCAATCTCTTGTAATAAGCGTTTGATTGCAGTTTCTGTTTCAGCTACTGCAAGGACAAGTTCTAGCGCTTTTCTAAAGTGCATTTGCGCTTCATCATACTTGGCGCTAGTACCACTTACGCTACTTGCGCTTTGTTTTGCAAAATGTGGAGTAGAAATTGCAGTGATTCTAACTCCCATGATGTTTTTAGCTGTAAGCGCTACGTGGGGCGCTTCTTGCGCTGCGAATGCGTTTGATTTTATGTAAAGATCAGTGTGAAATGCTCTGGCGACTGCGAGTGATTTGTACGCTGCCATCATTTCTGCATCGAGTTGTGACCTTAGATTGGATGCTTTTTTGACTATTGAAAAGAATTCCATTACGAGTGCGTCTCGTTTTTGTTTTAGGATTTTGTGTCCTTTTTCTGCTAGGATTACTCGTTGCTTAGTGTTGAGTAGTTCCATGCGAGTTGGTTTAACGTTATCTGACATAAATGTTCACTTTCTTGAAAGGATTACTTTTATTGAATCTCTTGCGCTTTGTGTTACTCGTGGGTCGGCGGTTGCTTTTTGTAAGTCGAACCATTCGTATTGTGTGAATTCTTTTTCTTGGAGTTTAATTTCGCCTTTGATTATTTCGCATTCGTAGTTTATGAATATGAAGTGTCTTTCATATCCGGCTATTTTGCGTTTGGTGTTTTCTATTATGAATGGCGATCCGCGAGTTTTTACGGTTAGGCCAGTTTCTTCGAGTGCTTCTCGTTCAATACATTGTTGTATTGTTTCTCCGAATTCTACGTGGCCGCCGGGTGGTACGAATTCACCGTGAAATTTTGGACCTGTGCAAAGTAGCACCTTGTTGTCTTTTATGATGAAGGCGCCGGTTGCTACTTCTACTTGTCCTTGGTATTTGTTCATATCTTTTATTTCTTTTTTCATCGAGGTTTTTTCTTTCTTTTCAAGCGTTAGTGAAGAAAAGTAAAGAAAAAAGGTCGAATTATTGTTCTTCGTGTTTGCGGAATTTCTTTCCGAATTTTTCAATGTGCGCTGCTTTGACTCTCTTGAGTTCTGATTCTGGTATTCCTGCGAGGAGTTCCCAGCCGAGGTCTAGTGATTGTTCGATTGTACGATTTTCGTATTTGGCTTGTGTTACGAATTTCTTTTCGAATGCGTCTGCGAAGCGTAAGAATTTCTTGTCTCTTTCTGTGAGTGCTTCTTCTCCTACGACTGCTACTAGGTTTCTTAGGTCTCGTCCTTCTGCGTATGACGCGTAGAGTTGTGAGGCTACTCCTGAGTGGTCGTCTCTTGTTTTTCCGTCTCCGATTCCAAGTGACATTAAACGTGATAGTGAGGGTAGGATGTCGACACAGGGGTAAATGTTCTTGCGATATAATTCACGAGACATTGTGATTTGTCCTTCTGTGATGTATCCAGTTAAGTCTGGGATTGGGTGGGTGATGTCTCCTTCAGGCATTGATAGGATTGGAATTTGTGTTACGGTTCCTTTTTTGCCTTTTACTGCTCCTGCTCTTTCGTAGATTGTTGACAAGTCAGTGTACATGTATCCTGGGTATCCACGTCTTCCTGGTACTTCTTGTCTTGCAGCTGCGATTTCACGTAGTGAGTCACAGTAGTTTGTCATGTCGGTTAGGATGACTAGTACTTGCATGTCTTTTTCGAATGCTAGGTATTCGGCAGTTGTTAGCGCCATACGTGGTGTGATTAGACGTTCGATTGAGGGGTCGTTTGCAAGGTTTAGGAAGAGTACTGATCTTTCGAGTGCTCCCGTTTTTTCGAAGTCACGCATGAAGAAAGATGCTTCTGAGTGTGTGATTCCCATTGCTGCAAATACTACGACGAAGTCATCTGATTTTTCTCCGTGTTTTGATGCTACGGTTGCTTGTCTTGCGATTTGTGCGGCAAGATCATTGTGAGGAAGACCTGCTTCTGAGAAGATTGGTAGTTTTTGTCCTCGTACTAGAGTGTTTGTGACGTCGATTGTTGATACTCCGGTTTGGATGAAGTCGTGGAGTTCTTTTCTCATGTATGGGTTGATTGGCGCTCCTTCGATGTCGAGTTTTTCTTTTGATAGGATTGGCGCTCCTTTGTCGATTGGTTCTCCAAGGCCGTTGAAAACACGTCCAAGCATTTCTTCACTTACGGGTAAACGAAGTGTTGTTCCTGTGAATTTGACGCTTGTTTGTTTAGTGTCTAGTCCTTGGGTGTTTCCGAAGATTTGGACTGCTGCGATTCCTTTTGTGGTTTCGAGTACTTGTCCTTTTTTCTTTTCGCCGTTTGGCATTGTTACTTCTACTGTTTCTTTGTATGCCGCGTCTTGGACTCCTTCGACGTATACGATTGGTCCGAAGATTTCTTTTACTGATTGGAATTCCTTTAACATATTAATCTTAATTCACCTTATGCTTTGAATGTCGCGTCGATTTGTTTGATGACGTCTTGGCATTCTTTTTCGATGTCTTTGTCTACGACTGTTTTGAGTCTTGAAATGCGTGTTTTTTCTGGTGCTTTTACTATTTTTTCAAATGGCGTGTCAGCTGCTAGTGCAACTGATGCTTTACTGTAAAAATGTAAGATGGTTTTTAGCATCCAGTATTGTTTTTTGAGTGATGAGTATGCGTCAACTTCATCATAAGCATTCTGTTGTAGAAAATCTTCGCGAATCATTTTGGTTGATTCTAATACTAGACGTTCTTTGTCTGGTAATGCATCTGGTCCGATTAGTTGTACGATGTTTTGAAGTTCGGCTTCTTTTTGCAAGAGGTTCATGGCGGTGTTTCTGTTTTCCATGAATTCTGCTGAGATGTTGCTTGAATACCAGGCAGTTAAATCGTCTAAGTATAGTGTGTATGATTTGAGCCAGTTGATTGCTGGGAAGTGTCTTCTTCTTGATAGTGATGAGTCGAGTGCCCAGAATACTTTAGTTACACGTAGTGTTGATTGTGAGACTGGTTCTGAAATGTCTCCTCCTGCTGGTGAAACTGCTCCTACTACTGTGATTGATCCTTGTTCGCCGTTGAGTGTTTTAACTCGTCCTGCTCTTTCGTAGAATTCGGCTAGTTTCTTTCCGAGGTATGCGGGGTATCCTTCTTCTCCTGGCATTTCTTCCATTCTTCCTGAGATTTCTCTCATGGCTTCTGCCCATCTTGAGGTTGAGTCTGCCATGAGCGCGACGTCGTATCCCATGTCTCGGTAGTATTCTGCGATTGTAATTCCAGTGTAGATGCTAGC
Source organism: Microcaldota archaeon (assembly GCA_964514805.1). Taxonomy (GTDB): domain Archaea; phylum Micrarchaeota; class Micrarchaeia; order Norongarragalinales; family UBA8480; genus CAZERP01. Next base: position 33,187 of record CAZERP010000004.1, read on the forward strand.
TTCACGTGCTGCTACTGGCATGTTTGAAGTGTTTGCGATGAGCACTGTTCTGTTCATGAGTGGTTTTTTAGTGTTAGGGTCGATTAGTTTTGGAAACTCGACTAGTACTTCAGTCATTTCGTTTCCACGTTCACCGCATCCGATGTAGATGATAACTTCTGCGTCACAGTATTTGGCTAGTGAAGTTTGGGTGACTGTTTTTCCACTTCCAAATGGACCTGGGATTGCTCCTGCTCCTCCTTTTGCCATTGGGTAGAATGTGTCGAATATTCTCATTCCTGTGAGTAGGGGTGGTTCGATTCTGAGTTTTTCTTGCATTGGCCTTGGTACTCTTACTGGCCATTTTTGCATCATTGTAACGTCTACTTTCTTTCCGTCGGCTGTTTTGATTGTTGCGACTGTTTCGTCTACAGTGTGGTTTCCTTTTTCGATTGAAAGTATTTCTCCTGAGATTGATGGTGGGAGCATGATTTTGTGTTCGAAGTCGAATTCTTTGACTGATCCGATTACTTGTCCGCCGTGTACTTCATCTCCTTTCTTTACTGATGGTTTGAAGTCCCATTTCTTTGTGCGGTCAAGTGAGTTTGCTCTTACTCCTCTTGCGATGTATGGTGATCCTCCTTTTGAGAGAGTGTCGAGTGGTCTTTGGATTCCGTCGAATGTTGATGATAGTAAGCCGGGTCCTAGTTCTACTGCAAGTGAAAGTCCTGTTCCGGATACTTTTTCTCCTGGTTTAAGTCCGCTTGTGTCTTCGTAGACTTGAATTGAAGCTACGTCGTATTTTAATGAAATTACTTCTCCCATAAGGCCTGCGTTGCCTACGTTTACTACTTCGTTAATTTGAGCGCCTTGCATGTCTTTAGCCGCGACGACTGGTCCGGATATTTTTTTAAGTTCTCCCATAAAGTTTCACCATTAAAAATTTTTTTTTATAAATATTTAGTTTTTGAGTTCGATTCCGATTGCTCTTTTTACAAGTTCTGCGATTGAACCGCTTTTCTTTCCACCTAGTGCGCTTGTTTTTGAGGGTACGGTTACGATTACTGGTTTGGATAGTGTTTCGATCATTTTCTTTGTTTTTCTTGAAAAGTTTTGTTCGAAGTCTTCTTGTATTACTACTATTCCAACGTTGTGTTGTGTGATTAATTGGAGGAAGTCTGTTTCGCATTTGTCTACTGTGGTTGTGATTGCGTTTGTTACTCCTGCCATTTTAAAGCCGATGACTGTATCTTCATCGCCTAGGATTGTGATTTTTTCAGTGTGTTTTGCGTCGTTTGTCATTAATAATCAACTTTATATGTTTACGAATTTTCTAACTTCGTTTGTTATTCCTGCTTGTGTTGAGTAGCAGATTGCTTTTACGGTTGCGATTTCTGCTTGTTTTGCGTAGATGTAGCCCATTATTACTGCTGGTGAGAATACTGCTACTTTGGCTGTTTTTAGAGTGCGTTCGATTGATGTTTTTTCAATTGCCGCTTCGAGGTATGCGAGTGATTTGGTTTTGTCGTATTCGTCTATTGTTTCTTTTTTGACTTTGAACATTTTGAATGTTTTTTCTACGCATTTTTCGAAGTTTTCTTCGTCGATGATTGTTTTGATTGCTTTTAAGTGTCCTTGTGGTAATGTGATTGTTTTTTCTATTTCGTTTGGTTTAAAGCCCATTGCTTTTAGTCTTAGTACAGTTATTGCAAGGTGTGATTTGGCTTTACTCCATAGTATTGACGCTGCGTAGCCGTCTGGTTCGCTTGAAGCGGTTTCGAATAAACGGTTTAAGTAGTAATCGTCGAATGCTTTGAAGTAAGTTCTAAAGTCTTCAGTATTTTTCTTTTTGAGTTCGTGGATTAAAACTGAGATTCCAAAGCGGCTGTCGGATAAAGCAGTTAGTGTTTTATCCATTGAATCAGCGGCTAGTAGTTTTTCTACTAAGTCTTTTTGGTGATCGCTTATTGCGATTAAGTCAGTTTGTTCTAGTTTAATTTGAGTGGTCATACTTGCAATTGCTATTTTTGCGTTTTGTATAGTCCACTCTTCGAGTAGTAGTTTTCTTAGTTCTAGTGATGTTTTGTCGGTTGGCCAAATTTGGAAGACCTTTCTTAGGTCTTCAACAAGACTTGCAGTTAGGGCTTTATTGACTAGTTCAATTCCAGAGTATTTTGTAGATGCTTCGACAAAGAATGGCTTGTAGGCAGTTTCTTCTAGTATTGCAATTATTTCAGTTAAGTTGTTTAGTGATGATATTTGCTTTACTTTGTCTTTTGAGAGTAGTTTTGATTTTCTTGCTTTTACTCTTGCATTAGCATAGCCGTAAACTGGAATTAAGTTCAACGTTTTTAGTCGCCTCGTTTACTTTTCGCGCTTTTTTTAGAAGTGCGGTTTTCTGATTTGCCGAATAATTCAAAGAACATTGTTTGGCGTAATTCGTCTGAGTGTTCTGAAAGTAGGTTTTCGAATGTTGAGTTGATTTTTATTTTACCGTCTTTGCTTTGAACTATTACTCCACCAATTGCTTCAAGTGAAGCTTGTACGTTGAAACCGCTTTTCTTTAGCGTAGCTGCATCTTCTTTTCTGCAGATTACTACTGTGTTTTGTTTGGTTCCAAGCGCGTCTACTGCTTCTTGTGTTAGTTTAGTTAGAAGCGCAGTGTATTGTTTGGAGTTTGTGTATTCTTGTAAGTGTTCTTTTACTTCAGTTAGTGCTTTTTCAACTGCTTGGTTTCTACCGTCTGCGATTATTTTTCGCGCACTTATGTTTGCAGTTGAAATTTCTGATTTCTTTTCTTCTATTGTTTGAGCTGCTTCGCGTTTGGCGTTTTGCATTAGTTGCGCTATTTGTTCTTTGGTTTGTGCGCGTATTGCATCCGCTTGGTTTGCAGCGTCTTTTATTATTTTATCTTCTTGTGTTTTCGCGTCTTTTTCAAGATCTGCGACAAGATTTTCGAATGACATGGTTTACTAATTCACACTACCTGTTTTAAAGTTTTTTTTGAAAGTTTTTTTTGTTTGCACTACTCGTAATTTTTTTACGACTACAAGTAGGTTTTTGCGTGTCGCTTGTGTTCTTGTTTCGATTCGGGGATTTTTACACAAAGGTAAAAAAAGAAAATAGAGGAATGTTTGTTGCTCCTCTTTTTTTTTACTTTTTTACTTGATTTGTGTAATTAAGAATGCTACTACGAATCCTAAGATTACCATGGTTTCTGGTAATGCGAGGAAGAGTAATGCTCTTGAATCGTCTTTTTCAGCAAGGAGTCCCATTAATGCTGATCCTATTGAAGCTTGTGCCCATGCTGTGGCCATTGCTCCGCCGAGGATTGCAATTCCTGCGCCGATTGCGACAAGACCGCTTCCGATTTCTGCTACCATTTGTTTATTTTACACCTTATTTATTGATTATTTGTATTTTCTCACGTGTACTTTTTGGTCATCGAGGGGTTTGAATTCAAAGCCTCCGCCTTCGAAGAATTTGGAGAAGAATTCAACGTATTGTAGACGCATTGATTGAACCATTGATTCAAAAAGTGCGAGTACGATTCCGCCGATTTGGCCTAGTACGTATACTATCATGAGTAAAATTGATATTGCGATTGAGACTGGGTTTGAGAAGTTGAGTGCTGCTGGGACTAGGTTTAGGATGTATGCTATGATGACTCCTGATACTCCTAGTGCCATGATACGTAGGTATGAGAATATGTTTGAGAGGATTCCTGGTATTTCGAAGAGGTTGGTTACTCCTTCGGTTATTGCGATTGCGATGATTGATATTAGTAGTAAGATTGTCCATGCTATTGCTGGGATTGCGTGTGCTGCTGGTGTGAGTAGTTGGAAGAATGATATGCTCATGTTTGCAGTGATTGTTAGTACTAAGCTCCACATTAGTGTGAACCATGCTAGTTTTCCGATTGCGTGTTTATAGTGTGCGTGTTCTATTGCTGCTTTTACTCCGAGGATAAAGCCTAGTGATAGGTGTAGCATTCCGAAGAGTATGGATAGTGACATTAGTATGTCTAGTCCGTGGGGGTCTAGTCTGTGTATGAGTGGGTGTAGTGCGTAGCCGAATATGTGTTCGAATCCGAAGAATTCTGCGAATACTATTCCGAAGATTATTGATGCTATTGATGACATGGCTAGCATTGTTGCTAGGGCTTTCATGAATTGGTTTGTTTTGCCCATTTTGAGGTATATGTAGTATGCGAGTAGTAGTGATACTATTCCGTATCCGATGTCTCCTACGATCATTCCGAAGAATAGTGGGAATGATATGGCGACTAGTGCGGAGGGGTCTAGTTCTGTGCTTTTTGGTAGTGAGAAGAATTTTACGAGTTCTTCAAATGAGCTTGCTGGTGGTTTGTTTGATAGTAGGGTTGGTGCTAGTTCGTTTGTGTGTATTAGTTCTACGTATACTGATGTTGATAGTTTTTGGTTTAGGTTTGTTTCTAGTTCGTTTGCGATTTTTGTGGGTATCCATCCTTCTACTGCGATTACTGATTTGGATGCTGCGAAGTTGAATGGTAGTTGTGCTTTTTTGCTTTCGAATTCTAGTCCGTTTCTTGTTTCGTAGATTGTTTTTGCGTGGTGTTCTTTGAAGTTTGTGAGTTGGTTTTGGATTTCTTCGATTTTGTAGTTTATTTCGTGTAGTTCGTTTTCTAGTTTGTGTATTTCGCTTGAGAATGTGCTTGATTCGATTGTTGGGATGTTGATTGTTTTTTTGGCGTGTTTTTGTGCGATTAGTTTGGCGTTTTGTTCGTGTCGTTTGTCGAATGCTATTAGTGCGAATTCGGTTTTGTTGTTTTTTACTGTATATATTTCGTTTGAGATGTTTGCTTTTTTGAGGTCATTTTCTAGTGTTTGGGCGGTTGTGTTTAGTTCGATGTATGTGAATTCAATTAGTTTGCTTGGGTTTATTGAGTATGGGTTGATTTTGAGTGATTTGAATGGTGTTAGTAGTGTGATTTTGTTTTGTATTTCGTTTGCTTTGGTTTTGAGTGCTGTTTGTTCTTTGTTTAGGTTGATTATTTTTTCGCAGTTTAGTGAGTTGAATTTGTTTAGTAGTTCGTTTAGTGAGTAGTGTTGACTTGGGGTTGATGCGGAGTTTAGTTGTAGGATTTTTTCGGTTGCTCTTAGTGTTACTAGTGCGTTCGATACTTGGGCAAATGAGGGTAGCGCGATTGATTTTTCTTTGGATACTGCGCTTTTTGCTTGGGTTATGTGTATTGCTCCGAATGAGTATAGCGCGTCGACTAGTGCTGCGCTTGCGTTGGCGGGTGCGAAGACGCGGATTCTTTGCATTGAAGTTGATTTGAAAGACATGAATTTTTCAGTTCCCTTTTTGTGTTTGTTTTTTTTATTTTGAGATTGTTTCAATGAATTGTTCGAATAGTATTTTTGAGACTTTGGTTGTGTTGGTTGTTGCGCTTTTTTGGCTTTCTGTTTTTGCTTCTTTTAGGATGTCTTGGCATTCTTTTTGGATTTCTTTGTGTGCTTTTTCGATTTCTGCGTCTCTTGTTTTTGCTGCTTTGGTTTTGGCTGTGTTTAGGTCTTCTTCTGCGTTTGCTTTGGCGTTTAGTATGATTGTTTCTGCTTTGGTTTTTGTGGCGTTTATTCTTTTTTCGACGTGTTCTTCTGCTTCGTGTACTTTTTTGACGTTTGTTGTCATTAGTTCGGTGTTTGTGTGGGCTGCGCTATGCATAGAAAATTGTAACCTCGTTTAAATAGCGTATAAAATAACGCATATGTTGAATTTTTTACTACCTCTTAAATTTTTTGTTGTTTTTTTCAAAGATTTTTTGACTTTATGTGTGTTTTTTTATAATTAGCACGAAACGCAAACACGTTTTTTGGTTGTGTCCGGAGTCGCGGCCCCTTCTAAAGTCAATTTTGAAAAAAACTCGGTTTTTTAAGAGTTTTTTTTAAAGAATGAGCCTGGCGTTGTTTTTTGTTGTTTTATAATTAAATAGTAGATTAAAATTTAAAAACCCATTAGTGGATCTTTATGCGCTTTGGGCTGCTTCGTTACATACCATGGTTCCGGGTTGTCTTGCGATTGAGCATAGTTGTCCTACGCATACTCGTACATTCCATTGGTCGAAGTTCGTTAGGTCGCCTGCGCTGAATTGTTTTTGGTTATCTCCACTTCTTACGAATCCGAGTGGTACTCTAAGTGTGTTTCCGGTTTGGGTGTTTGTTAGTACTAGTGTTGCCATTACGCTTTGTTGGTTTATTGGGTTTATGTTTTGTAGGTTTACGTTAAATGCTGCTTGTCCTTGGCAGTTGATTATGAATACGTCGTTTGCTGGTCTTCTTGTTTGGCAGTGTGAGGCGAGTTCGTTTTGGTTTAGTTGTACTCCTACGTAGGGTAGGTGTAGGTATGTTAGGTCGATTGTTTGTCCTATTGGTACTAGTTTGTATTTGAGTTGGTATGATGGTTGTTTTTGGACTAGTTTAGTTAAGTCGAAGTGAACTGCGTTTACAGTAGTTGTTGCAAGTATAATTATTGCTATAATTGCCATTATTGCCCTTGGGTTCATAGTAGTATATGTATTGAGGTTCGTATATAAGCGTTACTATTGGGGCGTGGTAATTCATTTTGTACTGAAATTGAACATTTTGCTTTGTTTTTGGAACGATTTTGTTTTTAGTTTACTAATCGTGTTATTATTTGTCCATTGTTTGC
>CAZERP010000005.1:0-25197 GCA_964514805.1 Microcaldota archaeon
GCAAAACACTGCTTGTAACTTAGAATGTATAGTTGAAAAATTATTAGAACTAAAAACAGCCAAACTGTGCAGTAAGTGCAAAAAGGCAGTAAAAACACAATGCCAATGCGGCGCGGAAGCTAAACAAGTGCTAATCGCAACTGCAATGCTAAAAGACGAGACGGGTCAAATGGAGTGCGCGTTTTTTGAAAAAACGGCAATGCAATTACTAAACATAAACGATTATTTACCTGAAGCAATAGACGCTGTATTTGAATTCAAAAAGCAAGAAGTTAAAAACAAAAAAATTTACTTAAAAGTAAACGCTAAAACTAACGAGTTCTTAGGAAAAGTCACGCTAACCTGTAAAGAACTTGAAAAAATAAAACAAACCCAAGAGATGTAAAGAAAAAATTATGAAATTACAAAGTGCTACTGCAAAAATAATAACCGCACTAATACTCCTAGCCGTAATAGCGCTAGGCGCATATGTGTTAATGCAACCTAAACCCGCCACTGGCGTAGAAACACCAAATACTATTGTGACGTGCAATAAGCCGTACATTTTAGTTGGTACAAGTTGCTGTCTTGACGTTAACGATAACGCGATTTGTGACAGAGATGAAGATGCTCAAATTCCCGTCGCAAAAGCAGTAGCACAAGCAGAAGACAAACCAAAAACACCTCTTGTAATAGTAAATCAAAGTAGTTTACCTGCAGATAAAGTTGGTCAAACCGCATTGAAACTAGAATACGCTGGAAAATCAAACGCGCAAAGTGCAACTAGTGAATTAAACCAAATAATTCAAGTAGGCGATTCAATACAAGTTAAAGTAATTGACCCTAGATACGAAACACCAGTAGCACTAGCTCAAGTTTTCATAAACAATGACGCAAGTACAATGCAAAAAACAGACAAATATGGACTTGCAACGCTTAACATAACCACATCAGGAAACTTAACTATAATTGCATACAGCGACAGATATAACAAAAGTCCAATACTAACACTAAATGCATACACTAGCTACACTGCAGGCCGAAGATACTCAAGCAAAGGACTCAACGCAGACTTAGACACGAACGGAAAATGGACTGCCTGGAGTTACGACAAAAACGGCCACACTGTAATTGCATTAAGAGATAACGACTCAGGAAAAGAAATCGAATTTAACGACACTACATCAACATACACTAACCCAACTATAAGTGACGTGTACCTATTATTCGAAAACACTACCAAAGCAACCACTAAAGTCCAAGCATATCACTTATACCAAAAGGACGTCATAACCCTTGCAAACAAAAGTGCAGGAAACTACGCACCAACAATGGCAAAAGGACAAGTTGCAGTAATTACAAGTAAAAACAATGACAGAAAATGCTTAACGGACTCTCAAATTGAACTAACTGATCTTTACCAAAGCGTACCTAAAGTACTAAGCTTAGAAGATCACAATCAATTCGCACTATACTGGAATGAAAACTTCATATACTACGCAGACCTAAGCACAGTACAAAAATGCGATTACGACGCAGTTAAAACTATTCCAATTTACAAGACTAACCAATATGGAGACTTTAACCCTGTAAAAATTATTGAAATTAAAAAGCCAACTTACATGAAGATAAGCGCTTTAGATTATCCATACTTTGCAAACAATAACGTGATAAGTTACATCACCTTAAACAGCAAAGGCGGAACATCAATTCGCTTCTTTAACCTAGAAGGCCCAGACGTTTCAATAATCGACGACGGAAGTAAAGTAGTAGAAAGAAGTATACCTCAAACTAATGGAAACTACGCAGTTTGGAGTGAAAAGAGTGAAGATGGAAAATGGCACATCAAACTATACAACTTAGCTACTAGAACCGCTAAATGGGTTACATGGAATAGTAAAGATCAAACAAAAGTAAAACTAGAAGGTACTACGATCTATTACTTAGAAAGTAACCAAATTTACTCAGTTGCAATAGCAAACGAGTAAAAATTTCTCTTCCCTTTCCTTCTCTCTTTTTTTTATAATCTCATTAATGGCCTAAGGCCTAGAAATCCAAAAGCAGCTACGACATGTCTTGCTCTATGTTCCATTCGCGTCCAAAAAGTGTCTTTTTTGAAAATTAAATCTCCATTATTACGTATTTTTACAAACTTATGCGTAGTGCGAATAGCATTCAATTCACTCCATGAATGCGGGACTTCACTTGCAACTGCAGATCCTGGCGTAACTAAATGATTTTTACTAATTGCACTTGCAAGTTCTTTGCTTCGCTTTAACATACTCCAAGCTGATCCACTGTTAAGTTCTTCTACTAACTTACGAACTGGCGGCGTGAGCGCTTCGCGTTTAACTGGAAAATGACGCTTTAATCGTTTAGTCCAATCATCAACAGACTTAGTAGGATACGGCCTTGAATTAGCTGCCTGGATCGAATCGTGAGGCGCAGTATGTGCATTACTATCATCCGCGTGGGCGCCATGATCATCGCCGTGCGAGTGATCATCTGAAGCATGCTCCGCCTCGTCGTGATGTTCTGCATGTTCTTCTGCGGCTGCGTGGTCGTCATCGGATGCATGTCCGTGATTATCGTGAGAGTGATCTGACATAAGTAATTTAATCAAGAGAACTACAGCATTAAAACTTAAAAACCACACATCCAAAAACGTTCACCGGAAGCGAGGTGTCCCGTTGTGATTTAAAAAGCAAAAAATAATCCTTTAACCTACAAAGAGCCGAAAATGGTACTTTACTATAAGACCTTATGGCGAATAGGAGTTGAAACACTAAAACATGAGTGAAGAAGAAAATTTCGAACTAGAACAAAAAGGCGCAGCAATGGTAGTAACTAAAAAAGACAAAAAGAAGAAAATCGAAAACGTAGAAGATTTACCTGGAGTAGGAGACACAACCGCAGATAAACTTAAAGCATCAGGCTACGATTCACTCGAAGTAATAGCAGTTTCACTCGCAAGCGAACTCGCCGAAATCACTGGCATTGGTGAAGGTACCTGCGCTAAAATAATAATCGCCGCAAGAGACGCCCTAGAAATGGGATACGAAACTGCCGAAACTATAATGGAACGCAGAAGACAAATCAATCGAATTACAAGCGGCTCAAAAGAATTCGACAACTTAATTGGAGGCGGACTTGAAACACAAGCTATAACCGAATGCTTTGGAAAATTCGGTTCAGGAAAATCACAAATCGGATTTCAACTATGCGTAAACGTACAATTACCCGTAGAACAAGGCGGCTTAGCAGGAGACGCACTAGTCATTGATACAGAGAATACTTTTCGTCCAGAAAGAGTAGTCCAAATGGCAAAAGCCAAAGGACTAGAACCCCAAGAAGCTCTAAAACACATACACGTAGCCAGAGCACATAACAGTGACCATCAAATTCTCTTAATTGAAAAAGCAGCGGAGTTAATCAAAGAAAAAAACATCCGTCTAGTAATAATCGATTCACTAATGAGTGAATTTAGAAGCGACTACATGGGCAGAGGTAAACTTGCAGAAAGACAACAAAAGATCAACAAACACATGCACGCCCTGCAGAAGCTAGCTGATGTACACAACCTTGCCGTATATGTTACTAATCAAGTTATGGATAAGCCAGACATGCTATTTGGAGACCCAACCGTACCCGTAGGTGGAAACGTCATCGCACATCAAAGCACGTACCGTATTTACTTACGTAGAAGCAAAGAAACTAGAAGAATCGCTAAACTTGTAGACTCTCCAAACATGCCCGACGGCGAATGTATATTCACAGTAACTGAAAACGGAATAGCCGACGCAGACGAATAACTCTCCTCCCCCCCCATTTCTTTTCCTTTTTTTAACTAATACGCACTACTAATTTTCAAAATGACTTGGGAAATTACGAAAACACGCGGAAAAAGAATACACGAATTAAAAGCAGATGACGCAACTTTAACAATAAAACATACTGCTGGAACGCCTACTCGATCTCCATCAATTACATTAACGCTTAGTGACAGACAAAAACAAACACACTTGGAACTAATCGCAAATAAAGATGCTTACGACGTAGAACACACTCGCGCTACAAGTAAAATAAACCCCGATGGTTATTTTCTAGACGAACAAGAACAAACCACATACTTCGATCAAATAAAGCGATTATTAGATGAAAATGGTCATGAAAATCCAGACGTGCACGCGCCTGAATTAATACATGTAATACAAGAAGCAATAAAACATCACGCGCCAAATAAATGGCAGCATTATAAAAAACCAACTGAACACAAAGCAGCCATATTCACGGGCGGACATGAACTGATATTAAACTATAAACCCGCGTTACTTATGAAAAACCCCGCCGCTTACTTTAGACTCGCGTCCAAGCGATTACCTTGGCTAGAAGCAAGGGTAACCGAAAAAGACAAGCCCACGATAGTAATACGCGACCATATAACTGGAACAGGAAAAATAAAATCATACACCCGCGTCATACGCGGAAGAGAACTTCCAGCTAGCCAAGAAGATATAAAGAGAGTAAAACTTGCACTCAAACAAGTACTATTTGAACACCCGGCAAAACTACCTCGAGATGTAATTGACACCTTAACTAAAGCCTAAACTGTTTAAATCCTAGAAAAGCCTAAATATACTAATAAGATGACTATTGAAATTTCTTTTTTAGGCGCCGCGCGCGAAGTTGGCAGAAGTTGTATTTTAGTTAAGAGTAAAGACTACTCATGCTTACTTGATTGCGGCGTAAAGTTTGAAAATCGCAAAGTAGCAGCGCCACTATTAGAAAAGAAGCAGATTCAAGAACTAGATGAAGTTATAATTTCACACGCCCACTTAGATCATTCAGGATATGCACCTGCGTTATACGCGCAAGGTTACAAAGGTAAAATCATTTGCACAAAGCCCACAAGAGATTTAATGCAACTACTACTCTCAGACGCTTTGTACATACAAAAGGAGTACTCTCCGTACAATCAAAAGAACTTAGACGAAATGATGAAAAACACAGAAATCGTCGAATACAAATCTAAAAGCAAAAGCAAAAAAGTAGAATTCCAAGACGCAGGCCACATACTAGGCAGTGCAATTACCACACTACAATTAGAGCATAATAAAATAATCTACACCGGAGACATCAACCTAAGAGCAAGTAAACTACTAGACGGAGCAGACGTGACAAACCTCGAAGGCGACACCTTGATAATTGAAAGTACTTACGGCTGCCCCGACGATATTCACCCTGCAAGCAAAACAACAATAGCCACATTCATAGAACACATCCGCAAAACCCTAAACAACGGCGGCAAAGTCATAATACCAACATTCGCAATCGGAAGAGGACAAGAAATACTAAACATACTAGAAAACCACATGCGAAGCGGCGTACTACCTAAATGCCCCATCTACCTAGACGGAATGGTAAAAACCGCCACTAGAATCTACAGGCACAACGCAATCTACCTATCAGATGAAATCAAAAAAAGAATACTAACAAGCGACGACGACCCATTCAAAAGCCCATTCTACCACATACCCACAAGCAAAACCAAAAAAGACGTACTCGACACAGAAAAATGCATAATCGTCACAACAAGCGGAATGCTAGTCGGCGGCCCAGTAGTAACCTACCTACAACACCTAGGCCAAAACAAACACAACAAAATGATACTAGTAGGATTCCAAGCACAAGGAACCCCCGGAAGAGAACTACTAGAAGGCGCAAAAGAACTCAAACTAGACGGCCAAATAGTAGAAATAAACCTACAAATAGAACAAGCGCCATTCTCCGCACACTCCGACAACCGAGAACTAGTACAAATCGCCAAAAGCATCAAAGGACTACAAAGAATATTCATAGTACACGGCGACCCAGTAAAACAAGACGCGTTCATAAAAACCCTACAAAAAGCATTCAAAAAAGAAAAAATAAAAATACACGCGCCAGAACTCGGCGAAACAATTAAAATCTAGCAAAAACACACTTCAAACAAAAAGATGCAACTTCAACAAACTTTTGAAAAAAGCGCGCTTCGCTTAACCTACTTTAAAGAAAAATGCGAACAACACGCGCAAGCCCTACTAGAAAAAGAAAAACACGCCACCACCCCAATCAAAACAACAGATGACCTACTCGCAGCCGCGATCCTAACCACACACCTACAAGCCCCCCAAAAAACACTACCTCCCTTAATCGCGCCATCCGAATACTCAATTAACAGCCAAAGCAAAACCCTAAGCGCATTTCTATGCGCGCCAAGCGAAAAAACAATACGCTACGCACTAGCCTACATAGAAGAGCAACCCCAAGACGAACTAAGCAATTACATACTACAAAACTACTCCAACCTCTTTACTAAACAAACCACACTCAAAATACCCTACTTAAACCAAACTCCACTAATAAAAGCAATTTCAAGAAACACAAACCCACTAATCCCCTCGCTACTAAATAGTGAAAAAAACGTAGCCACCCTACTTGACGAAAATAACATAAACTACGAAAAAAACAAAAAATACGCCGAATTAACAATAGATGAAAAAAAGACCCTAAACGGCGCCATCATACGCCAATGCATAGAAAATCAAAACACGCAAAAAGCAACAAGAGAACTAACCGGCTCTACGTACCAAACACCCACGTCTAACTCATTAGACGAATTAACAACCGCCCAAGCCTGCACTTACTTAGATACACAAGAACAATACCTAAAAGCAACCCTCGACTCCAACATAAGCAAGCAAGTTAAAACAACAACTGAAAATTACTTGAATTTAAAAAAAGTAAGCGCCAAAACCGCGCTACGCATAACAAGCGACTACGGCAAGTTCTATTTCTACAACGCACTAAACTTACCAGACTGGCTAGCAAGACAAACCGCCAAATCACTACAAACACTAGAAAAATACCAAAAAAAACCACTAGTAACCCTAATTAACACTGCGCCAAAACAAACACTCGAAGTAAGCATTAGTGAAAACTATAGACTAGTAGTAATAGAAAATGAAGATTTAAGTCAAACACTTAAAGAATTAAATAACGAGTTTTAAAAAAAGAAGAGGAAAAAAGAAAGTTATTCCTTTTTTTAAAGTTGGGCAGCTAAGCCTCTTCTGTCTACTACCATGACATCTTTGACATCGAGTACTGCTGAGTAGGGAATTGTTAGGATTCCATCTGCTGCTTTTGACGCCATTTGGTTGTCTGGGTTTGGTTCGACAATTACGCTTTCAATTTTACCGTTAAGTTCGTTTACGAGTAAATCTACTACTCTTCCGAGCTCTTCTCCATCAGTTGTGATAATTCTCTTACCAGCTAGTTGTTTTGCAATTGCGTATTTGACCATTTTTGAAAGTATTCACCTATTGTTTAAAAAAAATAAAAAAAATTAAAGAGTCTTATATGATTTAATAAAAGGGACTGAACGCTTTTAAACCGTTTCATCAGCGTTTCTTGCCTTTTTTACCCTTTGCATCCACCTTACTAACCGTTTTTTGTTTTGGAAGTTTAACTGGCTTTTCTTGCTCTTCTTCGTTTTGACCTTCAGGGTTTTGCGCTCTTGCTAGTTTCTTTTCAAAATCAGCTTTATTTTTAGCTAAGAGTTCTTCATTGTCAGACTCGTCATCTTCTAGTACACTAACTACTGGCACTTCGATTGGCGCGCTGATTCTAAAATTACACTTATTACAAACTCTAACTTCAGGCGCGTAACCTGGAATATCAATATTGCGCTTACCTATATCACTAGAGCCACACCTTGGACAGATATCTAACACCAAGTGACCTGCATCTTTTCTACCAGTTTGTTCGACTTCTTTATCTACTTTGTTTAAGCTTTTAGGTTTTGGCGCGTTAAGCGATTTTTTCTTATTTTTTGCCATATTCAAAAAAAATAATAACCTCGTTATGTTTAGCCCTTTTGCGCCCCCGGGTATAATGACCATAATGAATAAAAGGCGAAATCAACTAATGACTAACATCAACTACTTTCCCGTATAAAAAACCCTACGGTAAATTTCACCTAAAAAGTATAATTACAAATAGAATGGAGATGTTCACAACAATATGCCCGCACCAACTCAACCTAAATTAAGTGTTAAAGACGAAGTACTCAAAACTATTGACGCGCTAAAAAACGCAGGGTTCACCCCCGTAGACGCCGTTTTTGAAGGCGCAGTAGGAGTCAAAGAAGACACTACACTTTCGTTTATGGATAAGCTAACTGACGCTCAACTTGCCAACGGAGTAATCAGAGTGATCTATACCACTGATGGCCAAAGCGTACGCTTCGTAGAAATCCCAGTAGGACAACAACAAGCACAAGAAGGAGAACAACAATAACAATCTTTTTTTCTTTTTTTTCCTAAAAAAAAGCTAATTCTTTAAACACCAGCAGCTATTCTTAGTATATCTCTTAGTCCAGGCGCTAGTCCAAATATTGTTATTAAGAGATACACGTAGTTCTTTTTGCGTACATCTAGTACGTCATTTTCAACCACGTAGATTACTAGAAAAGCAAAAGCTACTTTTACTACAAGGAAGAGCTCAGACCCGCCAACACCTAATATCAAATTACCTACTACGTGCTGCTCGGAGTACCCTGCAAATTTAATCCCCAGATACGTAGCAACGGCGTCACTACATTGCGCGAGAAACGAGACGATTGAAAGCTCGCTCGTTTTGAACATTCTTTGATAAATAAAACAATAAATCGCAAATAGTCCCGCTAAAGCCACTAGCCAGATGAATAGGAGTTCTAAGTGTTTTACGTAAAACAAAAGCCAAATGACAAAAGGCAGTACAATAAGCCAACCAATTAAACCCGTTGTTTTTTTTAATTTCTCACCCCATTCTTTACATATAACATGCGCAACTAGCGCGCTGGCAACTACAAGTAAAAACGTTAAGACGTAAATGTATGGAGTTACGAATGGATAAGTTTCAAAACCGAATATTTGAACTAATCTTGGAAGCCACCGGCCATCTTCAAGTACGTGCGTTACACTACCAAAAGCAATGAACGGCAAGATAGCAAAAAAGAACCACTTATCCACCGTAATTTTCTTTTTTTCGATAAATTTGTAAATCAAAAACGCGGCGATTAGCGCTAAAACGCCATACGTAATAGTATTAACCCAATTATACGAAGGTAAACTAGTGTCTCTAATTGGATCTAAATAATATTGAGAAATAAAATCAGACATATGCGTAAGTTTATCTCTACGTTTAAACTAAATAATATAACCATATGAAAGTGCTTTGCCTAAAAGTTGAACTAAAAAACGCCCAAGCAGCATTAGGTTTAGCCAAAAGTAAATTCGCACTAAGTTTTGAATTCAAACCTCAAAAAACTAAAGACCAAAAACATTTACTCATACCACTTACTCGTAAAATTACAGTTAACTTTGCTCACTCATTTGAAAAAATTGAACTTACTAGCGAGCGAAAGCCAAAAGACCTCAAAACCGCACTTACTCGTAGCGGCTTTGACTCAGAAGAACTAGAATTAGTTAACCGTTCATTCGAACATCTTGGAAACATCGCAATAATTGAAGTTCCTGCAAAGCTACGAAAAAAAGAAAAGTTAATTGCAAAGTGTGTTTTGGAAGTTAACCCAAGCATATCTACCATACTAAAGAAGGAAAGCGCAATGACGGGCAAATACAGAGTACGTAAATTCAAACACTTAGCAGGAAAGAAAACAACAATTGCAACTTACAAGGAAAATAACACTATCATTCGCGTAGATCTTGCTAAAGTATACTACTCAACAAGACTAGCCTTTGAACGTAACCGCATAGCCGCAGCAACTAAACCAAAAGAACTAGTTATAGTGTTTTTTGCAGGCTGTGGACCATTTGCACTTGCAATAGCCAAAGCTCAGCCAAAAGCAAAAGTAATTGGAATTGAACTAAACAAAACCGCATGCAAATACTTCCGTGAAAACGTGAAACTAAACAAACTAGAAAACTGCGAAGTAATTCAAGGAGACGTACATAAACTAGCACAAAAGTACAAGAAAAAAGCTACGAGAATTGTGATGCCGTTGCCGCATACCGCTAGTGAATTCCTTCAAGACGCGCTTACTGTAGCCGCAAACGGCGCAGTTATTCATTATTATAGTTTTGGGCCGTTTCGTGATTTAGATGGCGAAAAATTAGACCCATTCGAAGAACAGATTAAATTAGTAAACGAAGAGTGCAGTAAAGCTAAACATAAATGTAAAATTGTAGAAAAGAGAATAGCTAGGCCATATTCTCCTACTGAAGTGCAAGTGGCACTAGATGTAAAAGTAGTTTGATTAAATTTTTAAGCAGATTTTTATTAGAATTAGGCTATGCTTCGCTTTAGGCGAGTATTAGAGATGATCAGCGCGTGAAAAAAAGAAAAATTTGCTGATCCGGAAATCCAAAATAATATTAGTAAAGATACTTAGACTCTTAGAGTATTTAAAGCTAGTAGTCAGTAGAATTGTGTTATTTTAGTACGAATTGTTTGAAAAGTAAAATTACTATAATTGCGATTACGCCTAATAGTAAAAAATATGGCCAGTATTGATAAGGCAAGTTTTGAACGGTTTTAGGCGCGGGCGCGCTTATTGATTTTGACATTACAAATATTCCAAGCAATAAGCCGATTACAACTAGGATTACGCCAAGTGCTATGGCGAATATTAGAATTAAGTCTATTTTATCCATTTTTTTTAAAAAAAGAAGGAAATAAGTGGAAAAGAAGAATTATTGGATGTAGTCTTCTAGGAGTTCTACTGCTCTTTTGATTGATTGTGCGATTTGTTTTTCTGATTTTGCTCCTGAGCAGATTACCTTACCATTTTTGAATAGTAGAAGTGTTGTTCCAATTTCCTTTAAACGCATGATAGCGCCTGGGAATTGTTCTGGTTCGTATTCGACGTTGTCGACTTCCATTGCAATGTTAAAGAGGTCGAGTTCTACTCCGAGGTTTGCGGATGCGACTATGTTTTCTACTTTAAATGCTAAGTTAATTTTTTTCTTTAGCTTGGCCATGTTGGTTGTAATTCCCCCTGTATTTGTGTTGGTTTTGCTTTGTAATTAAAACTAATTAAAAAAAGAGTAAAGCAAAAATTGTGTTATATAAAGTATTTAAATAGGGTATATAAACCTACCTAATTTGTGTTTTGTTTGGTTTATACTAAGAGTAGAATTAGGAATATGAATACTGCGAAAGTTACATAGTTTTGTGATGAGTATTGTGACATTATTCCGTTTTTGATTAGCATCCATACTAGAATTAATGTGATTATTGCAAATGGGCCCGAAAGTGCTGAGCCTAATGTGAATGCAGTTAGTACAGAGAATAAGTAACCTACGGAGAGGAATAGTGTTTGTAGGAGGAGTATTGGTATTGCCATTAGTGCTCCTATTGTTGAGAATCCGTGCAGACCTCCCAGTACGAATATGAGGACTAGTGCTCCGAACATTAATGTAATTGCGGGGTTTTCTCCGCCTCCACTGCTCACTTGTTAATCATTACCTTGTTGTTGTAAAATAAACACCAAAAAACAGGTATTTACTACTAAGTAGTAGTATCATGAGCGTATTTAAATGTTTGTAGGCGCCAAAACCCTATATAAGACACTCGCTAAAAAAGCGTAGAACACTGTCAAGTATACTTACTAAAAGAGGTAGAAAAAATTAAAATATGAAACGAAGTCACGGATATTACTCAAAACACTCAAGATCAATAAACGCACGTAAACTAACCCCCGCAGCAATGCTTAAAGAATTCGCACAAGGAGCAACAGTACGAATCAACGTCAACCCACACTCAAAAACAGGACTAGTACCACTCAAATACAACGGAAGACTAGCCAACATCGTCAGACGCCAAGGCGGAGCATACGTAATCGAATTCAAAGACTTAAACAAAACCAAAAGACTAACCGTAGCGCCAATCCACCTAGTAGAAGTAAGCGTAACTGCCAAAGTCGAAAAACAATAAAAAAAACCCTTAGAGGAGACAACTTAAATTTATGGAACTCGTAGCAGAGAAACACTTAACAGTCAACGAAGCACACCAATTACTAAAGTCAAGACGAGACCAAGCAGGCGCACTTTCATACGAACAACAAAACACCTTTGACTACTTAGACGATTTAATCAGACTAAGCGACAAAGACGCAAAAGCAATGAAAAGTGAACTAACAAAAGCTGGACTCAACGAAGATTGCGCAGCAAGAATAGTAAACTTACTACCAAAGAAAGACGACGAAGTAAAACTAATATTAGCCGACCAAGTAAACCTTAGTGACGACACAGTCAAAGCAGTCTGCGAAATTTCAAAAACCTACTTAAAAGATGCTAAAGAACCAGCAAAAATAAAACAAGTAGAAGCACCACAACTTGAAGAAGTAACCGACGAACTTACAGCAAGCACTGAAAAACCAAAAGAAGAAGAAACAGAATAAAACGACGCACTGTAAACTTTCTTTTCGCCCCATTTTTACCTCCCTTTTTTAGCGACATTGGAAAAATACAGGAGGCCGCAACCCAAAGACATGAATCCACAAACTCAACAAAAACGAGAAGAAAACGCAATCACACTTGACTTTCTCCCATACGGCAAAAGCAGCGAAGCCACAAAAGAGCCAATCGCACAAGTAATTGGAGATACAAACTTTACTTTACTCGAAGTAGTTGCACGCCCAGGAGTACAATTAAAATCAGGCCAAAAAGTCTACATCGGAAAAGAACACAGAAGCGAAGTAGACCACATAAAAAAAAGAATCAAATACGAAGAGCTTACTAACTCCGCTCAAAAGGAACTAGAAAAAGAACTACTAACAATAGTACAATCAAGAGAAGCTGAATTCATATCTTTTCTAAACCGAGCAGGACCAATTAACATTCGTAGTCACGTACTCGAACTATTACCCGCAATAGGCAAAAAGCATTTAGTTGCAATACTAGACATTCGTGACAAAAAGCCATTCGCATCATTTGCAGATTTTCAAGAAAGAGTACCTCACGTCCAAAATATAGTTCAAATTATAATGGAACGTATTTTACTTGAAATTAAAGGCAATGAAAAGTACTACCTCTTCGTCAAACAACCAAGACCAGAAGAAGAACGAAGATTCCCACGCAGGTACTAAAATTAAATGTATTTCAAAAAACAATTCGGCCAAAACTTTCTCGTAGACTCTTTTGTAGCTGAAGAGATAGCCGAATTTTTACCCTTAAAAGGTAAAACAGTACTAGAAATTGGCGCGGGAGATGGCGCTTTAACTAAAGAACTTGCACGAGTAGCAAAGAACGTAGTAACTCTAGAAATTGACACGTCGCTTGTTCCTAAGTTAAAAGAAAATTTAAAGGAATTTGAAAACATAGAAGTTAAGAATGTAAACGCGCTTGATTTTGACTTTTCAGACTATGATTATATTTACGGTAACTTACCGTACAACATTTCAACTCCGCTTCTTGTAAAGATACTTGAATCTAATTTTAAACACGCAGTGGTAATGTTACAACTTGAAGTTGCTGATCGGATTATTTCGCCACCAGGTAGTGATAATTTCGGTAGGCTTTCTGTATTAGTTCAAAATAATGCTAATTGCGAAATTGTACAAACCGTACCAGCAGAAGCATTTAACCCTGTTCCTAAAGTAGATAGCGCAGTTATTCATCTTGAAAAGAAAGCTAAAAAAGATGTAAAGAAGTTAAATCAAAAGTTAGTCGATGCTATTTTTCAACATAAAAACCAAACAGTACAAAATTCGCTTATACACTCAAGGCATCATTTTGATTTAGATAAAAAACAAGCAAGAGACCTGGAGTTAGGCGAACTTGGCGCAAAAAGACCTAGAGAGTTAACACTAGAAGAATTAGAATTCTTAAGCAAAAAACTCAAACTTTAAAAGCTATTTTTAAAAAAAAGTAATTAGAAGAAAGAAAAGGAGAGGAAGGAATTTATTTGATTACTTGTAGTGGTAGTACGTTTGCTTCTAGTTCTGCTACTGCAAGTTCAATTGGTGAGATGTAGGTGTCTTTCTTTGCGACTTTTAAGACGTCTACGAGTGGTGGCGCGCCGAGTGCGAGTTGTAATGCGCGTGCTCCGATTAATCTTGCTTTTTCGTATTTGTTTAGTTGTAAATCTTCTTTTTTAGACATTTAGCACAAACTCCTCTCTAGTGATTCAATAATTAGTTATATTATATTCGGGGAAAACATGCTTTAAAACGTTACTAAAGTAATAAGTTTATGGAATTTATCGCGCCCGAAACACTTCATGCTGCAACTAAGGGAGTTGCACGTCAGTTAAATTACGTTTTGGATCATAACGCGTTTAATGTTGGTGAGTTAGAATTACATGATGATCATGTTTTAGTTGTTCGTGAGGGTAGTGTGAATGCGGAAACGTTTGATCGTTTAGTTGACCCTGTTGGGTTTGCTTTGAAAAAACAGTTGATAAAGTTATACTCTGCGTACGGAGATGCGAAGCGAAGAAAAGACGCCGCAGAAGTAAAGCAACTTACTTCTTGGATAGAACATACAGTAGATGAACACGTACGTAATTCTATAGACGTTAGTAAGTTTAGTTCTGCAGAGTTGATTAAACGTAATCGTAAATTAGATGCAGAAGTTGAAGTTGATAAAAAAAATGGGCGCTACTTAGTAAGAGTTACTCAAAAGATAAAACATGAAAGTTTACCCGCTCGTGAGGTTAGAACTTTAGTTGCTTTGCGTGAAAGCATTAAAAGAGGCGAAGCTTCTAGAAAGCTTACTAAGCTCGTTGAAAGATCATGGCTCAAATTAAAACATTAGATTTTGATATTGCGTTCACTATGGATAGTGGGCAGACGCCTACTTTTACTTGGGCTAAAAATGAAAATGGCTATACTGAATTATCTACTGGTCATAAATTGCCTTTAAACTTACGTGAACTTTCGCAGAGTGAAAAGTACGCTAAGATGTTTCGTTTACAAGATGATGTTAGTAGTATTTATGAAAAGATAAGCGAAGATGACCTGGTTTTAAGCGCAGCTATAACTAAGTTTGGTGGTTTGCGTTTGACTCACTGTGACGAATGGGAAACTACAGTTGCTTTTATTTTAAGTCAAAATAATCACATTAAAAGAATCCAAAAAAACTACTTTGACGTGCACACTACATGTGGAAAAATAACTCCAGAAAATGTTTTGAAAGCAGATATTTCGCAATTAAAGCTCGGCTATCGTGAAAAATACTTGAAAGAAACTGCGCGTTTGATTGTAGAAAATGGCTTTGACTTAACGCACATCAATAAGTTGAATGTAGAAGATGCACGCGACGCGCTACAAGAGTTACCCGGCGTTGGCCCGAAGGTTGCGGATTGCATTCTTTTGTACGGATTTGGCAAAGTGGACTGTTTTCCTACTGACACTTGGGTTTACCAAGGAATGGAAAAATTTTACGAAGTAAAAACAAAAGACGTACAGGCATTTGCTAAAGAAAGATGGGGCAAACACGCAGGTTACGCGCAGCAGTTACTGTTTTGTAAAGCAAGACACGAACTTTAAAAACCGTATTAGTAATACTTAATTAAAGATGAATAAAGCAAGGAAAGTAAAACTAGGTGAAACGCCAGGCGAATTTAGGGCAAACAGTATCCCTGAAAGGAAAGTTCGTTTGATCATAAATGCAATGCAAGACAAACCCAAACATACTACTAAATTAATTGACGATTTTCGCGGTACTCGTTTAACTAGTCCTCAACAAGTTAGATTTTTAGCAAAACTATACGAACATCCTAATGGAGAATATAGAAGATACCCAGATAGATTAGTACCAATATCAATAGCAACTTCAACACCAAAAGGACTTACAGTAATTAAAAAATTAAACGACCAAGGAACTAACATTAACTATGCGGCTGCTTTAATTAGCAATGAAGCAGAATGGGGCGTAGATGCAATTGACAAGTATGGCATGGCACTGCCATTTGTATACCATAACGTTGCAGACGCAGATGTTAACGACTTTAAAGAAGTTGTAGATGAACATGGCACAGATGCAGTTCATGCATTATTTAAGTTAAATAAAGAAGAGAATCTAAGAGCTGCAATTGCTCAAATACGCTTATATGGAAAAAACGCAATTGATATTTTACACAAACACGATGAACCTGGACTTAACGCATTAGTTAAACATGGGGAAAAAGTAGTTCCAATTGCATTAAACGTAGATAGGCCTATTGTAGATGTTCTAACTAGTTTACGCTCGGATCAGATGGACTTATTAGTTAAAACTCGAGAGATGCTTATTGAAAAATATGGCGAGCCAAAAGTCAACCGAACTATTAACATGGGAATAGGATCAATACCTAGGGTAATTGAGTTATTAGCTAGATTTCCAACTACATTTTTCGAAGCATATAATGCTAATCCGAGAGCTGCTTCTTTCGCTTTCGAGAAACACGGTGGAACTGCGTCACTAGCAGTAGCCCGCGCGGGACTTAGCGCGCTACGGCATTTAGATGCAGGCGATCGTAGCGCAGCTATGGCACTTGCAATACATGGACCAAAGGCATTAAATATATTTAATCAAAAATCACCAGATAAACCTTACTTGACTAGTCAAGTTTCTCCTCGTCATTGGCCTGATTTATTTGAGCTATTCAAAAAACGCTTGAACCCTACAGAAGAAAGGGTAATTTTAGAATATGGTGACTTAGCAGTTAATGCACTACATTTGCCTGAAAGAGATCAAGTTGCAAAATTGTGCGATGAAAGTATTACAAAACATGTCCCTAAACAAATAGTAAAAGATTTGCTTAGAAAAACAATTAAAATTAAAAGTAGACAACCGACCTTAAAAGAATGGGAAGAGCGATTACAATAAAATGAGTTTTAGTGTGCGTTGTGTTGAATTGCTTAAGGTAATTCCTAGGGGCAAGGTTACGACGTATGCTTCTTTGGCTAGAGCTGCGGGTAACGCTAAGGCAGTGCGGGCGGTTGGTAATGCTATGCATTGTAATTCTGATCCTGATGGTTTTCCTTGTTATAAAGTAGTTAAGTCTAATGGAGAACTTGGCGGCTACGCTTTGGGATTAGATGAAAAAATTAAGCGTTTAGAATTAGATGGCGTAAAAATAGAAAATGGAAAAATTGATTTAAAAAAATACGAGTTTATTTTTTAGGTAGTTGGACTATGAATTCGGTTCTTTTTTCTCCTGGTTTAGGTTCAATAAATACATGTATACCTGTGTTTGCACCTACTGCTGCTTTGATTAGATTACCTGCCGTTTTTGTACGTTCAGGCGCAGTCATTAATGGGCCGGTTGCATGAGGAAGTAATACTTTAAGTTCACCTGCTCGTTCATTTAAAGTAATCATATGTCCAGTTATTCTATTTTTAGTGAACATAGCATTAATTGTGCGCTCTAATCCAGATAGTCCTTCTTCGGGTATTGGTGGTGGTCCTCTTTTTGGAGTTGGTTTGATTTCAGCTGCCATAGATTGTTATCACTAGTAATTAGTTAATTTTCTGGTGTTTTTAATTATAGTAGAATTAGAAAAAAAGAAAGAGGAAAAAGGAGTTCGCGATTAGCGAACGGGTTTCTTTACCATCGAAGGCTTTCTTTACAATAAAAGAAAGGGTTCGAATTATTCGCCGGTAATTATTTTTAGCGCGTCTGGTTTTCGCATTATGGTTCCTGATCGTATGCCGGTGACGTATTTGGCTTGTTTTTGTTCGGCTAAGTCGATTAGGCGTTGTGTTACGATTCCGTCGAGTGCTACTGCATGTACTTTTTCAACTTCGCCTAGTGCTTTCATGATGTCTCTTATTGGTACTTCTGTTTTGGTTTCGAAGTTTTCATCTAAGACGCGTGCTTTGAGTGTTCCTTCTAGTTGTTTTAGTACGCTCATGAGTTTTTCTTCTTCAGGTGAAAGTTGCTTGGCGGGTTTCTTTTCTTGTACTGCTTCTTTTGGAGCTTGGTGGACTTCGTGTTGAGTTTGAACTACTGGTTTGTGTTCTATTTTTGGCTCGTGTAGTTGTACTTGCATTGTGCTGCGCGCAGTGTCTTGTAGTGGGTTGATTTGGTCTACTTTCATTGTAGTTAGTGTGCGGACTGGTCTTGCCATTTGTGGTCGTTCTTGTTGGCGTTCGATTTGTGGTCTTTCTTGGCGCATCACGGGTTGGTTTGTTGAGTGGTGTTCATTTACGCGGTTGTTTTCGCGGTTTCTTCTGTTTTTGTCATTGTCTGCTTGTTCTACGGGTATTTTGCGGCGTAGGCATTGGATGATTTCTTTGCGTGCTAGTTCTTCGACTTCTTTTCCTGCTGGTGCGCGTGCTACGTAGTCGATGTCTGCTACGTGCATGAGTTCTTTGAGGATTATGTCTCCGCCTCGGTCTCCGTCTAGGAATACTGTGACGTCGCGTTCGTTGCATAGTTTGGCGATTGATTTGCCTACGTTTGCGCCTCCGATTGCTACGGCGTTCTTTATGTTGTTCTTTAGTAAGTTGATTACGTCTGCTCTGCCTTCTACTACGATTATTTCGTCTGCGGTTGCTACTTCTGGTCCGCATGGTAGTTTGTCGTCTCCGATTGTTTGTACTTCGGCTACTTTTACGTCGTCGCGTACGAGTTCGGTTAGTTCTTTGCTTTCTGGTATTTCTTCGACTAGCATTGTTTTTAGTAGTCCTTTGGCTCTGTCGAGTACTTGTTTGCGTTTTAAGTTGCGTGAGTCTTCGATTTTGTCTATTTTGATTCTTGCTTCGCATGGTCCTACTCGGTCGACTACTTCTAGTGATGCGGCTAGGATTGATGTTTCTACCATGTCGAGTGAGGATGGTACTAGTATTTGTCCTACGGTTTGGTTTCCGCGTAGGTGTGTGTCGACTTCGATTCTGCCGATTCTTCCGTTCTTTTGGAGTTCTCTTAGGTCGAGTTCGTCTCCTAGTAGTCCTTCTGTTTGTCCAAAGATTGCTCCTACTATGTCGGGTTTTTCGATTATTCCGTCTACTTCGAAGTTTGCTTTGATTAAGTATTTGACTGTGTCAATGTAAGTTTTTCCCATATTGTTTCACCATTTAAGAAACACTTAGTTTTTGTTTTAAAAAAAAGAAGTTGTGGTGAAATTTTCTTACAATTGAACTGGTTTTGTTTTTAGACGAGGAGGCTTCGGAAGCTGTGTCGCCCATTCCCCTCATTTGGTCAGGGAGGTCATCTCAGCCCGCTTGCCTATCAAGCAGCTTAGGATATGCTGATTGTCTCGTCTCTTTTTTTCAAAAGAGCGTGATGTTGTTTTTAGTTTATTTTTATTCCGCTTTGTTTTGCGGCGATTAGTTCATATAAAGAAGGAGAGATTGAGATTAGGTCTTTTTGGGTGAGTATTCCTACTATTTTTTGGCCTGATTTTGTTACTAGTCGTTTGACGTTTTTTTTGCCCATTAGTTCGGCGGCTTTGGTTATGTCTTCGTTTGCGTCGATTGTGATTAGGTTTGTGGTTGCGATTTTGTTTATTTGAACGTCAGTTGTTTTTTTTGCTAGTGCTTTTGTTACTAGGTCTTTTTCTGTAAGTATACCTGTAATTTCACCCTTTAGGCCTGTTAGTAGTAAACTTCCTACGCCTAGCTCGGCCATTTTTGCAGCTGCGTTTGCGGCTGTTTCGCTCTGAGCTATTGTAGCTAAGTTTGTCTTCATGACATCTCCTACTTTAATTCCAGTGTCCAATTGTGAAAATTTCAACTACTTATTTTTTTTATTGTTTTTTTAAGTGTTTTTTTGTTAGAAGTGTAAATTTGTTACTTCTTGTTATAGGATTTTTAGAAATTCTGCAATATAAAAAAGCAACTGGTTGGTAGTGACATGGTGCGTCAAGTAACGCATTGAGGTTTTTGTTTTGGGTGTTGTTATTTTTTTAACTTTAGTTTGGTTAGTATTTGTGGGAATTAGATGGGTAAAGGCGCGTATATTAAGGGTGCTCGTTTTGAGCGTGAAGTTAAGAACTACTTGCAGGATCGTGGTTTTGCTGTGATTCGCGCATCTAAGAGTGGAGTTGATGGTGTTTCGCCGGATTTGGTTGTTTTGAGTAGTACGGTTAAGTTTTGTTTGGAGTGTAAGGCTTGGAGTAATAGTTTGCATTTTGAGAAGAGTAAGTTTGAGATTATGCGTAGTTTTGAGCAAAAGACGGGTATTGCGTATTATATTGCGTGGAAGTTTCCTAGGAGAGAGTGGCGTTTTTTTCCGCTTGCCGTACTTAAGGAGACTAATAATGGGTACTCGCTTTCGAGTAGCGAGTTAGATTATGGGTTAGTTATAGAGCAGCTTATTGGTATTCCTGTTGAGAAAAAGACTGAGATTGAAGCTAATTTAAAAGAAAATACCCCTAATGTAACTAACAATCAGTTACATGAAAATGTTGATTCGGCAAGGAACGTAGTTTAGTTCCACGATTGTGGAAAAGCACTTGTTTTTTAGACTAGAATAAGAGGCAAATTAAGTAGTTCGCTGCTTGACGTAAAAATACAAGTAAATTTGTTACTACCGGTAAGTATATAAATCAGTGTAACTACTTAATAGTTACAAAATTATGGCAAGACTATCACTTTCAGAAATAAAGAGTCAATATCATAAACCAGCGCCAGCACCACAACCAAAAAAAGGCGAAGATATAACCATAGTACCAACCATGGTACCAACTCTAGTAAAGAAAGGAGATGGTATGCTTGAAGTTTCAACTCGTCAAAAATTCGTAACAAGCGGAGTTGACGACTGGATCGAATGGCACACAACAAGATCAGCCGCCATTTTATGCGCAGCAGGGGCAATCATACTCTTCCCCATAAACCTCTGGCTATCAGCCGGAGTCGCAGGACTTGCAGGACACTACTACGGTAAACACGTTTGGAAAAACCACCACATTAACACCAACCTCAAACACCGTAAAGTTCTCTACACCCGTTAAAAGAGGTAGAAAGAAATGAGCGATCACGGACACGGACCAAAACTTAACACTGATGGACTATCACCAGCACTAAAATCAGCCGCAGCAAAACTAAGCATCAAAGACGACCACCACGGCGAAGCTAAAGCACAAAAACAAGTAATGAGCACTGGAGTACTAACACAAGCAAGCAAACAAGTATTCGGCCAAATGATAAGAGCCGACTACTTAAACGAATTCATCGAACTATGGAGAGAAGACTACGTAGCAAAAGCAAGATGCGCATGCTTCTTAGCAGCCGCCGTAGTATCATGGAACGCACTACCCCCATTCTCACTATTATGCGTAGCACTCGCAGCAAAATACTGGGACTGGGCAACATGGAACAGAAACATTCCACGCTTTAACGGGGCATTCAGAAACGTAGCCTTAATGCAATAACGAGAGTGAAAAGAAATGGGTGACGATTTACACGAATTCAAAACAGGACTTGACCTACCCGGACAAGGAATAACCGAAGTAATTGAAAGTCAATTCAAAAAAGTAACTCCAGCATTAGGCTTAAGTGGATTTTCACAAGCATCAGGAAAAATAGCTACAAACATCGGAGTACTAGCCGACCACTACAGCGGCGGAAAAGTAATGGAAAACGTAGACGACAACTTCCTAGGTTCATTCAACGCACACTTAATGATAGTCCCAGACTGGATTACAAACATCCTATTAGTAGCAGGAGTCATAATCACAGTCACAACAGACAAAACTACCCTCATACCAATGGGGGCAATTATCGCACTATACTTCGCCGTACCTCAAGCAATAAGGTCACTAAAATTACTTTAAAGGAGTTAGAAAAAAAACAATGATGAAAAGTATTGATGAAATAAGAGCAGAATTTGCCAAAGTCAAAGCATCAAAACAAGCGGCAGCTCCAGCTAAGAAAAGTGAAAACTTAAACACATTCTTACAAGTACCCTACTACACTCCATCAGACAAATACGACGTACCCAACATGACCCCTGCTCAAAAGAAAAAAGCAGCTCAAAAATTCGAACTACAAGCAGGATCACAACCAATTTCAGTCACAAACATCAAAACCAGAGGAGCGTTCTTAGCAGGACACTTCGCAGCAAACGACTTTGCATATGATGCAAACGGTTACTACGCCTGGACATACACATGGGCATACCTAGCATTAACTGCAATTGCATACATTTTCATCCACCCAATATTAGCCATTCCATTCGCATGGAAAGTAGGTCACAACTGGAGTCAATATATGGGAACTAGACTCTGGGGCAAAGAAGACATGAAAGGAAAAGTCATGTACGCAACCAAATAGAGAGGTAATACATCATGAGCGATCACGGACACGAAGAAAAACCACAATTCCAAATTCAACAAACAACAGTAGGCGCAGAACAACCAGTACAACTCGCCGCGACTACTCGTTGGGAATACCTCAAAAAATACTTGCCACTTTGGCAAGCTACACTTGCATATGAGACATACCAAAATGTATTCTTTGGACTTGGCATAATCGCGCTACTTGCAGGAAGTCCTCTTGCAGTACTAGCATTCTTCATCTCTCTATATTTCAGAGGAAGAAAAGCACACAGACACCACGAAATCACAAGTAGCAGAAGAATCATCACTGCAAACTAAAAACGTAGCGTTCAATTTTTCCTCTTTTTTTCCACTTTTTACACTAATTTTTACAAAAAAAGCCCTCTAGGAAGAAACGGGTTTTAAAGAAGCACCTCACCTAAATACTTACTAGTGCTAAAAAAACAAATGGATCGTAAATTTATCTTCGTTACCGGAGGAGTTTTATCCTCACTTGGAAAAGGAATCTTTGCTTCCTCAATCGCAAAACTTCTAAAAAGCAAACACGGTTTGCAAACTAGTTTAATGAAAATAGACCCCTACTTGAACACTGACGCGGGCACATTAAACCCTTTTGAACACGGCGAAGTATTCGTAACAAGAGACGGCTTTGAATGCGACTTAGATCTTGGAAACTACGAACGCTACCTAAATGAATACGCTATTCGAGACCAAAACTTAATGATGGGTACAGTCTATCAATCCGTTTTAGAAAACGAACGCCGCGGCGACTACTTAGGTAAAACAGTTCAATCCGTACCTCATGTCACTAATGAAATCAAAAACAGACTCCACAAAACAGCTAAAGCTACAAACGCGCAAGTACTAGTAGTTGAAATCGGCGGCACAGTTGGAGATATTGAAAGTGAAATTGTACTAGAAGCAATTCGTCAAATGAAATTTGAAGAAAACACCCAAACACTATACATACACTTAGCCTTAATGCCTAACATTATTACAGGTGAAGAAAAAACCAAGCCACTACAACACAGCGTAAAAGCGCTCATGGCAAGAGGCATAACCCCCGACATAGTAGTCGGAAGATCATCTAAACCAATCAGCCAAGCCGCACTAGAAAAAATAGCACTACAATGCAGCGTAAGAGCAAGTGACGTATTCTGCTCGCCAAACGCAAGCACAATCTACAAAGTACCTGTAATATTAGACGAACAACACATCAGTGAAAAAATAAACGAAAAATTAAACCTCACATCCAAGAAAAGTAGTAAAGACTTCGACGAATGGAAAAACCTAGTAGAAAAACTCGAAGGGCTACAAGACGAAGTAAAAATCGCCGTCGTAGGAAAATACGCTACAAGTAAAGACGCGTACATGAGTTTATTTGAATCATTAACCCACGCAGGACTTGCAAACAACGTAAAAGTAACCGCCGACCTACTTGACGCTCAAGAACTAGAAAAACAAATGCCCACTGCTTTGAAAAACTATAACGGAGTAATAATCCCGGGCGGTTTTGGCGGAAGAGCAATTGAAGGTAAAATAAACGCGATAAAATACGCAAGAGAAAACAACATTCCACTACTAGGCATATGCTATGGATTTCAATTATCCGTAGTAGAAGCAGCAAGAAACATACTAAACTGGAAAGACGCGCACACCACAGAATGCAACCCAAACACAACTAAACCAGTAATACACATACTACCAGACAAGAAAAACCTAGCAAACCTAGGCGGAACATTAAGACTAGGCGCCAAAAAAACACTACTAACCAAAGGATCAATGGCAAGCAAAATATACAACGACACCACCATCCTAAAAAGATTCAGACACCGCTACGAAATGAACCCTGACTACGTAAACGACCTACAAGACGCAGGCATAATATTTAGCGGAACTGACGAACAAGGACACTTAATGAAAGTCCTAGAACGCAAAGACAACAAATTCTTCTTCGGAGTACAATATCACCCCGAATTCGACTCAAGACTCGAACACGCAGAAGAATCATTCCAAGCACTAATCAAAGCATCAAAGAAGTGAAAAACCAAAACATGCACGTTACCATTTACAACCCAAACGTAAAAGACAAGACAAACAACACAATCGTATCAACAATGCTACAAGGCCTAACCCGCGTAACAGACAAGAACATACTAGTTAGCTTATCACGTACTCCCGGCCAAATTAAACCAGCAGATCTTGTAATAATTTGCTTTAACACAAGCAAAATTAGCAAAAAACAACTACGCAAAATCAAACGCATCGCCACCGTTTTCTACGAAAAAGAAATGGCAATAACATACGTCGGAACAGACAGCACAGACCTAACCGACCTAGAAAACGAACTCAAAAAATACGGACCAATAAAAGAAACAATGTTCCTCAAACAAAACGGCCTACTACCAAAAATCGGGTTTTACAAACTCTCCACGCAAGACTTAACAAGAGCCAACGCATTTGGAGAAAAAATAGTCAACAGAACATTCGGCAGCTCATACAAAAAAGAAAAAGGCAAAGAAAAAATCAAAGGATACGCAAAACATAATTAAAAATACACTCGCATTAACTAATACATGCAAGTAATTCGAACAGTATTGAGTATTTTTTGCCTAATCGGAGTAGTAACCGCACTAACTAATAATGACTATTCTATTTTGAACAATGTTAACACACTAAACAGCATTAGTTTAGAATGGAGTACTACCGTACCCGTAAGTTATACATTTAAGCTTACTGACACGAGTACTAGTCAACTGATTAATCAAATTGAAGACACTAAATTTACCGCTGGCAATAAGCAAATTACGATTGGAAACTTACAATCAAACAAAGAATATATTATAGAATTAACTGCAAATGCAATAAACAACGGGCCATTTACGTACAAAAAAACAGTACAAACAAACCTTAACGTTAAAAC
This sequence comes from Microcaldota archaeon, assembly GCA_964514805.1. Taxonomy (GTDB): domain Archaea; phylum Micrarchaeota; class Micrarchaeia; order Norongarragalinales; family UBA8480; genus CAZERP01. Next base: position 25,152 of record CAZERP010000005.1, read on the forward strand.
AAAAAATTCAGATATTAAAATAAATAACCCCCCCGCGACCGCACCA
>CAZERP010000005.1:25207-39638 GCA_964514805.1 Microcaldota archaeon
TGAAAAGTACAAAAAAAAGAATAATGTAAAAATAAATAACTCTACTAATAAAAACCCAGCATTAGATTTGACCCAAAATAATCCAAAAAACCTTATCGATAAACTACGAATTAAAGGAAAACTAGACACAACTCTCAACATAGATCTTACTTCAAATGAAAAAACTAAATTAAACAATATACGATTTTCTCAAAAACAAGTGACTTTTCGAGAGTCATTTGAAGATAGTTTAGAAGAGCAAGGATTAACTTTATGTAAAGAGTGTGTTCAATTTTCAAATGATGGCAAAATAGGCAGAAGTGCAAGGATTGCGCCATTAGAAATGAACACATATACTGGTGGAATACCTGATGGCTGGACATTCAAGCCAGATCTGGCCCCAATTGCGCCTGAAGAAAATCAAGCGCCAATAGAACAAACCGGCAATTCAGTTACAGTATATGGACCTAACTCCCGAGATGTACAAATAGAAACGCTTGATCAAGTTATATTTGCAAATCAAAGAAACCAATATAACTTAGAGATTACTGCTAAAGGAAACACTAAATTAGTAAGTGTTTTAGGACACGCACAAAAAACAGGCGTACAACAATTAATAGAATTAAATGGAAATGACGAAAATCAACTAACTAACGCATTTCAAAAGTTTAGTGGAACTGCAAATCCAAACAGCAGAGATCCAAGCAATACACTTTACTCTAAAATAGCATACCGCTTAAGAAAACAAGATAGACTAAGCGCGACACTTAAGGAAGCTAAAATTACAAAGATAGATTCAACTCAAGAATATTCATTAAAAATACCAGGAAAACTTCAAAGAACCGGAAGCCTACAACTATTCATAAAACCAGTATTTTGGCAAACAGAAACAAATACGATTTTAGAAATTCCAACTAATCAAAATTACTTAAAATTACAAATAAAAAACAACCAAATTAGTGCAAAAACTAGTAGCGAAGAAAAACAAACTAACGTGCAACTAGATAATTATGAATTCACTCAAATCGGAATAAATTATGATCAAAACAACGCCAAAATATACATAAACAACGAGCTAAAAACAGAAATTCCCATTACTCCCGTAACCGGCGACATATACTTAGCTAGTAACGCACAAGGTACTGAAAAGTCAAAAGCATATTTTGACGAACTAACAATATATTCAGATGAACAGAATGAGTTTTGTTTAAACTGCGAAGAAAAAATGCAGACATACAAAACAACAAATCAAATAATCACCCCACTCACTCAAAGAATATACTTAACTGCAGATGATAATCCAAAACAAAACAACTTACAAAAACTAAACGAAATAGCTCTAACTACGTTCAAAGGCGCAAGAATAACAAATCCATTTATAATTTACTCAGAAATACCGCTAACCAATATACGCATCGAACCAACTAACATAATTAACGAAAATAAACAAACACTACCCGTAGAAATAAAAGTTGCATACCGTTGGACACAACGACTCAAAAATCCCTTAAATCCAGAAGACATAGCTAATAGGAAAAATCCAATATATCAAGAAAAAGTACCTGAATTATTAGTAAAAAATGACCAAATTACAAGATACGAAGAGCTACAAAACCGCGCCCCTGCCGAACCAAACCAAGCATACGTAGATACCAAAATAGACGCGTTCAAAAACAAAGAAGTGTGGATAAGTACAGAAATTCCAAAAAACACCCGCCCCGGCGAATATCGCGGGACAATTGAAATCAAAAACGACAAAACTACATACACACTACCAATAACGATTAATGTAAAAGACGTGACGCTAACCGACGATCCTAACGCAGCAGCAGGAATATACTATAAATCAGTATTAGATGACTCAATACAACCAAAATTATCTAATGGAAAAGTAAAATTTGATCGTGATGCAAATGGAAACGAAATAACCTACCCATGGGTAAATAACAAAAACGTCATTATAGAAGAACTAAGAGACATCAAAGCACACGGCTTTGACAGTATAGAACTAGAACTACAAAACAGACTAGAAGGGCTACCAAATAGCGTCCAAATAATAAACAAACTAAATGGAGAAATGATAAACTTAGCAAAAGAAAACGGACTAACCAAAAGAGTAATACTAATATGCGGAAAACAACCCGACACAAATGACGCGCTACAAAATATAATAAGAGAAAACTTAGGCCAAAACTACCGCGATGTATATTGCTATGGAGTAGACGAGCCAAATACATACGCGCAAGTACATAACGGAAACGTACGAAAATTAGAACAAAGCAACTACATCTTCAAACAAGCAACCGCACTACCTTTAAGACGCGTAGCAGAATGCAACCCCCCATATGGCCAACCTACGGACAAAATAAACCGTCACCCCGAAGTAGATAATCGCTGTCCACAATATGACATGTCATTCTATTCACCAAACAGAGACGGTGCATTTGAAGCTAATTTAAACTACTTCAAAAGATTAGCACAAAATCCAAATGATGAAACGCAATTCACTAACGACCACGGCCACACATACCCATACGAAGGTCAACGCGGAGCAGGAATTTATCACCCCGTAGGCAGAGAAAACTACGCCCGAAATCAAGTACTTGCTGGCTTATTCATGTGGACTACTACATTGAAAGTTTACTGGCCATACGTATACGACCATAAAAGCGGAAATCCCTACGATGACAACGATGTATACGACCCAAGCACTAAACGAGACCAAATTTCATCATACCCCACAACAGGAAAACCAATTAATACAATACAATGGGAATACGCCGCAAAAGGAATAACCGACAACAAACTACTATGGAACCTAGAAAACGAGCCAAAAACCGCGTCAAATAGATGCCAACAACAAGCAAACGCAGCATCCCAATACGCAGCGCAACTAAGAACAAAATACGCACAACTAGTAATTTTATCAAAAGACTTAAACGCCCCCGCATGGGACACTCCCGAACAACTACAACACAACTTACAAGACTTAGAAGCAGAAGAAACACGCGCACTAAACTTACTAGAAACACTACAAAAATGCGAAAATAACCAACAGTTTCAAGCAAAAACGAGTAAAAATAACTCAAACCCATTAAAAGACTTAATAGACTGGATAACAACCTTATTTAGCTAACAATAGGAAATGTTTTTATTTACCGTTGTGCCGTATTTAGTTGCGGATTCTGTAAAAAAAATAGGTGGGATGAACGCAGGGAAACAACGCCACAAGAGAAAAATCGTTTTTCAAAAAACACTCTTCTTTTTCGCAACTTTGAAAAACTCAACTTTTGTCGGCGCCTGCAGTTCTATTAACTAAAAACTACTATTTTTAAGTCTAAACAATTCGTTCTAATAATTAACTAATTCTACGAACAAAAAAAAATTGCGAGGTTGGCAGAGCAGCTATGCGTTCGCCTGCAGAGCGAAATAGAGGGGTGCAACTCCCTTACCTCGCTTAAAACTAAAAAAAATACTTAGCAGTAAGCATATTAAAAGTTAAAAAGCGGGCCCAGTGGGATTCGAACCCACGGCAAATTGGTTAAGAGCCAATCACTCTACCAAGCTGAGTTATGAGCCCGCAAGAAAAATTCTCTAAAATTAGACTGCTCCTTAATAAGACAAAATAGTGAAAAAATTAGTAAAGTTTATAGAAACAAATTGCTTTTTAATTACTTATGCAAATTACCGTTTTACGCCTCGGACATAGAAAAGAGAGAGACAAACGCATTACCACCCACTGCGCACTAGTAGCAAGAGCATTAGGCGCAAATCACATAATTTTTAGCGGAGAACATGACCCTACACTAGAAGCAAGCGTAAAAGGGGTAGTTTCAAATTGGGGCGGCAAATTCACAAGCAGCTACAAAGAAGATTTCATTTCTGAAATTGAAAAAGCCAAACGAAACAAAACACTAATAGTACACTTAACTTTCTACGGACTAGAATTTCCAAAGGCAATAAAACAAATCAAAAAACAAAAACCAATCAAAGTAATGATTATTATCGGCGCAGAAAAAGTCCCAACCGAAGTATACAACTTAGCAGACGTAAACATGTCAATTGGAAACCAACCACACAGCGAAGTCGCAGCACTTGCACTAACCCTATACGAATTAACTGGAAAAGATTCACTTTACTCTGAACAAAAAGGATGGAAAGTAAAAATCACGCCAACCATAAAAGGAAAAATTACGAATTTCAGAGGGAAAAAAACAAAAAAACGCAGATAGGTATATAAAGTTTAATTGAACGAAAATAATCAAGAAGAGAAAAAATCGCGAAAACGAAAAAAAAATCCACGAAAAAACATTTCCACTAAAACCAAAAAAAGATATTTCCACATTCAATTACACAAAAACACACAAACTCGTTTAAGCGACTTTTACCCAAAAAAAGGCGGCGCGTGTATTAAATGAAGAAATCCCCATCGGCAAAAGAATCCAAAACGGCAAAAGCACCTAAAGTAAAAGCTGCAAAAATTAAAACGCCAAAAGCCCCTGAAATTGAAGTTCCTAAAACACTAACTCCTGCTGAAATTAAATTAAACGAACAAAGAACCAAACAACTAGTTAGCCTAGTTCAAGAACTAGCTGGAGAAAATGGAGCGGCAATTGTTAAGTCAATCGGGGACGAAGCAGTAACCGACGATAAAATTGAAAAGGGAAGCGGACTTAAAATTGCAGAAATTCGCTCTGTACTAAATCACTTACACTCATACGGATTAGTCGAATACAGTAAAGAAAAGAACATGCAAACTGGCTGGTTTACATACACTTGGAAAATAAACTCTAACCGCGCACTTTCAAACTTTCTCGCCATGAAGCAAAATGAGTACAGACAACTTAAAAGCAAACTTCAAACTCAAGACGGCGCGCAAATTTACGCATGCGGTGCGGGTTGCGTGAAGATGCCGTTCGATGAAGCATTCGAAACTCAATTCAAGTGCCCATCGTGCGCAAAGAAACTAAACTTCGTAGACTTTCAAGAAGAGCTCACTCATCTAGAAAATAAAATCAACGCCCTCAACCAACTCTGCCAAAACCAAAAAACAACCTGAGTCGAAGGGTATAAAAGAGTAAAGAAAGACTAAATCATAACTAAGAAACGACTAATTTTAAGTAACCTTAGAAAAAAATAGATTACTAATCTAAAAGCGGGGTAGGGTAGCTTGGAGTGCCCGCTGGGCTCATAACCCGGAGACCGTTGGTTCAAATCCAACCCCCGCTACTATCATTTTTTCCCAACTAATTCTTTTTGCTTATACGCGAGGTATACTTTTGTTGATTCTACAAATGCAGTGCAACAAACGGGCCGTTCTTTTGCGATTAATTCTTCTAACTCTGGTAGTGTAAGGTAGAGTAGTTTTTCTGTTTCCATTGCATAGAACGTAAAGGGCCATCTGAGCGCGCGATGAAAAGTTTACCTGTAATGTGTTCAGTTGTACCATTATTGAAAGTATTTCCTATTAACTTAATACCTGAGGCGACGCCTAGTTCTTCGATCATTTCTCTTTTAGCCGCTGCTTCGTATGACTCGCCTGATTTTACGTGTCCGCCTACTGCCGCGTCAAATTTGAGCGGCCCTTTCTTTTTGTGACGTGACCTTTGCTGAACTACCACTTTTCCCTCACTGGTCTCTACGAATACGTGCACGAAGCGATGTAGTAGTATCTTTTCATGAATTTCCTCTTTACTTGCAACGCCAATTATTTCGTCTTTTTCGTTAACAATGTCGAGCAATTCGTGTTGGGTCATGGAATTTAATAGACAAGTGTTCTTTTTTTAAGTATCACAAGACACAGGATGAAAAGATATAGTATGACTGAACAATTACTTTTTGTTATTATTGACGGAGCAGCAGACCGCCCGCACAAACTTTTGAATAACGGCACTCCCCTTTCCGCTGGAAATACTCCAAACTTAAAGAAAATCGCAAGCAAAGCACATTGCGGCCGTCTTGAAATTGCCGGAGACATAGCGCCAGAAAGTGACGTTGGAGTAATGTCTTTATTTGGTTTTAACCCATTTGAAAAACACGTTGGCAGAGGCGCACTAGAAGCACTTGGGATAGGCCCACTAAAAGGAAACTGGCTAGCACTAAGATGCAACTTTGCAACTCTAAATGACAAAGGCGATTTGATTGATCGCAGAGTAGGCCGCAATTTAAGAGATGATGAAGCTAAAGCATTAGCTAAAGATATTAAAGAAAAAGTTAAACTAGACAAATATTACTTTGACTTTGTATCCACAGTGGGCCACAGAGCAGTCCTTGTTATTTATGGCCGCAAGCCTACGGATAGGTTTAGTAAGAAGATTCAAAATACCGACCCGGGTTATCAAGTTACTGCAAGTGGAGTTGCTAACGCGCTTTCTAAATTTAAACCCGAAATCAGCAAATCAACCCCCTTAGATTCAAGCACGGAAGCTAAAATATCCGCAGACGTTTTAAACGAATTCACCCGCAAAGCAATTGAAGTTTTAAAAAACAGCCAGGCTAATAAAACAAGAATCGCACGAGGCGACCTTCCAGGAAACTGCGTAGTGGCACGAGATGCAGAAGTAAACCTACCAACGCCCCATAAAACATACCCCGCAATTAAAGTACTCGCAGACATGCCCCTTGAGCTTGGAATTTCCAAATATCTAAACATGCAAGTTGTCCCGTGTAAAACAGCTAACTATCCAGAAGCAGCAAGTAAAGCGCTAGACTTATTATCAAAAGGAAACAGCGTATATGTACATTTCAAAAACTTGGATTTATTTGGACATGATGGAATGCCGGTTGAAAAAATGCAAGAACTAGAAAAAATAGACGCGGGCTTCTTTTCACAAATCTCGCTAAAAGTAGACATTACTAAAGTTAGAATCGTAGTTACAAGTGATCACGCTACTCCATGTGAAGTGCAAGGCCACTCAAGCGACTTAGTTCCGTTCTTAGATACCGGACGTAAACCTAACAGTAAACCGTACAACGAATTTAACGACGAAAAACCAATACACGCCTGGGAACTACTCTAAATGGTGTGCGATTTCGAGTAATCGGTTATATTTAGAAGTGCGTTCTGATCTGCAAGGCGCGCCGGTCTTAATTTGTTTACAACCAAGTCCTACTGCAAGGTCTGCAAGCCATGTATCTTCAGAATCTCCACTTCGGTGTGAAGCCATAACTCCCCAATTTGATTTAAAGGATAGTTTAGCTGCGTCAATTCCTTCAGAAACGGTACCCGCTTGGTTTAATTTTAGTAAAAGCGCGTTACCCGATTTGTGACCAATTGCTTTAGCTACTCTCATTGGTTGAGAAACCGTCAAATCATCAGTTACTATTTGTAGTTTTACTCCAAACAGCGTGGTTAGTTTAGAAAATGAGTGAAAATCATTTTCTTCAAAAGGATCTTCAATGCTAACTATAGGATAATCACCAAGAATGTCTTCGTAATATTCTAATAGTTTGGCACTGGTCTTTGTTTTGCCATCAATAAGATAACTTTTCTTCTTTTCATTGTAAAAACTGCTTGCCGCGCAGTCCATCGCGATTTTAGTTGTTTTTTCAAAACCTGTTTTTTCAATTGCAGTTTCAATTAAATCAAGCGCAGCACGCGTGTTTTTAATTTTAGGCGCAAAACCACCCTCATCACCTACTGAAGTTTGCTCTTTGCCGTATTTTTTCGCGATTACGTTTTTGAGTTCTTGGTATATTTCAGCTACGGTAAATATCGCTTCTTCTTGTGTCTTAGCTCGTACAGGGGTTAGCATGAATTCTTGTATAGAAAGGCCATTGCCGCTGTGCATTCCTCCATTAATTACATTAGTAAATGGAATTACCCAGTGTGGTTTTGTCCCAGCAATTTCCGCGAAGTATGAGTAGAGCCATTTTCCTTGTTTTGTAGCCGCGTATTTAGCACAGGCAAGACTTACCGCAAGCATTGCATTAGCCCCAAGGTTACTTTTGTCATGTGTGCCATCTAATTCCATTAATGACAAGTCTAACGCGTCTTGATTTAATGCTAGTTGTTCGTTTATTTTTGGCGCGATTTTGTGATTAACATTATCTACTGCGGTTTTGACGTGTTTGCCGGCATATCCTTTGCCTTTATCCCTAAGTTCGAGTGCTTCTTTACTACCGGTTGACGCTCCGCTTGGAACAATTGCCCTTACTATAGCTGAATTACTTGCGGCATATGCTGCTATTGTTGGATTGCCTCTTGAGTCTAAAAACTCTCTTGCGTAAACCTTAAACGTCATTAAAAAACAAATTCACCTAAAACCTTTTTTTTTCTACTTAACACACCCACCCCATACTTCCCCTAATGTGCTTGTTTTGGCTGTCACGTTCAAGGAAAGTTGGTTTATTTGTGTTTGGCTAGTTTTTATTAGCCGTTTTGAGTGTTTAAACGTTTAGTTATGAAAAGTAAGTGGTTTTGTTTATTTTTTATGAATGATTTTAATAGACTAATAGTGTTAGTTTTAGTAGTTATGTTACTTACTAGAAAAGAAATATTACAATATATTAAAAAAAAGAAAATAGTTGTTACTCCTTTTGATGAAAGTCAAGTTAGAGATATATCTATACAATTACATTTAGGTTATATTTTTAGAAAACCAAAAAAGAAAAACAAAGTAAGTAAAATAATAGGAAAAGATAGTTTAGTAGTAGTAATAGATGAACAAACTAGTAGTGATGATTATTATTATGATAAATTCTTTGATAAACCAATACAAATAACTGATTACTTTACATTAAAACCAGGAGAATTAGCATTAGCTACTACACTAGAAAAAATAAAATTAAGTGATGATATAGTAGGAATACTAGATGGTAAGAGTAAGATAGCTAGATTAGGATTATTCATTCATATATCAAGTCAACTAATCAAACCAGGTAGTAATAACATAACCGTATTAGAATTATACAATGCTAGTCCTTTTACAATTAAACTTAAACCAGGCAGTCAAATATGCCAACTAACACTACATTCAACCCATAGCAAAGTACACTATAACGGCTCGTTTGAGCGTCAAACCAAACCATAAACCCTAATAGTGGAAGTAAGGGGGGAGGGCCTTTTTTACTAATGGAAGAAATTAACATAAAAGAAACACAAGACGACAAACCTACTGACAAGACTAAAAGAACCGGCCACACCAAAGAACACTACGCCACCCAAAAAAAACACCAATACTCACTATTTCGTATAAACAAAAACGAACTAGAAAAACTAGACTCATTCCAATTCTCAGTATATGACTTCATAAACGCAAGCTTTGCATTCAAAGAAAATAAACAAACCCTATCCGCATCAGTCCTTGAAGCGCTAAAAACCAAACCAATGACCTTCGCAGAACTAGTAAACCACCTAAAAGTACCCAGAGGAACCCTATTCCTTGTATGCCTCGCCCTGGAAAGATCAGGAATGATCAAAAGAGAAGGCAAACGCAAACCATACGTAATAGACGACGCGTTTACCACAGTACTCAAAAAATACGCCGAATGGTGGGACAGATGGACAAAAACACAATAAAGCCCGCACTTTTACTAGTACTTTTAACCACAGCCCTACCACATATACAGTGGACACACGAAAACGGTACACTAACAAGTCAACTATTGGAACGCAAAACAGCAATAGCCGCACTAAACCAAGCTACAAATCATTTCGAAAAACAAGGCTGGAAAAGCGGCACATCAAGACGAGTAAACCTATACGAATCTAGAAGTCACGCGGCATTCACATCCCCCACAGGAGAAAAAATAATGTTAATACCACTACAAGAAGGCAAACAAAGAAGACTCAAAGCAATAACCGTATAAACCTTAACCAACACGTTGCGTGTGTTTTTTAATTATTCTCATCTTTAGTATAACTAGTCAATTTCTACTTCTTAACATGAAGGTGTAATTAATTCGTATATGGGCATTTTTAATTTTTTAAGTGAGTCAAAACCAAAATCAGACCTACCATACATACTAAACGTGGATTTCCACCCAATCCGCTTACCTGCAAACAAAGCAGACTACGTCGAAATGTCAATAGACGTAACCAACAACACAGGCAAAGAAGAACTAATGTCCGTACTAATAAGCGTACCAAAAGGACTAGGATTTGACCAAAGCGCACTCTCACAAGAAAAAGAACTACGCCTCGAAACAATGAAACCAGGCGAACACAGAAGATTCGTAATCAAACTATGGTCCACCCAAAGAACACAAAAAGGATCATACAACGTCAACATAAGCGTAGCAGGACACTACCGAACATACAAACACGTACTAAGCGAAGTACGAAGAACCATCGCGCTAAGAGTAGTTTAAAAAACCTAACCACGTTTATTGAACGGTTTTTAAACCCTAGCCGCGTAACTTTTTTATCATATTTTAAAGAGGAGAAAATTGTAAAAATGACAGTAAAACTATCTTACCTAATAGGCTTAGACATCTACACCGACACAGCACAATTCATCGGCAAAGTATACGACATCATAATTGACCTAGAAAAAGGAGAAATCGTACGCCTAACACTAGAACCAATCAAAGCAGCATCAAAAGACGACGCCAAACGCATCTTCAAAGAAAAAACAGTACTCTACAAAACAGTAAAAGCAGTAGAAAAAATCGTAATTATCTCACCAAACATGGCAGTAGCAGACGAACCAGAAGAAGCACCTGCGCAACCAGCATTCCAAAGCAAATCAATGCCATACTCATACAGATACAGAAGACCATAAAATCTTCTGAAAACCCTTTCCCTCCACTTTCCTTTTCCCAACAACCTAATTCTATTTCAAAAATAATATGGCTTAATTATTTGATTAGTTTAGACTTGTCTTAACAAAAGATGATTATGTCTATCTTCTTGAGTGGCAGAGTAAACGCTATTATCTAAAATCGCAGGACTAAAATGCACTTCTCTTTTTCTATTATTATTAAAATTAGCTGCGTAACCATTTTGTATGTGTGCATGGTTTGAAACATATGCAAGTGTTCTGTTACCAGTAATTTCTCTTACGTTTAACTTTTTACTCTTTGCAACTTCAGCTAATTTAGCTACTAGATTTGCACTAAACTGAGCAGCGTCAATCTTAACCGGCACTTGAATGCCATCAATGTGTAGCGCGTTCAAATAAGGCCCATCGACGGGTACATACATTCCAGTAGGCCTAGCTTTAGCTTCAACAACGTACACATTGCCGACCCATTCGCCTTTAGCGTTTCTAACTTTACCATTGTGCATTCCTGGCGCGTCAAAAAAGTCCGCACGTCGTTCAACGCAATCTTGTGAAATAAAACCAGCAACTCTATCTAAGGGAGAAGGAGTAAAATCAACAGTCCAAGTCTCCTCTTTAGGCGCTTGCGCTTGAGTTAACTTGTGTACTTTAGCTAGGATAGTTTTAATTTTATCTACTTCTCGTTTAACGTCGTACGATTTTATCTTTGTTCTACCAGTTAGTTCATCATAATACTTACCTGCAAGTGCAAGTGCTTTTTTACGATTAGCTTTCGGCAAACCTTTCGCTTTTAACTCGTTTTTCAAAATTCCCTTGTAAAAACCAACTAGCAAAGTATATGCTTGTGCGCCATCTGAATGATACAGTTCATCAAATGCCGCAAAATCAAAGCCCAGTTCTTTAAACTCGTCGCGTTGTCTTTTTAAAAAATTAGTGTAATGTCGTTCCCAGTTGAATTTACGCAACAAGGGAGTACTAGGCGGGTAAGTCTTTGCGTTATGTCGGGATAGTTCTAAAAATAAATTCTTTATTCGTTCATGGTACGTGTCAGTCAACGCTTCATGTAATTTGTCTAAATAGTTATTCTCGTTTGCCATTAGGGTCATATTTTTAACTGCGTTTACTCGGATCCATTCATAAGTATGTGCTAGTCCATTTAACTCCTTAGCAGGGTTTACTAAGTAATCCGCAATTGAACTAAGTGCGTAGTCTCGATTAGTTTGAATTTGGTGTTTTTTTAGTTCAGCTTCTTGCTTTTCTCGTATATTTGCAATCTCACTTTTAATTGCTTCTGGTAATATGACGTCTTTTAGTGGCCTGACTTTGATTTCAAATTTTCCAAGTAAATTTGGCCTGGTTTCTGCTGGTTTTTTTTCCTCTGCATTCGCCGCATCACGTCGGCCAATAGTTAAATTGCCATAATCTGATTCGCGTCTATGCATCCAAAGAGACGGAACAGCTTTCTCGTACAACGTGTCATACTTTCCGCGGGTTAATCGCATTTCGTCATGTTGATTAAACTCATCAATGCCTCTATCTCCCCGTCTAGCTGCGGCCGCGCCGTGTTGTAAGCCGTAAAAATAAGAAGTTCCTGCACTGCCTGGCTTTCGAATTAAATGCTTTGCCGTGACTCGTTCGCCTTGCCAGAGGGTGTGCTCTTGACGTAAAATATCACTAATATCTTGTACTAATTCCGGTTTAACTATTGGAATACCTCTAGAATTAAGCACAGATGCTAAATGTACCGTCGTACCCGTAGCTCTTTTATGCTCGCTAAGTATGCGCCTAACTTCAAGTAAATCCGTTTTTTCTACTTTATTTTCCCATTCTGCCATTCTTTTATTGTGTTCCTCTTTGAGGTAAGGGTTTTCTAAATTAGTAGGCGTATAATATTTATTAGTTAAGAGGGAGTGTCACGTATGTCGGGTAAGTTTATTTGTAGTAATTGCGGTAATCATGGGGATAATCCAGCAATTTGTACTAAATGCTTTTCAAAAAACATAGCCGCGCCAGGACAAAAAGTAGCAGTCACCGGCAACAAACAAGTAATGACTGAAGGAAAAGAAGGCTGGAAATCATTCCACTCACAAGAAGTAACAAAATGCACGAAATGCGGTTCCAACGAATTCGTATATAACTACAAAAGAAAAGAAAAAACGTGCAAAAAATGCGGAGAAATCTTCTCACTACCAAGACGAGGAACTTAATCTTCTTCTATTTTCTCTTCTTTCCTTTTAGGCACATAAAAATAAATTATTTTTTCATCAGCCGGCGGCTCAACTACCATTAACGGCACTTCTTTTATTTCAAGCAAACGCGGCTTTTTCATTATATCACAATTCTTGGTTTACCTGGCTTAGGCGCAGACATTTTAGCAATTCCCCGATCAACCATCCACTTCGCAGCCTCGCCGTTAAGTGGACTTTCGGGGTTAGGGTTAGCAAGCATTGACCTCAAAGCTTTGAGTATTTCAACCACGCTAGTTGACGCGCTCCAATAATTTAAAATCGCAATACAGACCGCGCCATCACTTTCACGAATATTCGGGTGAAAAATAGGAGAATCCCAAATAACTTCCACGCCTCCGGCGTACGGGAAATTGCGAGTTAAGTAAATTGAAATTTTATGTTCACTAATCGGAACAATAGCTCCGCCCTCACGTTTATACCCTGGCCCGCGCAGTATGAACTGATAATCAGCTAAATCGCTAGAAACTGCAACTGGCTTATCGCTACTTGCCATTACTGCGTCATACTCACTCTGCAATCTCCTACGCCAAATAGCTTCAGGTAACGTAACCATATCTTCTCACCGTAATGTTACGAGAATTAACCGCCGGTTGGGTCTGGCATTAATAGTAAAACGTCGTTTTCTACTACGCCTGCGTCTTGAAGTTTAACTTCACCTGAAAGAATCTTGTTATCTTTGCTAGTAGCAAGTACAAAACGATCTTTTAATTGTAAGTTTTCTACTAGTACGTCAAGGACAGCTTGTACGGTAAATTCTGGTTCGACTGCTAGGGTAACTTCTTTTCCGGATGTAGTGTGATTAATTTTAATGTTAAACTCGGCCATTTTTTTTGTATTTCACCTTTCGTTATTTATTACGCAGCAAAACCTTTTACTACTACTCATTTAAGGTACGCTTTTTTTAAAACAAGCCAAAGCGTTTCTTTTTTTCTTTTCTAAGCTCTTCATCTACGTCAGTTGGTTTTATATCGTCAAGTTGCTTTTTTCGCAAATCTTGACTAATGTCCGCCGGACCCACTGGTAAATTTTCAACTAAATCTCCAAAGTCGTCTGCGTTTTCGTCTTCAACTTTACGCGGGTCATCTTTTACGTTTGTAATTTTAGGTTTTCTTTTAATTTCAACAATCTTAGGTTTCTTAACTTCAGTATCGGTCATTATAATTTATTTCAACTCCGTCGAGTGTACGGGGCAATCTTTACGTTTTTCAACATTAAATGTGTTAAACTCGTTTAAAACTCCATTATAGAAAAGATACTTACCTTCAAAAGTGCGACTTTGCGACATTTTGGCTTCATTTTTATGCGCAATTTTAACAAATTCACCGGTCATTAAAGCAGAAACTATACTTGTAGTGGTTGGCAAAGCAGGCATCTTAGGGTCAACAATATCTAACAGGTCGCCAACACAAGAATACTTACGCCACATTGAATCATAATCCCTTTTTTGTAAACTACACTCCAAACAACTGCCATTAGTAA
>CAZERP010000006.1:0-37189 GCA_964514805.1 Microcaldota archaeon
TTTTTAGTTCTAATAATTTTTCAACTATGCATTCTAAGTTACAAGCAGTGTTTTGCGTTATACTTGAAATCTTTAATGTGGGCGTTAAATCTTTTGCGGGGTTCTTTATCACAATATGCGTGTTACGCGTTGAGTGAAGTTCAGTTTGTCCAGTGTAACTGTTTGGCCTTACTGCGCAATTTTCAATGTAAATTTCTTCGCCTTTCTTAATGCGGCTCGCAAAATCACACAAGTCATTCCACACTACTAGTGGAATTGTTTTAGTTTCGTCTTTTAATAAAAATCGCATTACTGTAATTTTCTTATTTTCATTTCCGTTACTTTTTTCAAACTCTTTTAGCGGCGTAACGGAGGTTACAATTCCAGTAGTATCTATTTCTGCGCTATTATTTTGCAACGCGTCAAGTTTAGTTAAATTCACAGCTAGTTTAGGAATCTTATCCTCAAACTTAACCCCCATATCGCCAAGAGCTATTTCAACTTTAGTACTCATAGTAGAATGAAGCTCTAGTGGGTTTTCACTTTTAACCGTTAAATTCTCAAAGAACAGTAAGTCATTTTTCAACGCTTTTAAATCTAAAAAGTTGCTAGCATCTTTATTCCAAAGAATTACACTAGCTTGCTTTGTTTCATCACTCACAGTTAATTGAACTAATACTCCGCTTCCTTTAGCATTCTTAAATTTCTTAGGACAACTAGCTTGTTGCAATCTAGCTACGAAATTAACTTTCCGGCCGTATTTGGCAGTGGCTAATGCTTGAAGTGAAACCGTTTTTTGTTTTTCTACATTTAAGCCGTGCGCTTTAGCTACTAAATACAACGCATCTGCATTAGTTATCAAGTCACAGTGCTCATTTTGTTTTTTAGTAACTTCACTACTAATGTCACTTTCAGTAAGGCCTATGTCTCTTAACTTTTGCAGCGTAGATTCTAATTCCATACGTTAAAAAGTATAAAGCGCAATGATTAATTAAAAAGAAGTATGAATTTTGAAATTATTCGCGTATTAGTCGCACTTATCGGAACTGCATTACTAGCCTATCAAGATGGTAAGACTAGTTTTATGGACGAGCGAATACTATACGCTATGCTAGGAATTGGCATTTTACTAGAAATTGCCTCTCTTGATTTTAACTTCGCGCTTTGGAGCCTACTTGCAGTAGCCGTAATCCTCGCAGGAGGATACTTCGCATATAGAGCCGGTCAATTCGGAATGGGGGACGTACTACTATTCGCTGCATTACACGCGCTATTACCCGTTTTCCCCTTAGACGTTATGAATCAATTCACGGCAATGCTTAACTTGAAAGTAGACCTGACCCTTGGTTTACTATTGCCGCCTGTTTTTAACATTCTATTAGTATCAAGCATACTCGGCTTAATCGGCAGCTCCGCAATGTATGCTTACAAATTAGTAAAAAGCAAAAAGAAACTCAAACCAGACCTCAAAATAGGCGCGTTATCACTACTAATGTGCGCAGTAGTGTTTTTCCTTATAATAAGCAGAGGAGTTTCCCCTGCGTTATTAGTAGGATTAATAGTAATTTTTGCGTCTATGATATTCACATTCACATTCAAAGACCAAATAACTAACGACGTACTAATAACCAAACTAAAAATCAACGAAATTGAAGACGAAGACATACTAGCAATAGAAAACTTAGACGAAAAACTAGTTGCCAAGTATAAACTAGAAAAAGTACTTACCAAAAGTCAAGTTGAAATACTAAAAGAAATAGAAAAAAAAGAAGCAATGCGCGAATTTCCCGTATTCAAACACTTACCAAGATTCGGGCCATACATCTTACTAGCGCTAATATTAGTACTAATTCTCGGCAGCCCAATTATTGCCCTTCTACTCTAACTAACGTAAACGTTTCCTTCTTTTCAAAACCAATTCTGACGTTAGGTAAAAACTGCTTAATCGTAAAAGCATTCGTCTCCAAATGACTACTCAACTTACTCGTAGTATACTCACTTTTACCACTAGCAAGCGCGCAATAAAGCAAAATCTGATCAGCTAAATGATCTTCAACGACTGCATGCGTCTTTTCAAAATCTTCAAAACTATGTATAGCAGTAATCGCAACTTTTTCAGCAGGCTTTTCCTTTTCCCCTAGACTAGAAAAAGTATTCACGACATTAGCATAAGTTGCAGTAATCCAAACACAATTACCCGGACTTGCCGCTGGAAGTTTTTCAATCTTAACCTCTGGTGTTACTTTTCGTAATTGCGCTTCTTCTTTTTTACCTACATTTTCTGGTAAATTAGAAATCAAAACATTTCCTTGTATGTTCTTAAGCGAACCAAGAGACGTTAGGTTAATTGGCTTTAACGAAGTCACTCGTCTCACTTCAATTTTCATTTTACCCTGACCTACTGGGTAAAAACCAGGTTTTTGAAGGTGCACTTGCAAGTCTACGCCCATTAAACGAAGTACGTATGAAAGAGATTCACGCATATGCGAAAAAGGAGGCGCAAAAGGAACATGCGTTCCGCCCTTAATTATAAACTCACTTTTTTGGCTAGCAAATAACAATACAGGTAGTACGCATTGAGCAAGTAAAGTACATGAACCCGCAGTTCCTATATCAAAAGTATAAACTCCGGGCTTAGTTTCACTTGGTTCAAAAGTAAGCTCACTACTACCAAGCGCAGCGCCAGTGACCTTAGCGCTAGTTATCTCTTGCAATGCTTGTACGCACGTTAAGTGCTGCGCTTGCAATCCGGGTTTAGGTCGTTTAGCACGTATGTTAGTAAACTTTACTGGTTTTTTTAAAATACAAGAAAGCGTTAATCCAGTGCGAATTATTTGTCCGCCGCCTTCTCCAGTTGAGCAATCAATAGTAATCATGTTATGAAATAGATTAGGAAGGCTAAAGCAATTATTACTACGCAATACAATACCATCTTTCGATCTAGTGATTTAAACTTGATTTGAATCAACGCAAGCTTAGCTGCTATACTGCCCGTAGTGGATAAAAGCATAGCAAATGCCGCTTGCTTAGTGGTTATTAGTCCGCTTGTGAATTCGATTCCAATCGCAGCTATTGCTGCGCTGCTACTTGCCATTCCACCTAGAAAACTAGTAATTAGTATTCCAGTTTGCCCAAAAGTATGCGCGGTTAATTGCAAGAAGATATTCACTCCAAGTATTAGTAGTAAGAATTCTAGTACGAATGTAAGTGAAAGCGGATTTGAAAATAACGGCGCGCCTTTGAGCGCTGCGCCTTTGCGGTAAACGTAGGCTAGCGCAATTAAACACAATACGACAGTTGCTAGTGCAGGTATTGCCGTTGCAAATAAGCCAGGTATTACGAATAGTAGTAAAATGTCGGTAAAGTAGGAGCCTGCGCTTGAAGCTGCAAATGCTAAGTTAAGTAAATTAGGTTTGCCTTTGGCTTTTTTTCCAAATAAGTACACAGTTGCTATGGATGAAATCATACCGCCAAATACAGTTGCGATTAGCACTCCTTTTTCTTTCATATATTTAATGAGCATGTGTGATGCGAAGGATAGCGCGCTAGCTGCAAGAGTTAATTTCCAGATTAATTGCAAATCAAGTGAAAAACTTAAGAATGAAATTGCTTGTTGTGGTATTAAAGGGTAAATTACGAATGCAATTACGGCTAGTATTAAACCGTCTTGAATTTCGTTAACTTCGAGTGTTTCTACAGCAGCGTGTAGTTTTTTCTTTTCTACTAAAAGTAATGTCGTTAGTATTGTTACGGTTGCGGCTTCTAGTGTAAAACCGTTTCCGCAAAGAGCGCCTATGAAGTAAACAAAAGGTAGTGAGAGTGCAGTGGTTATTCCAATTTGCGCTTTGCTATGAATTGACCGGAAGTAATAGTATAAACCAGCTAGTATGAAAATTCCAATTAAACCAACTGCTTGTAGTAAAACGCCGGCGTCTTTTGAAAAACCGCCCGCTAGTAAAGATATAAGAAATCCAAAAAGAGCAGCTAATGCAAAACTTCTAACTCCAATTAGTTTAACTAATCCCGCGCGCTCTCGCTCTAAACCAACTAATCCACCAAGTGCGAGTGCAAGTAGCGCGTTACCTAAGAAGTACTGGAATGCCATTTATGTCAATAAATTATGTTTGCGGCTTATTTATTTCATTCCTTGCATGAGTTTGGAGATGTCCATGCCTTTTGGTAGGTTCATTTTGCCGCTCATTTTACGCATTAGACTTTTGTTGCCTTGTAGTCCTTTCATCATTTTGCTCGCGTTTTCAAAATTCTTAACTAAATCGCGTACGTCGTCTAGTTTTACTCCTGCTCCTTTAGCTATGCGTTCTTGTCTGGAAGCGTTTTTCATAAGTTTAGGGTCGCGGCGTTCTTTTAAGGTCATTGAACCGACAATGTTTTCGTATCTTTTTAGTTTATCTTCACTTTTTACTAGGAATTCTTCAGGTACATCATACATTCCCATCATTTGCATTATTTGTTTTAACGGCCCCATTTTTTTCATTGCGCGCATTTGTGCTAAGAAACTTTCGTAATTAAGTTCGCCAGTTTCAAGTGCCTTGGCAAGTTCCTTTTCGTCGGTTGCTTCGCGAACACGTGTGAGTAATTCTTCTAAGTCCGGCGCGCCTACTAGTCGGGACACGAATTTTTTAGGGTCAAAGGTTTCTAGTGCGTCTGGTTTTTCTCCAGTCCCAATAAAAGCAACTCTACTTTGGGAAACGGCTACGGATGAGAGCGCGCCTCCTCCTTTACCACTACCGTCCATCTTTGTTACTATGACTCCGGTTATGTTGGCGTTTTCTTTAAATTCGCTGGCTTGCTTACCCGCAACTTGTCCAAGGTCTGCGCTTACTACGAGGAATGTGCTAGTGGGTTTGAATTCTGTGTTAATGTCTCTTAACTCGTGCGCTAGTTCTGAGTCAAATGCGCTTCTACCTGCAGAGTCAAAAATGACGATGTCTCTATCTGAAAGCGCGTTTAGACCTTGTTTAGCTAATTCTTTTGCAGTTAGTTTTTTGTCTGCAAATACGGTAAATTTAACTTGTTCTGAAAGTTGTTGTAATTGTTCAACTGCCGCGGGACGGTGTATGTCTCCTGCTATTACTCCGACTTTTAAGCCGTGCTTTTGGAAGAACCGGGCAAGTTTACTGATAGTAGTAGTTTTTCCTGCTCCAAATAAACCACATAGTAAGATGCGTTGTTTCTTTTCAATTATAGGTTCGTATTTTTCTCCTAAGACGGTTACTAGTTCATCGTATACGATCTTAACAATGTGACTTCGAAGATCTACTGCTTGGTGTTTCTTTTCCTCTAAAGCTCTCTTTTCGATCTTTTTGGTCAGTTCGAAGACTAGCTTAACATTAACATCGCTAGTGATAAGCGCGCGTTGTAAGTCTTTGACTAGTTCTTTAACTGCTGCTTCATCAACAATAGTAGCTCCCGTAAACTTCGCTAGAGCTTTTCTAATTCCAAGACCTAAATCCATTTCTTTTCTCGTATTTTATTGTGAATCTAAATATTTTTTAAGCAGCTTAAAACCAGCTTTCAAACCAGGCGCGAATGAGTCAGGTTCTTTTCGTAGTTTTGCTTCTAATTCATTTGGAGTCATTTCGATTACGGCTTCTACTTCTTTAGGGTCAATTTGTACTGCGCCGTTCCACTCAGTGAAGTAAAAGTAAGTTAAATGAACTGGCCTTTCATTTTTGCACTTTTCAATAGTTTTACCTAGTTCAGTTAGTTTTGCGCCTTGAATGTTCATTTCTTCTTCTAATTCACAAAGCGCAGCTTCTAAATTAGTCTGATCATTTTTCACATGACCAGCAGCAGTAGTATCAATAGTATTTGGGCAACCTACGAATTTACTTCTAAGTTGTAATATGAGTTTTCCATTTGGCTTAATTGCAAAAACCGATACACATACGTGTAATAGTCTTTTTTCGTGGGCTACTGAGAAGAGTTCTTTTCCAATAACTTTACCGTTTTCATCTACTAGTGGCAGTATGTCGTCGTAGTCGAAAATCATACTTTTTTCAACTTAATTGAACTAACCATCGCCCAAGCAATTACAACTAAAGCAAGCGCGTTAAAGTAAGGTACGAAATAGTTTACGATTAAAACAATCGCCGCAGCCGGAGGAGTAGGTAGTCCATAGAAGACTCCTTTTTCGGTTTGAATGTTAAACCAAGCTAATCTCAAAAGTCCTGCGCATACAAAAATGCAACCAGTTACTAGTGTTAAAACGTCATAGTGTTGCATTACCGTAATTATAACTGGCGCGACTACAAAAGACACAGTATCGGCAAGTGAATCGAGTTGCTTTCCAAAATCATTATCTGACTTAGTTTTACGAGCTAATTTACCGTCAATAAAATCAAAAAAAATCGCAGGAATGATGTAAAGCCAAGCAAACACATTACCCGTAAGCGCAAAAGCAATACCCAAAACGCCACTAACTGCATTCAAAAGCGTAGCAACATCCTTAACCTGAATAGTAGAAAGTTTCATGATTAATTAAAAGCAAGAGTTGAAATTAAAAAGGATTGGAAAGTGGACCAGGAGGGATTTGAACCCTCGGCCACCAGTTTTCCTACTAGTGTGTTGGAATGCTATTCGCAAAGATTGTCGGTGCCTTTGCGTGTCGTTATAAGACTGGCGCTCCAACCAGGCTAAGCTACTGGTCCGAATTTTTCTTTAGCATTAGTTACAGTTGTTAATTTTTTTGACGTTGTGAAATTTAATAAAGTAACGGCCGCTCAATCTCTTAAGCAAAATATGGTCAAGCCCAACATTAACGTTAATGAAATCGCCAAGGAACGATGCGACAAACTCTTAGCACTAGCCAAAGAAACCTACGAAAAAAACCAAGAACTAGCACTAAGATACGTAAAACTCGCAAGAGCAATCGCAATGCGCCACAGACTAAAACTAGGCAGAAAACTATTCTGCAAAAAATGCAACACAATATTCATCCCTGGCTTTACAATAGTCACTCGCATTGACATGAAAAGAAAAGAAAAAACAGTTACTTGTAAAAACTGTAAAAATAAACTAACTTCACACATAGGTGCTAAAAAATGACTGAACCGGTCGTAAAACTTACAAAGAACCGCGCAACTGATCAAGTCACTAAAATAGGTAGTGGTTTTTTTGGCGATGTATACTTAGGAAAAATAAAAACGCAGACTGGAAGAAAACAAGGACAAGTCGCAGTCAAAATATTCAAAGGAGTAAATGACTACGCTTATGAACATGATGAAATCGATTTAGTATCCGGAGTTAGATATTATGATCGCTACTGGGACGTACCTAAAGTTACGCCTGATGATTATAAGTCCGTATTTAATGTTTTAGACGGAATTAGGAAAAAATACCGTGGAAAATTAATCATGCCAAAACAGTATTTTGCAAATTTGGCTCCGGAGCACGCGCATGGCTTAATTGATGCGCCAGCAAAAGTAATTGTAAGTGAAGCGTTCAAAAGAGCAGTAACTTCAAAAGAAAAAAGAGGCTTTGGTGGAATAGCAAACGCGATAAAAAATAAAGAAATGTCAAAATCATCTATTTATGCATTAATCGGCGCACTAGTTGAATCCGCAGAACATGGCGTATTTTACCACAACGATGGATTTGGTTCAATAAAATTAGCTAAAAAAACACTCCCTGTCCTAAGGGATGCAGATCAGTTAGCTTTTGATAAAAAAAGATACGATATTGGCCACAGGTCATCTGCATTCGGAAGATGGCTAGCAGAACAAACATTCCACTTAGTTGCATCAAAATACATTCAGCCCTCATGGGGCACCGTAGATATGACTTCATCTGAACTAAAAGCGGATGTGCGTCGGCTAAAAACTCAAATAGCTAGGTCAAAAATCCATGGAGTAATAAAAGAATATGCTCTTAAAACAATAGATGGACTAGCTAGTCAAACAAGCCCGCGGGCAGTTAGCTGGTGGATTAGTGAATTTGCACATCCTCGCACACATCAAGAAGAATACGGGGATTAAGTAACGCGTTGACTATTAAATCAGTTTAACGTAGTTATTTTAGTGATTTAATATGGCTAGTAAGCGACCAATAGAATGGCATCATGCCGCAGCTCAAAAATTTGCAAAAGCAGTAAATGGTAAACATGAGCCTGGAAAAGACAGCTCAGAAGTCACATTCGGCAAACACAAAGTAATATTCACAGGACGAGACTATCCTGTAGAAGATGACGAAGCAGGCGAACCATCTGCATTTAAACAAAAAATAACTCTAAACAACGCCGCGCTATATCACATGGGCGTAGTACCCAAACATGTATTATCTGTATCTCCTGATGGCGCCGTAAACATGCAAATACACCACTTTACTGATACAGGAGAGATGCTAAAAGCAGTCCAATTAGCTCAAAAGATAGCCGCGGCAGTAAAAACCGCCAAAAAGTAGGCGCTTTTAACCTTTAGTAAAGGTTTTAATACTCTCTTTTTCCTTTTCTTTTTACTAAGAATCTTAAAAAATAGCCGTTAAAATTATACGTTTAATCGTGTTTTGACAACCGTGGCTGGTTGTGTAAATTAGGTGAATAAAAAATTTGGGAGCATTAGATGTTAGTGCTAACGACTTAATTGACGTCGTAGCGCAAGATTTGAAAAAAAACTACTCTACTTTAATAGTAAGCCCAGAATGGGTAATGCTAGTTAAAAGTAGCGCAGCAAACGAAAGAGTTCCAAGCGAACCAGACTTCTTCTACAAAAGATGCGCAAGTATCTTACTTACAAGTTACAAAAGAGGAACAATCGGAGTACAACGCTTAAGAAGAAAGTACGGTGGAAGAACACAACACATCGTAAGACGCAGTCACCACAGAAAAGCAGGTGGTAAAGTAATCCGAGTAGCACTCCAACAACTAGAAAAAGCTGGCCTCATGCAAAAAGAAAAAGCAGGCAGAAGCATCTCAGCAAAAGGCAAATCACTACTAGACAAAGCCTCTTCAAAGGTACAAAAAGGAGAGTGAATTAATTAGTAGTGGAAGACGCGCAACTTGCAGAAGTTCAAAAAAAGAAAATAGAGCAAATGCAAGCCGCACAAGCTAGAGACGAAAAAATCAAAGGTGCAATGCGTCAACTCCTAGACGACGCGGCATATCAAAGACTTTCGGTAATCAAACTTTCAAACGAAGACCTATACTACGCAATTGCAAGTACACTAATGCAATACGCAAACGCGGGAAGATTGAAAGGCAAAATAAACGAAACCGAACTTCGAAACGTCGCAGCAAGCTTAAGTCAAAAAAAAGAAACTACTATCACTCGAATATCAAAATAAAGGTGTTTAACATTTATGGCAAAGAATAAAACTCCAGCAAGAAAAGCAATTCTTGCAAAGGCACAAAAACAAAACAGAAGAATACCACTCTTCGTAATCGCACGCACAAAACGCAAAGTTTCATACAACAGCGAAACAAGAAACTGGCGCAGACAAAAACTAAAGGTAAAAGTTTAACGCAGGTAAAGTGATGTTTATATGAGTAAAGAAGAAAAATTAAACAAAGTAAACGAAAAACAAGCTCTTGATACTATTGCAAAACAAGACGCAAAAGAAAAAGCAGAAGAACACGATCACGAACACGATCACAAAGCGCATGCTAAAAAAGAAGCCAAAACAGAAGAAGTAGCCAAACCAGCTAAACGCGAAATCGTAGCTAACAAAGCATATACTGTTTCACTTCTAAAAGCATACAGAAAACCAGCTCCAAAACGTGCAAACACTGCAATCAAAATGCTAAGAGCATATGTCGCAAGACACTGCAAAGTAAAAGAAGACAATGTAAAAATCGACGGAAAAGTACACAACTTCATCCACGCACGCGGCCACACCAAACCAGCTAAATCAGTAAAAATCAAAGTAGCTGTAGACAAACAAGGCACCGCGCAAGTCGAACTAGCATAAGTCGTTACTAGCAGATACCTTTTTCTCCTCTTTAAACCCTAATTCTTATTAAATTGATTTAAAATGGCTGAATATAAAGTTTCTAAATTTGAAATTTACAAAAACCCCTACATTGGGCTCTACATATCTACAAGCGATAAAATAGCAATAGCTCCGCCCACACTACCAGAAAAATTATTACCTGTAATAAAAGAAACACTACAAGTCGACACCTTACACTTAACTTTTCTTGCAAGCTCAACACTAACCGGAGTTTACTCCGTTCTAAACACCAAAGGAATAATTGTACCCGCATTTGCAGAAGATGGTGAAATCCACCGTTTGAAAAAAGAACTAGGATTAAACGTAGTAAAAATTTCAGACCCATTCTGCGCAGTAAAAAATAACATAACTGTAAATGACAAATTTGCCCTTTGTAATGATTACATCAAAAAACACGACTTACAAATGATCAAAGACGCTTTAGATGTAGAAGTAATCTCACTAAAAGTCGGCAAAGTTCACACTGTCGGATCACACAACGTTCTAACTAACGCAGGTTTACTTGCTTTCAACGAAGCAACCGATCAAGAAATGGAAGTCCTACGAAAATTCACAGGCACTGCCGTAAAAACAACCGTTAACCTTGGGGTAACTGCTATCGCGGCGGGAATCGTAGCTAATAGCAAAGGTGCTTTAGTCGGCGGTTCAAGCAGCGGTTTTGAACTTGGAAACATCTACCAAGGATTATCTAATCAACAAAGTGAATCTACTCAATGAACGTCTCACAAGATCAACTCTTACAACAATACCAATACCTAAAAAGTCAACTAGATCAAGCTAAAACACAACTCATGCAACTAAACTCGGTAATGCAAGATGTTGAAAGCTCAATTGACGCGC
This sequence comes from Microcaldota archaeon, assembly GCA_964514805.1. Taxonomy (GTDB): domain Archaea; phylum Micrarchaeota; class Micrarchaeia; order Norongarragalinales; family UBA8480; genus CAZERP01. The sequence continues at coordinate 10,786 of CAZERP010000006.1, forward strand.
TAGATTCAATGCAAAAAGACAAACCAGCAATGATCGAACTCGCCGCGGGAGTTCTTTTACCAGTTAATCAAAAAATTGACTCTGCAGTTGTAGAAATCGGCGCAGGCACATTCGCACAAGTTCCACTAGAACGAGCATTAGCATTACAAAAAAGTAAACTTGAAAGATTAGCCAAAAACAGAACTGCAATCGAACAAGCAATAATGCAAATACAAAACCAAATGAACGCAATATCACAACAAGCCACAATACAACAAAGACAATAAAACCCTTCACCACTACTTATTTTTAATCAGAGTTAATATTTTTTTATAATCACGCGGAGCGTGTTCAGCGATTAATGTTTGGTTTTTTAAAAAAGAAGATTGGCGAGTTTGTTGATAAGATAGCTGGTAAGCCGGAAGATGAAGTAAAGGCGCCAGTTGATGATGTAGTTGAAACTAAAGAAGAACCAGCTGTAGCTAAGGAAGTTGTTGAAGTTGCAAAAGAACCAGTTGCGCCTAAAGTTGAAAAAATCGAGCCACCCGTAGTTAAAGAAACTAATACTGTAGTTGAAGTGCCAAAACCGGAAGTTGTTAAAGTAGAAAAATCGGTTCAAGTGCCTAAAGTTGAAACTCAAAAAGAAGCAAAACCAGTTATTACTAAAATAGAACAAAAAGAAACGCCTATTCCAAAACAACCAGGTCCAAAACCTCAGCCAAAGCCAGTAGTAGTTGAAGTTAAACGCGAGCCAAAACCAGAACCAAAACCGCAGGTAGTTTCTACTCCTAAAGTAATTGAACCAGTCAAAACTCGTGACTTAAATGAAGTCACTACTAAGGACGAGAAGAAGTTTGAAACCAAACAAGGACTATTCTCTAAGCTTACGAATGTTTTCAAAAGCGAAGTAGAGCTCAAAAAAGAAGAAGTAGAACCTGCACTTGATGATCTTCAAATGTCACTACTTGAAGCGGATGTTTCATACGATACAGCAGAACACATAGTTTCGCACTTAAAAAATGATTTAATCGGCCGCAAAATTACGCCAAACCAAGTATCTAATTACGTAAATGACTCAATTAAAAACGCGATACTAGAAATTCTAAACGAATCCAAGCCCAAAATGCCACTACTTCAAATAATTCAAAATTCAAACAAACCCTTTGTGGTAATGTTCATTGGACCAAACGGTGCAGGAAAAACTACTACGATAGCTAAATTATCTAAACTACTCACTAGTCAAGGTTTAACTTGCGTAATTTCTGCCAGTGACACATTCCGTGCCGCAGCTATACAACAAAGTCAACACCATGGAGAAAAACTTGGCGTAAAAGTAATCGCTCATAAGTACGGCGCAGACCCCGCCGCAGTTGCATTTGACGCTATTAATCACGCCAAAGCACACGCCGTAGATGTAGTGTTAATGGATACGGCCGGAAGACAAGATACTAATGTTAACCTTTTACAAGAAATGGAAAAAGTAAATCGCGTAATAAAACCCGACTTAAAAATATTCATCGGAGAATCTCTAGCCGGGCACGCGTTAATTGAACAAGTAAAAACATTCACTGAAAAGGTTAAAATCGATGGTTTAATTCTCACTAAACTTGATTGCGACCCTAAAGGCGGAAACACTATTTCAATTGCACACGAAACCAAAACTCCAATCTACTACCTAGGATTAGGCCAAGAATACCAAGACCTAGCCGCATACGAACCAGAAAAACTAATCCAAAAAATACTAGCAGAATAAAAAATGAATTAGTATACTGGCTGAAAGCGTTTGTATTAAAAACGTCTTGTTTCCTATATTTTTTTATGTCTAAGGCACTTTTACGGACTTGTTGTTAAGATTACGCGTAGCTTTAGTCATATGGTTAATTATTTTTTGCTAGCGTTAGCAATATAGGGAGAATTGATTTAATATGAAACTTTTATGTTTACATTGTGATTACGTTGCATTCAAACCCAAAAAGCAAGCCCTCAAACAAGGCTATGATGCAGTCTCTGACGATGAATTAAAGCACAGTAAAAGAGTTGAAGAAGCACTCGTAGTGTTTACTTCAATTGAACTTGGTGACTCAGATAAGGAAGTTGCGCAAGCAGTGGAAGAAGTAAAGAAAATCTACGCGAACGTAGGCGCAAAAAATCTCGTACTCTATCCTTACGCGCACCTTTCATCAAATCTTGCTTCGCTATCCGACGCGCCTAAAGTGTTAAACTCTTTATTCGAAGCACTCAAAGTAGTTAACCCTGATGTTTACCGAAGTCAATTTGGCTGGTATAAAGAATTTGAACTCAAATGCAAAGGACACCCACTCTCCGAACTCTCCAAACAAATCGGCGGGGTAGTAGCAGGCGCCGGAGGCGCTACTGTTAAAGGCCCTAAGAAGGGAGATCAACACAGTGTAAACGAAGTTATTCACTCAGTTATCCTTAGTGAAAATCGCAACGTTGGATTTGCACAAGATAGAAACGCTTATCGCCTTACAGCTGCGCTTGCACTTGCAGCTATGCTTAAACATGAACATAAAGATGTTCAACTTGGTCTTGCGCAACTTACAGAAAACGGCTTCTACCTTGACGTACAATTAGGTAAGAGCGTTTCACCAAAACAACTCCCCGAAATGCTAGCTAAACTTGAAGATTACGCGAAGAAGGGACACAAGATTGAAAATAAAATAGTCTCAAAAGATCAAGCAGTTGAAATGTTCAAAAAACAAGGCGAGAAGTATTTACTTGACCTTGCAAACAAAATGCCCGAAGATGCCTTGCTAAATCTTTATTGTATTGGTGCCGTTTGTTTGCCTGCGCAAGTAGGTTTATTACATAATACGGATAAACTCGCAGCAATGCACTTAAGTGACTGCGGTGGCGCTTACTGGATGAAAGACTCATCACAAGCACAGCTCCAAAGAGTTTACGGATTTTCATTTACGGATAAAATCGCACTTGAAAGTTTTCTTGTATTGCAAGAAAAAGCAAAAGAAAGGGACCACAGAAAAATAGGTCAACAACTAGATCTCTTCTCAATTCAAGATGTAGCGCCAGGAATGCCATTTTTCCACCCTAATGGTATGATCGTGAGAAACGAAATTGAAAAGCTATGGAAAGAACTCCACGACAAATACGGTTATGTCGAGATTAAGACTCCAATTTTAATGAATGCTGATGTGTGGAAACAATCCGGACACTGGGATCATTACAAAGAGAATATGTACTTTTCAAACGTCGACGGTCAGTTATATGGAGTAAAACCAATGAATTGCCCTGGTTCAATTAAAGTATTTCAGTCAAGCAAAAAGTCATACCGTGATCTCCCAATACGTTTAAGTGAAAAAGGTTTAGTTCACCGCCACGAACTATCCGGAGTACTCTCTGGGCTATTCCGCGTACGGGCGTTTACTCAAGACGACTCTCACGTTTACTGTAGAGAAGATCAAATGCAAGAAGAACTCAAAAGCAGACTTGCACTAATCGACGAGTTCTATGCAGTGTTTGGATTCGAATACGCGCTTGAACTTTCAACCAGGCCACCAAAAAGAGTAGGTACTGATGCGCAATGGGATAAAGCAGAAGCGGCGTTGAAACATGCTTTAAGTTCACTTGGAAAGAACTTCAAGTTAAATGAAGGAGATGGCGCATTCTACGGACCCAAAATAGATTTTCATATAAAAGACTCGCTTGGTAGGTCTTGGCAGTGTGCAACACAACAACTCGACATGCAAATGCCCATTAGATTCGAAGTTACTTATGAGGATAAAAACGGTAAACTAGTTCACCCTGTAATGTTCCACTCAGTAGCAACTGGATCAATAGAACGATTCATGGGAATACTAATCGAACACACGGGCGGAGCATTCCCCGCATGGCTAGCGCCAGTGCAAGTAGCAGTACTACCAATTAGCGATGATCAAATAGAATATGCCCAGAAGATATTCGAATCACTCAAAGAACAAGGAGTTAGAGTTAAGCTTGATGATAAGGCGGCTACGATTGGTAATAAGATTCGCCACTGGCAGCTTCAGAAAGTTCCTTACATGATTATTGTAGGTAAGAAAGAAGAAGAAACCAAAACTATATCTGTACGTAAAAGAGACGGAGTCGAAACACACGACGTTAAAATCAAAGACTTCGAAAAAAGTTTAAAGAAAGAAATAGAAGAAAGAAAATAAACTTCTCTTTTCCCTTTTTTTTCACTTGTGTTCTATTTCTTCTCCTTTGTAGATTGTGTCGTTGTCTAGGTTGTGCATTACTTTTACGCCGGGGTAGATTTTGCAGTTGTGTCCAATCATTACTCCGCAGTTAATTACCGAGTTGCCACCTATACGAGAGTGTTGTCCTATTGCTGCGCCTAGTTTGCGTTTACCTGTGTCGATTCGTTCTTGTTTAAACTTTACTTTTACATTTTCGTCATCAAAACGAAGGTTTACGAGCATGGTGCCTGCGCCGAGGTTAACGTCTTCGCATAGTACTGAGTCTCCTACGAATGAAAAGTGGGGTACGTTGGAATCGTGCATTACTACTGCGTTTTTCACTTCACTAGTTCCAATGTGGCAGCGGTTTTCAATAACCGAGCCGGGTCTTATGAACGCATTTGGTCCTATGAGGCAGTCTTCTCCTATGTAAGCTGGGCCTTCAATCCGGGTGCCGGCACGAACTAAAGTTCCTTTGCCAATGTGTACTTTGCCTTCGATGTACGCGCCAGGTTCTACTTTGCCGTGTACTTCGTGGTTCATAAGGTGTTCGAGTGCGTATACGTTAATGTCTAAGTGGTTCCACCAGTATGTCATTTCATTTCGGTATCCGTTGTATTCTACTACGTAGATGTCTTGTTCTTTGATGAACGTATTAAGTGCATCTGTTGCTTCGTATTCTCCTCTTGGTGATAGTCTGACTTTTTCTAAGTGTTTAAAGTAGTCTTTACTTAGGTAGTAGCAGCCGAGGTTAATTTGGCCGCTTTGTTTTTCTTTAGGTTTTTCCTTTACGCCTTTGAATAAGTTGTTTTGTACGTTTAGTTGTCCGTATGCGCGAACGTCGTCAACGCGGTATGAAAAGCAGTAATTTTTAGCTTGATCTTGTTCGATTGTGCTGGTTAGGAATTTGTAAAAGCTTGGGTCGTAAAAATTGTCTGCGTATAGCGTGACGAAGTTACCTTCGACTTCATTTTTCGCGCATAGGAATGCATGTCCTGTTCCTTTTTGTTCTTTTTGTTCTACGAAGACTATTTTGTCTGCGTATTCTTTTGTGCGGAAGTGGTCTATTACGAAGTCTTTCATGTATCCTACTACGATTACGATTTTGTCTGCGTGTTTTTCAATTCCTTCTACGGTCCATTCAATCAAAGGCTTGCCTAACACTCTAACCATACATTTAGGTAGCCCTTCGCCAACAGGCCAAAGTCTAGTACCACGACCAGCTGCAAGTATTACAAAAGTAGTTTTATTCATAAAATTATTCATCTCTTTTTAAGTGTAAATATGCTTTCAATAAAAGGGTGCACGTTGCTGCGGCGGTTATTTCAGTGCCTATTTTTTCAACTGCATCTTCTAATTTCATTTTTACAATTTTAATATCTTCGGTTTCATCTAAGTTTTGTTTTGTGAATGTCAAGTCTTGTGCTAAGTATATTTTCATTGGACTTGAAACGAGCATTGTAAGTGGATTTATGAAACCTAGGTCAGTCCATTTTTCTGCTTTTATTCCAAGTTCTTCTTCTAATTCACGTTTAGCTGTTTTTAAGTAGTTGAAGTCATTAAGTGAGTCTGTTCCGCCTGTTGCGCACACTAGTTCAGTTTTTTTGATTGAATAATGAAATTCTTCAACTAAGTACACGTAACCTTGGTTGTCTATTGGTAGCGCAGCTGCGCCTGGTTTTAATGAAATGGTTCCAACTATGCCGGATTTTCCATCTGGGCGTATAACTTGATCTTCGTAAACTTGCATCCAAGGGTTACTATACTTTTCAATTCTTTCTTTTATTTGCCAAGGGCCATTTTGAATCATAATATTATCATCTTTTATTTTACTACGACTGATTTGGCTAGGTTTCTTGGTTTGTCTATGTTTCTGCCTAGTAGTACGGATGTGTGGTATGCTATTAGTTGCAAGGGGATTGTTTCTATTAATGGGTAGCATAGTTTATTTTTTAGGGTGGGTAATTGTACGAAGTAGTCGAATGAAGGGTGTTTTTCGTTGGAGATTCCGATGATGGTTGCGCCTCTTGCTTTGGTTTCCATTCCGCTGCTAATAATGTCCGAGTGTGTGTAGTCGGTTGGAGCTAAAAGAAATACAGGGGTTTCTTTGTCAATTAGCGCTAGGGTTCCGTGTTTTAGTTCTCCTGCGGGCATTCCTTCGGCGTGAATGTAGCTAATTTCTTTTAGTTTTAGCGCGCCTTCAAGTGCTACTGCGAAATTAACTCCTTTACCTAGGTAGTACGCGTCTTTTTTGTCTTTGAGTACTGCTGCAATTTCTTTGGCTTTTGAGTCAAAGTAAGGTAAGTTTGCTCCTATGAGTTTTGCAAGGTTTGTAATGTCGCTTGTTGCTTCATTTAATTTTCCGGCCATACAATGTGCGAGTAAATAGAATGCAGCTACTTGATTTAGGAATGCTTTAGTGCTAGCAACGGCTACTTCAGTTCCGCAGTTTATGTACATTACTTTATCACTTTCTCTTGCAAGGCTACTAGTTGGTGTGTTTACAATTGCAATAACTCTGCAGCCGTTCTTTTTAGCTTTTCTAGTGCATTCTAGTATGTCTGCAGTTTCTCCGCTTTGTGATACTGCTACAATTAAAGTTTCGGGAGTTAGCTTATCTGCAAAGTATGTGAATTCGCTTGCAATCATAGCTTCAATATTTTTGCCCGTAATTTGACTTATGATATGTTTGCCAATTATTGCCGCGTGTCTTGAAGTTCCACATACTGGTAGTACTACTTGTTTTGCCATTGCAATATCTTGTGCTATGTCTTTTATTTTTTCGAAGTCTTGGTTTAGAATATTAAGTAATGTTTCTGGTTGTTGGTTAATTTCTTTTTCCATAAAGTGAGTGTACTTGCCTAGTTCGCTATCTTGTTTAGTTATAGTGATTGGCATTTCTTTTTTGGCTACGCTTGTATCTATTTGAAAATTATAAAAGTCGATACTCATTTTTCCGTCTTTAATTTTTAAATTAGCCATTTCTCCGTTTTCTAAAAAGTACGCCTTGTTGTATTCTGCAAAAGCTAGGGGGTCGCTTGAAATTATGGCTTTTTTGTCGTTAACTGCGATTGCAATTGGACTATCTTTACGCGCGGTTATTAGTTGATTTGGGCTTCTAGAACTCGCAACTACTAGTCCGTAAGTGCCTTTAATTGACTTTATCGCGGTTTTTACTGATGCGTATAGGTCGCCGTGTTTTGAAAACTCGCTTTCGATTAAGTGTACGATTACTTCAGTATCAGTTTCACTTCTGAACGTGTGCCCATTAGCGATTAATTGTTCTTTTAACTCAAGGTAGTTTTCTACAATTCCATTATGTACTATTGCAATTTCTCCAGTGCAGTCAAGGTGAGGGTGAGCGTTTTCTTTAGTTACGCCTCCATGGGTCGCCCATCTGGTGTGGCCTAGAACTAAGTTAGCTGAGTTACTTAGTGTGGTAGTTGTGACTTTTCCGATTTTTTTATCTACTTCGATTTTTCCGTTAACGGTTGCTATTCCCCAGCTGTCATAGCCGCGGTATTCTAATTTTTTTAAGAGTTCGACTGATTCTTTGGCTAATTCGCTTTTGCTTTGCGTTTCGAGAATGCCTATAATACCACACATAAATTTAATTCACTTTTAATTAGTTTTTTTTGAAAAAAGAAAGAGGTTTTTGAAAGGTCGAGAAATTTTCAACTCGCGTCGGATTTAATCATTTTTGCCTTCCTTGGAGTTTTCGAGTTGAAAGTTCTCTGTTTTTTTTAATGAAGAGTATATTATTTTGACGAATTTGGTTATATATAGTCCCTTAATGGTTTTCCTCTAGTTGTATCAAAAAAACTGAAAAAAACCCGCAATTACCATAATTGTATGTAAAAAACTTTAATACTACTACAAAAACTTTAATAATAGTTGTTTTTCTATGTAATTTAGATAAATATGCAAGTTATAACAAACGAAAACAAAGTAATCAAAACCACACTAGTTCAACCGTCATCACTCGGAGCCTTATCACAAGATAGAATAACAATTTTAACTCGCCTAGCTAAAGAACCAAGCTACTGCGCAGCTATTGCAAAAGAACTCAAAATGCAAGTCCAAACAGTATACTATCACGTAGGCCTACTCGAAAAAGCCGGCCTAGTAAAATTAATAGAATACGAAGAAAAAAGCGGCGCCATGGCAAAAAAATACGCCGCCACAAGTGACGCGTTAACCGTAATTTTAAACGAAAACAACGCCAAACCCCTAAAACTACAAAAAGACAAAGAACCACCCCTCATATTCAAAGAATTCATACAAGACGGCGTCCTAAATGCACGAATAATAATCGGCTCCCCAGACCCACATGGAAAATACAGGTCCCGCGGAAGCGAATTTTGCGTATCTGAACTCACAATGCTCCTCGGCGCCTACGCTTCATTCGAATTTCCACTCTATTACCTCGACACGGAAGTTAATGAACGTATAAAGAAAGAAAACCTCATCTTAATCGGCGGACCCAAAGTAAACACTCTCGTCGCTGAAATTAACTCAAAACTACCAATCCACTTCGAAGAAACAACTTTCGACTTATACTCAACGCTTTCACGCAAACGCTACGGAGAAAACGTAGGAATTATCGAACTAATAGATAGTCCCTTTGCTAAAAACAAAAAAATACTCCTAATCGGAGGTTTAAACCACATCGGAACTAGAGCAGCCGTCCTAGCACTACTAACCAAAATGAAATACCTAGAAAAAGGAAACACATTCAACCCACAAATAATCGCACGAGTAATAGAAGGATTCGACGAAAACGGCGACTCAATAGTCGACCAAACCGAAATACTAGAATAAAAATAAGCACATTTCTAAAAAAATTAACGTGAAATTAAAATGAAAGAATTATTACCTGTAATTACGATTGATGACTTTGCCAAATGCGACATACGTGTAGGTACTGTATTAGAATGCACTAAAGTTGAAAAAAGTGAAAAACTCTTAAAATTCTTAATCGACATCGGAAGTGAAAAAAGACAAATCCTATCTGGAATCGCCAAACACTACAATCCCGAAGACTTAATCGGAAAACAACTAATCATCCTAGTAAATCTACCTCCCCGTAAGATGATGGGTTTGGAGTCTAATGGTATGATTTTAACTTCGTTTAACGAAGAAAAGGACGAACTTAAACTATTAACTCCAATGGATGTAATAGATTCGGGTAGTGAAATTTGCTAAAAATGGCCGAACCTAAACCTAAAGAAAAAAAATGGAAATGCGGAGTATGCGGCTATGTGTTCTATTTAGAAGGTAAACCAGTATTCTGTAAAGTATGCGGCGCTACTATAGATAAGCTATATCCACAGCAATTTGACTAAAAACCACGTCAAAAGTAGCTTTTAAAAAGCGCGACTTTTCTAAAGAATATTACTACTTTTAACACAAAAAAAGAAGTTAACTTTATATTCAAACGTTTATTTTCGAGGTTATATTTAAATTTATGAAATGTGAAAGATGCCAAAAAGACGCCCACTATCTAGAAAGATGCTCAATGTGCGGCAAAGCAGTATGCAAACAATGTCAACACGATTCTAAAACAAAGAACACAGAATACGGACGCAAAGTACGCTTAATCTGCTGTGATTCATGCTGGTCAAACCCAGAAATGAAAAAGAAATACGAAAACGGAATCCCAGGCGTAAACCAATAATAAAGTCCTTTTCCTTCCCTTTTTTTTTAACTAATTCTAAAAATCTTAAACTATTTACGCTACTTCTCTAGCTTCGACTTTAGCAAAAGTAAGGCCACTTTCTGTAAAAACACGATCTGCTTCAGCATACATCGCACTAACTTGACTCCTGTGGTTTTCAATCAATTGTCTTAACTGCGGGTTTTGTACTCTAGCTGCAGCCCGAGCAAGTTTAGGCATCTGTGCCAATTCATGATTTCTAGTAGAAAACAAAGTCCACTCCTTATGCAACGCAGGGGGTAATGTGATCTCTTCGGTTCCGTGCATTTTCTTATGAGTGTCAACATACTTACTAATAACTTTCATACGTTCACGTAAATGCTTAACATAACTAGCAGAATCTTCTTGCAGTGTACTTAACATTTTCGGCGTAGCTAATACTGTAGTTTTGGCGTCTAGTAAAAGTTTCAAATTAGCACATTTAGGCTCTTTACCGGTAAGCAACTTGTGTTTAGCAACTAAAGTCGTTAATTTATCTAACTTAGCTGAACGAGTAGGTTTTACAGCTTTAATTTTAAGAGTCATATTATATTTTACAGGCCCACGGTTTAAAATCCTTTTACGCCTTTAAATAACTAGTAAAAACAAACTAGTGACTCATTCTTATGACGCAATCTTCCCTTACTACAAACCCAACTACTCATACTGAATTTACTCCATGGGTAGAAAAATACCGCCCAAAAACACTTCAAGATGTAATCGGTCACGGCAACATAACCGAACGCTTAATCGCATACGTTTCTGCAAAAAACGTGCCACATATGCTCCTCGCAGGACCAGCCGGGACAGGTAAAACTACTAGTTCAATTGCACTAGCTAAAGACTTATTCGGAGAATCATTCCAACAAAGTTTCTTGGAAATGAACGCATCTGACGAAAGAGGAATTGACATCGTACGCGGTAAAATCAAAGACTTCGCCCGTACTCTACCAGTTTCAGACGTTCCATTCAAAATAATATTCTTAGATGAAGCAGATGCGTTAACTCAAGACGCGCAACAAGCACTTCGCAGAACTATGGAAAAATACTCATCAAACACCCGGTTCATACTATCCTGTAACTACTCTGGACGTATAATCGAACCAATACAATCAAGATGCGCAGTATTTCGATTCACTCCACTTTCCAAAGAAGATATGATTAAACTAATCACTATGGTCGAAAAAAACGAAGGCCTAACTGTAGATGACAAAGCAAAAGAAGCAATATTATACATTGCAGAAGGAGACGCGCGTAAAGTTCTAAACGTATTACAAGGCGCGGCAAGTATTTCCAAAAAAATAACCGAAGAATCCGTATACAAACTAGCATCCAAAGCAAGACCCGCAGAAGTGAACCAAATGATAAAACTCGCATTCACTGGTAATTTCACAGCTGCGCGAAGCGCACTCGACAAATTAATGATAGAATACGGACTTTCTGGCGAGGATATCATGTCACAAGTCTTCCAAGAAGTCACAAGATCAACAGAAATAGATGATAAAACCAAAGTCGCTCTAGTGGATAAAATTGGGGAATATGACTTTAGGTTAACTGAAGGAGCAAACGAAAGAATCCAACTAGAAGCGCTACTTGCACAATTCATGTTATACAAAAAATAATTTTTGACTGTGACGTGAACTAAATTAAAGCTTAATCGCTTAATTGAATAATGAATTTACAAATGCATGCCTTGGGTGTTGAGCATAGTGTTCGAACACACCCAGACTTACGGGGAAATACAGAATTATCTGGTCAGGTACGTGCAATAATTCCACATCTAAAAGAATTACAAAAACAAGGAGTTACAAAGATTGGTGTTGAGATTAAAACCGAAGGCAAAGTTCCAAATGATGTAAATAAATTTGCTGAACGTTATTTTAAAGCAGTTGAACTAAGAGCTAAACGCAATGGTATAGACGTAGTTCATGTTGAAGATTCTCCTCATTCCAAAGCGTTACACGTAGTGGCCGGCGCGCTTTGGCACATTGCAGGCAATTCATTTGAAGCAGATACGCCAAAAGAATTTCAAGATCTAATTCAAGCAGCATCCGAAGAAAGCGGCCACGACTTAGATGTAACTAATCGGGCTAAATTAATCGGCGCTATTATCTATAATCATGCAATGGTGATGGATAGGTCTACAGCTAGGCATTTAATGAGGGTAGTTAATTTTGAACGCTCGCTTGAAATGTATAAACGTGCAAAAGAACTTGGCGTAACTCATATTATTGTAGGTGCGGCGCATGCGCGTGATTTAGATAAGTCAAAACTTGCCAACGTGACTTACGTTGGTGGTGCTAATGGCGCTTGGACTAAAAGAGAAATTAACGTAGGTACTTCTGATTTGTTGAACGCAATTAGGAGAACAAAGTTTCTTTAGTAATTCATCTTATAGCGTAGCTTCGCGGCTAGTTTAAACGCGTTAAACTCCTTGCCGGCCGAGTCTTGGGAGTTAAACATTAGTATTTTTGACCCCGTTTTTTTAGCTTCTTCGAGAAGATCTTGTACTTCTTCTTTTTTACGTACGACTTCATCTGAGACGTATAATTCGTCTACGGCTGCTGCTGCTTCGACTGCTTTTTTGACTTCGGCGTAGCCGTACGTGGAAAGTCCGTCTTCTTTAGCTGTGCTCATTTTGAGCCATTCTAGTGCTTTGTATTCTTGTTGTAACTTCTGTTCGCCTAGGAGTTTTTCTAAAACTCCTGATTTTAGTAGTTCGTATGCTCCGCTTTTCTCTGCGTTGCTTGCACTGTCAAACATTGCTTTCTTTGCTATGTTTGGTTTTTTGTTTTCTAAGTATTTCTTAAAATTATCTTTGGTAAAGCCGGGGCCTGCGATTATTACGTGGTTTGTTTCTTCGTGTTCAATAATTGTAACAATCTCTTCATAGTACTCTTGTTGTCTCTTCGAGAAATTAGGTAGGTCTCTTTTATTGGCTTGATTTTCAACTTCAGCAAAAAACTTCAAACCTAACGGGGATAGTCTGCAGAGTGTGGCTTGTTGTTCGTCTAGGAGGCACATAACTGCTTTGACTTGTTTGCTTTGCTCTTTAGCTTCTTCTAGGAGCGATTTTTGGTCCTCACGTAGCTTTCGCTTGTATATTTTGATATGTTCGTATGGCTCTACGTCGAGTGTTTGGTGTTCTCCTATTTGAATAAACTCAGCTGGGCTCCCGTGTAGGATCTTTCCGGTTACTCTTAATTTGTTGCTATTCTCTGCAAATTCTACATTTGCAACTTGAATTTGAACGTGAACTTTGATCTTCTCGCCGCTGTCTGCTCTTGTCTTATCTAATGCTTTGACTCTTCGAAACGTTATGCCTTCGGCTAAATCGCCTTCGTCGATAAAACGAGAAAGATACCAGAGGTCTTCGACTGTGTGTGCCTCGACTTTAATTTCAAACAAATCATTACGATGAACTGAAAACTTCATTTCGTTTCTAAAAATAATAAGGAACTTAGCTGTTTAAATCACTCGCATCTCTTAAAAATTACATGGAACTTCTTTGTGAATTGACTGAAAAAGATGTTGGAATTAAACCAACTATTTGTAGTAAGTATACAGTTAGAAAGGCAGCTAGAGCTGTTCTTTTCAATTCTGAAGGTAAAGTTGCTTTGCTTAATGTAGGTAAACTAGATTATTACAAAATTCCCGGTGGCGGAGTTGAAGGAGAAGAAGACATCGCCAAAGGATTAGAGCGTGAAATACTCGAAGAAACTGGCTGCAAAGCCAAAGTCACTAACGAAGTGGGTATGATAATAGAGTACAGAAGTGGCATTGCAACACTTCAAATTAACTACTGCTTCATAGCTAAAGTTCAAGGAAAACCAGGCGCAGTTCAATTTACCAAAGAAGAATTAGACAGAGACTTCAAACTAAAATGGGTTACACTCGATGAAGCAATTATACTAGTTAAAAACGCAAAACCAAGTAGCAGTGAATACGATCCCTTGTTCATACAAAAAAGAGACCTAACATTCCTACAAAAAGCTAAGTCTATACTTAGTTAAGCTATTTTTTCATGAATTTGTCGATTTTGTCCATTGCGTGGTTTAGTACTTGTGGTGTGGTTAGGAATACTAGTCTGAAGTGTTGTCCTGGCATTGTTGGTGCGAATGCGCTGCCGGGTACTACGACGACTCCATCTTTTAGAAGTTCTCTTACGAATTGCCAGTCATCTTTGTATTTTGCGTCGGTTATTTCTACGAATGCGTAAAATGCTCCCTTTGGCGCAGGTAATTCTAGTCCGTCTATTTCATTTACTCTTTTTACGAGTAAATCGCGTCTGTCTTTTAAGTCAGAGTTAAGTTGTTTTAAGTGAGCTCTAGATCCTTTTAGTGCAGCGATCATTCCGCGTTGCTGCTCCCAGTTAATTGAAAGCCTTTGATTACATAATCGTCTAGTGGCATCTTTTACTTTCGTCCATTCTTCGCCGTGAAATGCAACATACCCCACACGTGCGCCGGGGTACACGAAATTTTTAGACATTGAGTTACCACTGATTAAAGGAACGTCTTTACAAATTTCACGCATGTTAACGGTCTTACCATCAAAGACTAACATTTCGTACGCGTCATCTGCAATAATTGGTAATTTGTATTCACCAGCTAAGTCTACTATTGCTTGTAGCGTTTTAGGTGAGTAGACTGCGCCAGTTGGATTATTAGGGTTAATTACTACAATCGCTTGGGTTAGTTTGTTAATTTTCTTTCGCATGTCTTCAACATCTGGTTCATATCCAGTGTCAGCCGGGCACGCGTAGAAATTTTCTACTCCGAAGTTAACTTTAGACTTCGTTAAGTATAATGGGTAGCAGGGCTCGGGTAAGAGGAAATTCCTGCCGGGTTCTAACATTGCTTGGTATAAGAATTCAATACCTTCAGATAAGCCAGATGTAATGTAAACATCGTCTGGCGCTACGCCTTCGTACTTAGCAACTTCTTCTCTTAATTGCGCATCTCCTTCTGAAGGCGCGTAACCCGTATAATTTCCTTTAACTGCGTCTACTACTGCGTCACGAATATGCGCAGGTGGTTTAAAGCCATAAACTGCAGGATCTCCAATATTCAAATAAGTCATTTGTGTGCCTGCTTTCTCTAGGCGTTTAGCTTCTTGTACAATATCTCTAATCGGATATGACACTAAATCAGATTTTTTAGACGCTTCAATCATAAATTTGCATTTCTCTTTTTAAATTTCTAAGATGACGCGAAATTAATAAGGGAGTAGGAAAAAACTATAAGTAAAATGCGAGTAAGTATGTGCCGACGCCTATTGCCATGTTTCCTGTTAAGCCGTAGAATACTTTTTTGTAGTATTCAGTAACTATGTTTGTAGGTATTGCTAGCGGCGCTATTAGTGTAGTGTTTGCTTCTTTCATGAACTTAAAGTCTCGGCCGCTTGGTTTTGCTGCAAATCCTGCGCAAAACGCTAGGTAAAATAGGATGCCTTGCCATGCGCCATATGAACCAGTTGACATTTTATATAGCCAAACTGAAACGATCAAAAGCAGGAAAGGAGCTGCCCCAAACATAAATTTGCCAATTGGCCCACCTTTAAAGTCAGATTCGCCAGAGTGTAAGTCCCAAATTACTGTTTTGCTAATGCTGCCAGAAACACTGCCGATTAAAATGTGAATTAAGTTATGCATAATTCCCGCTGGGAAAAACACCACGTTTTCAATATAATCATCCATTTTTGACCCTGCGGCTGCTGCTTTAGGGGCCGGCGCATGCCCGCCGTGGCCACCACCATGGCCGTGATCGTCATGTCCGTGACCTCCATGGCCGCCATGGTCATCATGTCCTCCGCCATGTCCTCCGTGGCCGTGGTCGTCGTGCCCGCCACCATGTCCATGATCTGCTCCGTGGCCACCGCCGTGACCGTGATCATCGTGACCGCCGCCATGTCCTCCGTGTCCATGGTCGTCATGACCTCCTCCGTGGCCGTGGTCGTCGTGTCCGCCACTTTGTGCGTCTTCACTTTCTAATAATTTTAATTCTTTTTCGTAACGACTTTTTACCATAAATATTAACTATTTCTTTAACGATGTGCATGCTTAAAATTCATCGCTCTTCCTAATATTTTTACTAATATTTAGTTAGTTACTATGCCCCGGAGGGGCCACGTGAAAAATGAGTTTTAGGATTGCAGTTATTGATAGATCTAAATGTACTCGGGAAGTTTGTGGTTACATTTGTCAAAAAGTATGCCCAGATGTAAAAATGGGTATTGAAACTGTGACGAAAGACGAAGAAGGCTGGCCAGTCATACACGAGAATTTATGTTCTGGTTGTGGAATTTGTCCAAAAAAATGCCCCGTCGGCGCAATCACTATAATTAATTTACCAAACGCGCAAGGCGCGCCAACTTACCAATACGCAGTCAACTCATTTAGATTACATGGACTCATGCTACCAAAAAAAGGCAGCGTAGTTGGAGTAATTGGAGTTAACGGAATTGGAAAATCAACCTCACTAGAACTTTTAAGAGGCGCAATTAAGCCAAATTTCGGCAAATTTGACCAAGAAACATCATGGGAAGAAGTACGCAGACACTTCCGCGGAAATGAAATTCAATCTTACTTAGAGTCACTCTCAAAAGGCGAAGTTAAAGTAGCGCACAAGATGCAATACGTAGATAAAATCGCAAACTCAAAAATCACAGTTAAACAACTATTAGATCAATGCAACGCATCCAAAGAACTAATTGAACAGTTTCAATTAAACGACTTGCTCGAAAGAACTACGAATAAACTTTCCGGCGGAGAATTACAACGACTTGCAATCTGCTGCACCATTGCTAAAACGGCAGATGTTTACTTCTTTGACGAAATGTCATCTTACTTAGACGTAAGCCAACGCTTCGAAATTGCAAAGAAAATTCAAAAACTAGCAGTTGAAAACCAAAAAGGAGTAATGTGCGTCGAACACGACTTAGGTCTTCTAGATTACCTATCTGACTACGTTCACGTAGTATACGGACAAAGAGGCGCATTCGGAGTAGTATCTGAATTAAAATCAGCCAAACAAGGAATCAACGAATACCTAGACGGATTTTTGAAAGCAGAAAACATGCGATTTAGAGTAAATTCAATAAAATTCGATTACACTTCACATGCAGAAAGAAACGCTAAACGCGCCAAAATAATAGAGTACTTTGACTTCACTAAAACGTATGGTAAAGACTTCGCGTTAAAAGTTAACGGCGGTTTTATTGGCAAAGGAGAAGTAATTGGAATCCTAGGACCAAACGCTACTGGTAAAAGCACTTTCGTAAAAATACTCGCTGGACTTGAAACATCAGATGATGGAATAATCAACCACACTGAATGGAAAGTAGCATACAAACCACAAAGCTTGTTAATGGACTTTGACGGAACCGTACGAGATTACATTTACTCTCACAAAGACATCGACTTATCTGTACTCAACGCCGAATGCGTACCTAGACTAGAATTACAAGCATTACAAGACAAAGAAGTAAAACACCTCTCCGGCGGAGAACTTCAAAGACTACACCTTGCAGTCGCGCTATCTCGCAAAGCAGGCTTACGCTTACTTGACGAACCATCAAGCTTTTTAGACGTAGAACAAAGACTAGCAGCTGCGCACTTAGTAAAAAGAGTAGCAGAAAGCACAGACGTACCAACACTAGTAGTCGACCACGATTTACTCTTCATAGATCAAGTATCTGACGGCGCAATAGTATTCTCAGGCGAACCAGGCAAAAACGCAACTGCAAGCGCGCCAATATCAATGCGCAAAGCAATGAACGAATTCCTAAAAGACATGAACATAACTTTCCGCCGAGACCCACAATCAGGAAGACCAAGAGCAAATAAACTAAACTCACAAATGGACCAAGAACAAAAAAGCGCAGGCGAATACTACTACCAAGTAAGCTAGGGTCAAAATTACAGATAAAAAAAATAAGTCTTACTTTACTTTGGCATTTTACTACCTAGCTTTCTTTTCAAATACGTGTCCACTTCACGAGTGCTAGTTGGAGTAAATACGTCGTGTTGCGCGCAAGCTAGATGTGTATTTTTTAATTCGGCAGCTGTTTTGGCAATTTCATGAAATTTATCTAGTGTAATGCCATTTTTACGAGTTCAGCATGAGCCTAAGCCGTTTGGCGAGTCTTGTCTGCAGTATTGACTTGCAGGGCCTTCGTAGTAGCATTTGTAACGTTTGCAAGTATTGTCCGTACCTTGGTTGTATTCAATAGTTATTTTGTACGCGTCCCCTTCGTGGCTAGTTATAGCTAAATTAGTAATAGTTGAACCGGGATACGTAGCTGCTATGTAGTTAGTTGCAATTCTTTCTACGTCAGTTTGGCTTAATGTAACTGGCTTTGGCGGGTTTAGCGCAGTTAGCACTAGAGGTATAGATAATACGATTAAAAGAATAATAGTAGCAATTGCTAGTGGTTTCATAAGTAAATAACTGTATTTTTTTAGGGCTTAAACAATTTTAACCCTATCTTTTAGCAAGTAATGGTAAATTGCTTATAATTTCCGCTACCTATGTCGGTTACGTTTATGATTTGTTCTTCTGCGTTTGATATAATTTCTAACTTTTTACTTAAATCTAAACTCTTTTCTACATCTGCATTATCTAAAGTAGTTTTCAAAACGCCTGTGGTATGTACGATATATGGGTTATTGCCTTCAACTTCGAATGCCAAGTCACTTATTTTACTATTCAAATTCTCATTGCCCCCTAAGTTTAGTACTAAATCTTTACGTGCGTCGATGGATGCTTGTAAGTTTGCCGCGTTACATTGTACTTGTTTACCACTTGCTGCAATTACCTGAGTTATCGCCGCGCTAGTTATTTCCGCCGCGTCCTGGCTTTTTTCAAAAAGTATTTGATTTCTAAGTATGGTCGTATTTGCTTTAGCGTGATTTTGTTCAAGTAGTGCAACTGACGCGGCTAATGCAATTATAGCGACTGCGAGCAAAACTGATGTTGATGAGAAGAAACCTTTCATGTTTATTTCGCACTCCACGCTTGCAAAGTCTTAATTTCGCTTTGCTCTTCTAAACAAGCAGAGTCTCCTACTAAATTACATTCCGTAGTTTCACAACTGCATGGCAGGTAGTATTGTTTTAATGCGCTAGTAACTACGACTCCACCAGTAACTTCACTTTTATCTAGTGTCACGGGAAAGGAGAGTTTTTCTTGCGGTATTTCAATACCTTTACTCATTAAAGATGCATAATCTCGCGCAGCAATATGCATATGTAACGTGTCATAACTAACTGTGTTTGAAAACGCGTTTGCTATTAGAAGCGCCGCTGCTAGTACTGAAAGGGCAAGTACGGCGTCTACAGTAAATACTAAGCCTCGCATGTTTTGACCTCTAAAATGCACCCGTTTGTGCAACTATCTTCGGTTAAATTAACTGTAGTAAAACGCTTGATCGTATATACGTTAGTACAAGTGTTTAGATCTAATGCGCTGCAAGTGTCTACTAAAACCGCGTCGTTAAAAGTACTTTGAATATAACAACTATTCGCTACTGTTTGCCCTTGTAAAATTAAGTCGCTTGCCGCGCCCGCGCTATTAGTGTGAACTTGTCTTAAATTAATTGAGTCAAAATAGTTCACGCCTATAGAAAATACGGCTGTGGCCGCCAAAATACCTATTAGTAAATCTACGGATAAAAGCTGCCCTTTCATGACGAACAATCTCCACTAGAAATTGCTACGCGACCCGCGTTATAGTTAAAGCATAATTTTGCATTTTCACAACTTACGTGTATTGGCCCGCCTTCAACACCACAAAGGCTAGTAGCGCTAGCGCTTTTTTCACCCGTTGTTACGGTTATGGTATTATCTTGAGTTAGTACGTCGTAACTTTTAGCTTGACCTTTTTCAAAAGAACAAACAACTTTACTTGCAAATTTAACTTGAGTACTACACGCGCTATTAACTAATTCTTTTAGTGTATTTACTTGAATTTTTTCCTGAACACTTCCAGTACTTAGTGAGTCAACTAGCTTTGCACTCCAAATAACAAGAGTAATTGCAATAGCGAATACTATAAGCATTTCAAAACCAATTTGGCCACGACGCATAATACGTTAATAATGTGAACTGGTTTGAAACTTAAAAAAGTGTGGATAGCGCCCCTGCTAACAAAGAAGACGCTAACAATAGTCGATTATCACATTTAGCACTATATGCGCCAATCGCGCTACTAGTTGCTAGTACAAGTACGCCAAACGGGCCAGTTTGAATCGCAACTGCGAGCAAAATTAACACGATTAAAATAATTTTAACGCTACTTTGGTTTAGATTTAACTTTAATTTACTTCCAAAAACGTGCACTACTCCGGCGGTTAGTAAAAACGACCCGATTCCAATTAAGATTAATGAAAACATCGCATCATACGATAGCGTGTAAGGTAGTAGTGTCGCGGCCATTGACCTTGCTTTAGAAATAGTGTATACGTTAGCAAAATCAAACACGACTCGAGCAGAGTAAATACTAAAAACAAGCGATTGAAAACCTAAACTCTCAATCGCAAACACGGCCATACAAAGAATAGCAACTATTGACACGCCCGTTGCAGGCAGCAAACTTGCAAACATCGCGCCGATCGCCCCCGCGATGCTAAGTTTCAAACTAAACTTCGAATCCCTGTAACCTTTTTGCCCAGTTTTACTTGTAAATAATAAAACTGAAATTGCATACAGTCCAGTAAGAAGAGGAAAAAGACCACTTGAACTTAAAGTCCGAAGCGCAACTAATCCACACGTCCCTGCAAGCAAAACCACAACTGCTGCGTCTAATACATTTTTCTTAAAATACTTAAATGCAACAACTCCAAACACTAAAACTGCCAAAAGTATAGAATAAGTTTTGATTTCCTTCCAAACCAAAGCAAGTACATATGTCGACGCAGGTAATAACAAAAGCGCAACAAACACCGCCGCTACACTTTGCTTTAATAAAACATTAAAACTTTGCAAATCTTTACTCGTAGCAACCGCCGTACTCTCATTAAAAGCGCCGATCAGTGTAAAAGAAAGTATTTCAAAAGGCACTCTTGCAAAACTTAAAACCACTGCAAACAAAGCAAAATCCCCTAAAGAAAAATACCTAGCAAATTCAAGAACAGTATTAACATTAATGAACGAAACTAAACCAGTTACGCTAGCTACCAAACCAAAAACAAACGCGATTAAATCCATGACACTCACGAATACGACTTCAAAACCTTCACTGTAGTGTAATTTCGATTATCTACAACTCCAATGACCGTAGCTAAACCCGAACTTCCAGAATAATCATTAAGATACACGCAATAATTCAAACAAACAGTAGTACGATTACCAACATTCACATTGCCCGTAAACTTAACCAAAGTACCACTACGTAATTCGCGCAGTTCATTAAAACTTACATTAACCGCATTAGAAAAAGAATAATTCAAACTGTAAAAATACAACAAAAAAATTAGAAAAACACTACTCACAAACAACGCGCTTTTATTTAACTCGTCAATTTTCATTAACTTTCACACAATAAGTATAATGCGCAATTAAACTACAACCATCTGCATTAACTTGCGGCGCAGGCTGATTCAAAACCACTGCGACTTTATTCAAAACGCCCTCAACTAAACCATCACTTGACGCGTCAACCTTTTCACGTCTAAGAATTAAACTAAAATTATAATACCCGCCGCCAGCCGAAGTTTCAATTCGCTCAAGCAAATAACCATGATCGCCAGCAAAAGAACTAGCTGTGTTTCTAACTGACGCTAAAGATAAAGTTTTTTCAAAATCACTAGCCGCGCTAATCGCAACAACGCCAACAACCGTTAAAATAACTGCAGTAATTACCATAAACTGCACTGCGTTTTGCCCTCTGCGATTTAACTGCATTTCAACTCTACTGCCTCGCCAACATTCTCGACGGATGTCTTAATCCAGCCGCTTTTCGCACAATTAACATCAATCGTAAGCGTAACTCCAGTTAAACTATCTGCTTTTACAATATCTCGTCCCGCAACTAAGCAATACAATTCATTAGCTTCAAAATTATACAAAAAACAAGCTGTGTTATCTGGAACGAAAAACGTTTGATCAACTCGACTGCCACTGCCACTTAGCCAAACTTGCCTAGCGTTATTAGTTACGCCTTCAACTGCTGCCTTAGCAACTGCGCTTTTAGACAAATTACTAGTGGAATTAATTTGTCCATCTATTAAAACAACTAGCCCAGCAGCGAGTAGTAAAACAAAACCTGCAACTAGGAAAAACTCAACTGCAATTTGACCTTTTCTTTTAATCATGTTAGTAACACTACTACAAAATATGCAACTGCCAACGCCGGCGCGAATGCTATACTTTTTCTAATCGTAATAGAGTGAAGCCCATCGACGTTTTTTAAACATTCTATTTGCTCTTTACTAACTCCGCCCGCGTAGGTTGAATCGCAAAGAACTTTGCCTTTAACTTCTATTAAACCGGGGTCTTGTTTTCTAATCGCTTCTTTGATTAAACTAAAAGTACTACTCTTCACAACACGACCATTAACCAAAGATAATGTAAATGCGGGAACGTCGCCTTCTTTTAACTCACGTACTTTCTTCTCTTCTCGAAGTACGTGTTTTTGTACTAAAACAAAAAACTTAAACAAAGTCACTACGATTAAACTTGCAAAAAATGCTAACAATAGAATCTTAGCTGCATTCAACGCGTTCAAGTAAAGCCCAACTGCGAAAAGTAAACCTGCGAGTATGACGTGTGGTTTTACAAAAAAAGTCAACACGAACAAAGCAACCGCCAAGTATGTGTTTAAGCCCATCACAATACTTAGCGCGCTAGTTACTCCCGCGCTTACAAAAGCACTCTTAGCGCACGTTAGCAGCATTTCTTTAGTTAAGTTAATGTCTTTTAGATGCGTAGCAACTTTGCTCGCGTTTAAAGCACCAATCACAGGAATACAAACCAACGCGCTTACAATAAAGACATAAATAAGATAAACTAAGTCAAACTTGCCTAGTAAAGGTAGCGTGGCGCAAATAGCAACGTAAAGTTTAGCATCTCCGCCAGCCCATACGCCAAGTTTATACAATAAATATGCGGCGATGAACGAAGTTACTCCAAATAACAAAACATTTACAACTTGATTAAAATAAACTCCAAGTACAACTACCACTAGCCACATAGAGTAGTTCAAAAAGTTTGGAATTATCCTCTTCTTAACATCAAAAACAACGGCCGCTAGTAAATATACGAACAAGATGGCTAGTACGAGGAGCTCCATAAATCGTATTTTCCTCCTTTTCGTTTAGCGAGTTATTTGAGATAGCGTTTCATTTCTTTGATTTTCAGCTTTCAAACTTACTAATTCTGCTAGATCTTTAGTTTTCAAAGCCACTGAAACTGCGACTAAAATAATAACTAGGCCAAGTGCAACTAGAAGTAAATACTCACTTGACGCTTGGCCTTTTTCATCTGTAAATATTTTCATAAAAAAACAGGCGTGCTTTTTATTGACCTACGTCGCAACCTTCAATTGATAAGTTCAACTTACCGGTTGTTTCGTTTTTACAATTGGCTAGATTTGTTTCTTGCGCGAATTGACTTTGCGTTTCGTTTACACTTTTAGCCGCGCCACCAAAGAGGTTACTTCTTAGTAGGAATATTACTAGTACTACGATTAACAAGACTCCAGCTAATAGAAGAATATACTCAAAAGCTCCTTGTCCTTTTTCACTTTTCCAAAAACTCATAATATCAAAAACACCAATTTTATTCGTTATTTTACTTACGTTTACGGGGTTTTAAATTTAGCCGGTTAACACGTTATTTTTAATGTAATACGCGGCCACTGTTATGAAAACAATCGCACTAGCAAGTATAAGTAAATACTCTACTGCGGTTTGTCCTCTTTTGCTCTTCTTTTGAATTTTTCTCATAAATATTTAAGCGCCTACAATAAAGTTTGAAAAAGTCTTACCAATGATGTACACAAAGATTACCATCATTACAGCAAGTGGCATGTACATCGCGTACTTAAACGGTTTGCCGTTACGGATAAGTGAAATAGCCGTAGTTGATACGATTGATTGAACTATTGTAAACAGTATTAAAATTTGATCAAGTGCAATTGCGCGCCAAGCAAAAATGGGCTGCTTTTCTGCAAGCGAGTTTAACGAGAGCGCTAGGAATGCGGCAAGGCCAGCGTCTTGCGATGCAAGCTCTGGTACAGTAACTGCTTTAGCTGCTGCAGCTCCACTTGTGACAAGACCTTTGCTCATAAAGTCAACTATTGAGATTGCAAAACCAAAAATAAACGGGGCAAGTAAAAGACTAGATACTAAAAGAAAAGTAACTTGCATAGTCGTCCGACTTTGTCTTTCTCTTTTAATACGTTGAACGTCACGAGCGTCCTCTGCGATTGCATTCATGACATCCGATAGTCCCGCACCTGCTTTTCTTGCGTCTACTATAATGCTAGCTATTCTAACGTATAATTCAGATCCGCTGCGTTGCGCGGCCTGCATAAACGCTTCATCAAAAGTCCTACCTTCTTTCATTTCCTTTAGTGCAATTTTAAGGTCATCACTTATGGGGCCATAGTCAGCGCCCGATACTTCTTCAAGAGCAGTTTCGGTAGTGCCTCCACTTTTGAGGACAAGTGACATATGCTTTAACGAGTCAGGAAGTGAATTTTCAATGTGATCAATACGTTTGTTTCGTAGCGTGAATGGAATACTAATTACAAGACTAGTAATAGCAATGAATACCACTAGTGAAACTATTGGCGTGTTTAAGCGAGTTGACGCGGGTAAGTAAAAACCTGCCGATATACTAAGTACAACTCCAAGTAGCGCAACTCCCGTCATTATCGCGATGAACATAGGGAATGATAGCGATAATCCCATTGACTGATAGAATTGCTTAAATGAATTATATTTTTGAAGTAAATTGAATGCCATGTGTGAATTAACCTGTTGGTTCTGCTTTTTTAATTACGTAAACTAGTGCGCATGTTATGCTTGCAATTCCGATAAATACCCCTAAAATTAAACCGAATGCAATTCCACCACCAAATACGGGTAGCTGAGTTACTGCTGCAAGTATTGTTACCATTACGGGTGCGACTACTGCAATCATGATGTAGACTATACTAATGAGGTTTAAGAGTTCAGTGTAGTCTCTTATCTTCATTCTAGTTTCAAAAGACACGTCATCTGCGATAGTTGATATTATTTCAGAAAGATTTCCTCCCGTTCGTAACGCGCGGGATATTTGAGTTACTGCTCTTTGTAATCCTTGGCTCTTATTTCTAGTTGCAAGTTTGCGCAAAGCTTCTATTGTTGAAAGGCCGCCATCCATATCCGAAAGAGTTTTTTTAATTTCAACTGTGAGTACTCCATAATTAGTATCTCCAATTGACTTGAGCGCTCTTGTAAAACTTACTCCTGCTTTAACTTGAGTTGATAATTGGCGCAACGCAAAAGGTAGTTCTTTATCTATTAACGCGGCTTTACCATTTGCTTGCATGGATGGGTACGAAAGAGTTAGTGCAAGGCCGCCCGCAAAACCTAGTAGTGCCATGGTTATGCTAATTGCAAGTCCAGTAGTAATCGAACTAGCTGACCCGTCACCAAAAGCAGCAGTAAGGATTGCCATTATGAAAAAGGACACTATCGCAAAAACAAATGCAGTAGTCGTGCATAGCGCGATGTAATTTTCAGGAGTATATTTTGCGCCAGATGCTTCTAAGTCACTTTTAAGAGTTTGACTAACTGGTAATAGCGTGATTATTCCGGATAGCGCGTTTAATGGATTTTCAAGCGCCGCATATATATTACCAACTTTACCTAAACTTTCTGTTTTAACTTTAGCACTCTTTTTCGTAGCTACGGGCGCGCTTTGTCCACTTCCTCGTAGTCTTTTTACTATTTCGTCAACTTTTAAGTCAGTTTCTTTTTGCTCTTGTGGTTCTTCTTCTATTGCGCTTTTTAAGTTCGAAAGTTTACCGGCCAATTCCCTAAACACCTATTTTTTTCGTACTTTGCGCTGCTTTTAGCGAGTAGTTTTGAGTAAGTTGGCCTACTTCTTTCGAACTGCGAATACCCTTATCGTGTATTTCTTGGAGTATTTTAGCTCTAATTGTAATTTCTTTTTCTATTGTGGCGGGTTCAATGCCGGTGAATTTAGAAAGCGTATCGATGTATCGCGGTTTGTTTTTAGTTTTCTTAATCTCGTCGTTTACTGCGTCCCGTTCTTATAGGGTTTGTACTGTTGGCATTTGGCCTTCTTCGGCTGGAACTAGTTCTGCAATTTCAGTTACTCTTCTAATCAAACCCTTTCGTCTATCGTTAATTCTTTGTTGCATTACGATTAAGTTCAAGGAGTTAAGCATTACGAGTGGTACGCTTATTGGGGGTGAAACTAAACGGGTTAATGTTTCTTTGGCGCTGTTACTGTGTACAGTGCCTAGTGCTCCGTCGTGACCTGTGTTCATAGCAGAGAATAAAGTAAATCCTTCTTCTCCTC